>DASZHJ010000439.1:0-9778 GCA_035938015.1 Allostellaceae bacterium
CGCCGGAGCTCGTGGAAGCGCTCACCAAGACGTGCTCCGCCTCGGAGATGGTCTGGCGCAAGGCGCGGCCCGCTGCCGATTTCGCCGCGGTGAAGCCGCATCTCGAGAAGGTGCTTGTGCTCGTGCGCGAGGCCGGCGCGGCGAAAGCCGCTCGGCTCGGCACCAGCCCCTATGAGGCGCTGCTCGACGAGTTCGAGCCCGGCGGCACGACCGCGGCGATCGATGCGCTCTTCGACGATCTCGCTGCGATGCTGCCCGGCTTGACCGATGGCGCCCTCGCGCGCCAGGCGGCGCGTGGGGCCCCGCTGCTGCTCGAGGGCCACTTCCCGGTCGAGGCTCAGCGCAAGCTCGGCGTCGAGCTCATGAAGCGCCTGGGTTTCGATTTCGAGCACGGTCGGCTCGATATCAGCTTGCACCCGTTCTGCGGCGGCACGCCCGACGACGTCCGCATCACCACGCGTTACGACGAGACGAACTTCACCCGCGCGCTGATGGGCGTGCTGCACGAGACCGGGCATGCGCTCTACGAGCGCGGCCTGCCCGCGCATTGGCGGCGCCAGCCGGTGGGCGATGCCCGCGGCATGAGCGTGCACGAGAGCCAGTCTCTGCTGGTGGAGATGCAGGCCTGCCGCAGTCGAGAGTTCCTGGAATTCACCGCGCCGTTGCTGCGCGATGCTTTCGGCGGCAAGGGTCCGGCCTGGGAGCCGGACAACCTCTATCGAATTTATACGCAGGTCGAGCGCGGCTTCATCCGGGTGGACGCCGACGAGGTGACATATCCCGCCCACGTCATCCTGCGCTATCGCCTGGAGAAGGCGATGGTGGCCGGCGATCTCGAGGTCGAGGATCTGCCGGGCGAGTGGAACCACGCCATGCGAGAGCTCGTCGGCGTGACCCCGCCCACCGACCGCGAGGGCTGCCTGCAGGACATCCACTGGTACGACGGCGCCTGGGGCTATTTCCCGACCTACACGCTGGGCGCCATGACCGCGGCCCAGCTCTTCGCCGCCGCCAAGCGCGCCGATCCGACGATCCCGGCCGCCATCGCGCGCGGCGACTTCGCGCCGCTCCTCGCCTGGCTCCGCATGAACATTCATGGCAAAGGCTCGCTGCTCTCGACCAGCGACCTCCTCCGCCAAGCCACCGGCTCGAGCCTCGACGCCCGGATCTACGAGGATCATCTGAAGCGGCGGTACTTGGCGGCGTGAGCGGAGGCAGGCGCTCCGCTTGCGTTAGCATCGTGCGTCCTTCGACTCGCTCGCCCTCATCCCGAGCGCCGTTTTGCGGCATCGAGGGACGCTCGCGGCTCAGGATGAGGACGATTTTTTCGTGCCTCAATACCAATGCCCTCATCCTGAGCCGGCGCGAAGCGCCGAGTCGAAGGACGCACAATGCTCGCATATCGAACGTCGCTTAGAGCACTCCGCGCAGCAACACCACCGCCACCACGCCCGCCGCCAGCGGGATCAACAGCAGATCCACGAACCAGGCGAGCGCCGCGACCACCGCGGTGGCGAGCCATTCGGCGGGGCCGCCGCGCGCGACCAGCGGCACCACCAATGCGATCAGGATGGCGGCCGGGAGCTGGTCGAGCGCCGCGCGCAGGCGCGGGTGCTCGTGGAGCCGCCCGCCCACCAAAAAACCCGCGACGCGGATGCCGTAGCTCACGGCGGCCATGACGAGGAACGCCAGCAGGACCTCAGCGCGCATCGCGCGCCTTCGGTCCGAGCGCCGCCGCGAGTGCCCCCGCTAGGCCGCCGACCAGCACCGGCGCGCTGCTGCCGAGCATGCTGCCCGCGAGCAGTCGGTCGGCCAGGAACGCGCCGACAGCACTGCTGATCCAAACCAGAGGCGCCCGGTGCTTGCGGGCAAGCCCGACCGCCAGCGTGACGAAGACCGCGGTGAAGGCATAATCGAAGCCCAAGCTCTTGGGGTCCCTCACCACCGCGCCAAACGTATGGCCAAGCAAGCTCGCAGCGGGCCACGTCACATAAAGCATGGCGCCGGTGCCCAGGAAGAAAGCGCCCCAATGCCGCCGCTCGCCTTCCGCCATGGTGATCGCCCAATTCTCGTCCGAGACCCACGGCAGTACCGCCAACACGCTGAGGCGCGACCAGCCCTCGAGCACGCGGCCCATGGTCGCCGCCATCAGGAAGAACCGGAAATTTACCAGCAGCGTCGCGAGCGCGAGCGCCAGCACCGGCGGCGGCAGCGCCCAGAGCCCGAGGGCCACGAACTGCGCCGAGCCGGAATAGACGATGGCGCTCATGAACGCGGTCTCGCCAAGGCTGAGTCCGGCTTGCTGGGCGAGCGCGCCGAACACCAATCCGTAAGCGAGCACGCCCAGCGCCACCGGCGCGCAGCGCAGTGCGCCCGCGATGAAGGCGGCCCGGGCATCCGCGGCATCTTTGGAGGAGAGCGTCATAATCCGCGGCCATGTTGGGCCGCGGCGTGAGGCTCAGTCTTGCAATTTCTTGCTGTCGCCGGCGGCGAGGCGGAACACCGCAGGCGTCACGCCATAGGTGCGCCGGAAGCGGTTCGTGAGGTGGCTCTGGTCGCTGAAGCCGGTGGCGGCGGCGACCGCCGCCGGCGCCTCGCCGGCCTCCAGCAATTGCCGCGCCCGCGCCAGCCGGCGCTGCAGCACATAGAGATGCGGCGTGGCGCCAGTCTCGCGCCGGAACACGCGCAGGAAATGCCAGCTGCTCATCCTCGCCTCCGCGGCGAGCGTGTCGAGCGCCAGGTCGTCTGCGATGTCGTCCTCGATCCGGTCGCAAACCCGGCGGATGCGCGCGTGCTCGCCGTTGACCCTCGCCGGTATCGGCGCGGGATCGGCGTGACGCGTCACCAGGAGCGCCAGCGCCTCCATCAATCGCGCCTCCCGCTCGAGAGCCAGGCGCGAGGTCTCCGCGGTGCGATGCGCAATGAGTAACAACCGCGCCGCCTCCGGATCCTGCACCACCGCGCGACGGAAGTGCGGCGGCGGCGTCGGGCGTCCCGCGATCTCCGAGGCGACCCGCGCCAGCACCGCGGGCGCGGGATAGAGCATCCGGTAGCGCCAGCCCGCGGGATCCGCGGTCTCGCCGTCGTGAATGTCGCCGGGATTGAGCAGGACCAGGCTGCCGCGCTTCGCATAGTGGCGCTCGCCGTGCGCCACGAAGGTCTCGCCGCCGGTCTCCACGGTGCCGAACGCGTAGGTGTCGTGCCAATGCCGGGTGAAACGGTGCGTGCGGTACTCGGCCGCCAGCCACTCGACGTCGCCGAGCTCGCGCGTGCGCCAGAAGCGGGTGCGCTCGCTCGGGCTTGCGTGCTCGGGATCGTCGGGGCTCATGGGAACAGCATTCGCCAAAGCCGGGGCACTCGTCTTGGCAAATCGTGCGCTCGCCCTGCGCATGGCGGCCATGCTTGGCAGTTGGTTTTGGAAAATGCCATAACTTACGTGTATAATCAGTGAATTACGAAGTGCGCTCTCGGGCCCACCACGATGCCCCAGATCGATGCCGGTGTTTTGTGCAGGTGCGGACCGGGGTTGGGTTGCGGCGCGGGGACCCCGGCGATAGGCTCACCCGCGCCTGTTCCAGGGATCGACCCTCGGACCGGCTGGAGCCGTCCTTCCGTGCAATACGTCAGCACCCGCGATGCCCATCGCCCGCCGGAGCGCCTTGGCTTTGAGGCCGTGCTGCTGGCCGGGCTCGCCCGGGACGGTGGGCTTTACGTTCCCGAGAGCTGGCCGCGGCTGGATCCGGCCGAGCTCAGCGCACTGCGCGGCCGTTCCTACGCCGAGATCGCCGCTGCGGTGATGGCGCCGTTCCTCGGCTCGGCCGTCGAGGCCGCCCAATTTCGCCGGCTCGTCGAGGGTGCCTACCGGAATTTCGACCACGCCGCGGTGGCGCCGCTGAAGCAGCTGGGGAACGATCTCTGGCTTCTGGAGCTGTTCCACGGGCCGACCCTGGCCTTCAAGGACTATGCGCTGCAGCTGGTCGGGCCGCTCTTCGACCACGTGCTGGGCCGGCGCGGGGAGCGCGTGACCATCGTCGGGGCCACCTCCGGCGATACCGGCTCTGCCGCCATCGAGGCCTGCCGCGACCGCGACTCCCTCGACGTCTTTATCTTCTACCCCGAGGGTCGGGTCTCCGAGGTGCAGCGGCGCCAGATGACCACGGTGCCCTCGCCCAACGTGCACGCGGTCGCCGTCAAGGGCACCTTCGACGACTGCCAGGACCTCGTGAAGGCGATGTTCGCGGATGCGCGGTTCCGTGACCAGCACAACCTCTCCGCGGTCAATTCCATCAACTGGGCGCGCATCATGAGCCAGGTCGCCTACTACGTGGTGGCGGCGCTCGCGCTGGGCGCGCCGGACCGTAAGGTCTCCTTCGCGGTGCCGACCGGAAATTTCGGCAACGTCTACGCGGCGCACGTCGCGTGCCGGATGGGCCTGCCGATCGCGGAGCTGGTGATCGGCACCAACCGCAACGACATCCTGACGCGCTTCCTCGACGACGGCGCCATGACCATCACCGGCGTCGAGCCGAGCCTCAGCCCCAGCATGGATATCCAGGTCTCCAGCAATTTCGAGCGGCTCTATCACGAGCTCAAGGGCGGTGACGGCGCGGCGGTGGCGGCGGCCTTCAAGAGCTTCCGCGCCACCGGCACCTTGCCGGTGAGCGATGCGGAATGGCGGCGCGCGCGCGAGCTGTTCTCCGCCGCGCGGATCGACGACGCCGAGACGCTGGCCGAGATCGGCGAGACCCATCGCACGACCGGCGAGCTTCTGGATCCCCACAGCGCCATTGCGGTCGCGGCCGCGAGACGCGCCCGCCGCGACCGCTCGGCGCCGATCGTGGCGCTGGCCTGCGCGCATCCCGCGAAGTTCCCCGACGCGGTCGAGCGTGCCACCGGCATTCGCCCACCGCTTCCCGCGCGCCTCGCCGATCTCTACGACCGGCCGGAGCGCATCCATTCGCTGCCGAACGAGTTGTCGGCCGTCCAGAGTTTCATTGCCGCGCGCGCGCGACCCGTCGCGGCACCGGCCAGCGCCGGAGGAGGTTTCTAATGGCTGTCCGCGTCTCGCGCCTCGCCAACGGCATGCGTGTCGTCACCGATAGCATGGACACCGTCGAGACCGCCTCGATCGGCGTCTGGGTCGGCGTCGGCACGCGCCACGAGCCCGCCGAGATCAACGGCGTCGCGCACATGCTGGAGCATATGGCCTTCAAGGGCACCGAGCGCCGCTCGTCGCTCGCGATCGCCAAGGAGATCGAGGCGGTGGGCGGCCACGTCAACGCCTATACCTCGCGCGAGCAGACCGCCTACTACGCGAAGGTCCTCGCGGGCGACGTGCCGCTGGCACTCGACATCCTCGCCGATATCCTGCAGCACTCGGTGTTCGATGCCGCGGAGCTCGAGCGCGAGCGCCAGGTGATCCTGCAGGAGATCGGCCAGGCCGAGGACACGCCGGACGACATCGTATTCGATTATTTCCAGGAATGCGCCTTCCCGGACCAAGGCATGGGCCGGCCGGTGCTGGGCCGCGCCGAGATCATCCGCCGCCTCGACCGGGGCACCATCGCGGGCTACATGCACCGGCACTACGGCGCCGCCGGCATGGTGCTGGCCGCCGCCGGCAAGCTCGACCACGACCAGGTGGTGTCGCTGGCCGAGCGCCTGTTCACGGCGCTGCCCGAGGTCGCGGTCGCGCGCGCGGAGGCGCCGCGCTACAAGGGCGGCGATCTCCGCAAAGTGCGTGACCTCGAGCAGGTGCACGTCGTGCTGGGCTTTCCGGGCCTGGCGTTCAACGATCCCGACTACCACGCGCTCTCCGTGCTCTCCGCGGCGCTCGGCGGCGGCATGTCCTCGCGGCTCTTCCAGGAGATCCGCGAGAAGCGCGGCCTGGTCTATTCGATCTATTCTTTCGTCCACGCCTACAGCGACAGCGGCCTCTTCGGCATCTATGCGGGCACCGGCGAGGCGGAGGTGGCGGAGTTGGTGCCCGCGCTCTGCGAGGAGGTGCGCCGGATGCCCGAGGGCCTCGACGAGGAGGAGATCCAGCGCGCCCGCGCGCAGCTCAAGGCCGGCTTGCTGATGGGGCTCGAGAGCACCTCGGGCCGCGTCGAGCAGCAGGCGCATCATATGCTGCTGTTCGGCCGTCCGTTCGATGCGCGCGAGATCGTGCAGAAGATCGACGCCGTCGACGCTGCCGCGGTGATCCGCGCCGCGCGCCGCATCGGCGCGGGGCCGCTCACCTTGACCGCGCTCGGTCCCATCGAGCGGCTGGAGGATTACCGCCGGGTGATCGGCCGGCTCGCGGCTTGATGGCGACGCGGGGGAGGGGGGACCCGATGGCGACCGAGATCCTGCGCTTGCCGCGATTGTTCGTGGGCTCGCCGCCGGCGCTGCGGCTCTGGAGCGAGCGCGTGGTGCTGCGCCCGGCAGAGCGCACGGATTTCGAGGCCTGGGCCGGCGTGCGCGCGGAATCGCGACGGTTCCTGACGCCGTGGGAGCCGAGCTGGACCTCCGATGCGCTGAGCCGCGGTGCCTTCCGCCGGCGGCTTGCGCGCTACGCCGCCGATTGGCGCGGCGATCAGGGCTACAGCCTCTTCGTGTTCCGCCGCGAGGACGGGCAGCTCATGGGCGGCATCGGCCTCACCAACGTGCGGCGCGGCGTGGCGGAGACCGCGAGCCTCGGGTACTGGATGGGCGAGCGCTATGCCGGCCGCGGCTACATGAAGGAGTCGCTCCGCCTCCTGCTGGGCTTCGCCTTCGACCGCCTGCACCTGCACCGCATCGAGGCCGCCTGCCTCCCCAACAACGACGCCAGCCGCCACCTGCTCACCCGCTGCGGCTTCCGCGAGGAAGGCTACGCCCGCAAATACCTCTGCATCGACGGCAAATGGCAGGACCACGTGCTGTTCGGCCTGCTGCGCGAGGAGTGGACTGGGCGGTAGGTCCGGGAGCAATGATTGACCACGCAACTTTGCTCACTTATCTCGCGATACTGACCGGCTTCGTTTTCATTCCCGGACCAGCCGTACTCCTGACCTTGGCGCGAGCTGCGAGTTCCGGAACGCGCGTCGGCATCGCCACCGGCCTCGGCATCGCCGTCGGCGATCTCGTGCATACGGCGATGGCGGTCCTGGGCCTTTCCGCGATTCTCGCGGCGTCGGCCGTCCTGTTCAACACCATCAAATATCTGGGCGCCGGCTACCTGATCTTCCTCGGCATCAAGGCGATGATCGAGAGGACGGACCGCCTCGCAATCGAAGGCGCGACCCCGCTGCCCGCGAGCAAAGCGTTTCGGCAGGCGGTCATTGCCGAAATCCTCAACCCCAAATCGGCACTGTTCTTCCTCGCCTTCCTGCCACAGTTCGTTCGACCCGAAAACGGCGCGGTCTCGGCGCAGCTGGCCATGCTTGGCGTTCTCTTCGTGGTCATGGGCGTGGTGAGCACGATGGTCTTCGCGATCGGCGCCGGCGGCATCGGTGGATTTCTGCGCAGGAATCCCACGATTGTGCGTTGGCAGGGCAAGGTGGTCGGCGCGATCTATTGCGCGATCGGCATCCGTCTGGCGCTGCAAGTGCGCTGAGCGGCGCGATTGTGTCCCCAGCGAGAGTTGAGTCGGGCTGAACCGCATCGGTGCATTCTTCGAGCGCTCGCCGCACTTCGGCCCTGAGGCGCTCGGAATGATCCCACCTTCAGCATGCGATCGACAGACACCCTCACCTCGACCGTGGGAGAGCAGCCGGGGCAGAACGCGACATTGGGTAGGCAGAGCCGATTCTCTCAGTAGAATCAAGGATCGTTTTCTCGGCGAAGGCCGATCTCGAGGCCAATCGGGGCCAAATCCGACCGTCCCGGAGCCCGTCTCAGGGCAGTCGCTAGAGTCCGCTCGCCGCGCCGTGCCAGGGCGGGCCGGAGGCGGCGTAGAGCGCCCCGCTCCCGGGATCGAGGCTCACCGCGGAGACGCGGGCGAAGGCGTTGAGGCCGGGGTCGTCGGCTTGCGTCACCACGCGATGGCCGAGCGTCGCGAGCGCATCCCGGACCGCGGGCTCGATGCGCGCGTCGGCATAGGTGTCCTTGCCCTGGCAGTGGACGCGCGGCGCGGCGATCGCATCGGCGAGCGGCAGCTTGAAATCCCGCCAGTGGATGAGCGCGTGCAGCACGCCCGTGGTGATGCGATAGCCGCCGGCGCCGGCTGCCGCGAAGACGGCGCGCTCGTTCTCGAGCGCCACCAATGTGGGCACCGCGAATATCGGCATCTTGCCGGGCGCGATCGAGTTCGGCCGTCCTTGCCGCGGGTCGAAATTGCTCATGCCGTTGTTAAGGACGATGCCGGTGCCCGGCACCGCCACCAGCGAGCCGAAGCTCGCGGAGACGCTGGTGCAGAGCGACACCATGTTGCCCTCGCGATCGGCCGCGACCATCTGGGTGGTGCCCGCGAGCTTGGGCGGCCAGGGCTCGTCTTTGAGGTGCTCCGCGATCCCCGCGCTCTCGCCGCTGCCCGGATCGATCGCCGCCACCGGTCGAGGGAGTGCGCGGTCGGGACTCAGCATGGCCGCGCGCCGGGCGCCCAGCGCGGGATCCGAGAGCGCGGCGGCGGGGCCGGGGCCCGCGAAATCGGGATCGCCGTAATGCGCGATGTTGTCGACGAAGGCCGCCGCCAGCGCTTCCGCCATGAGATGCCGAAACTCCCACGAGTCCGGCCGCAACGCGGCGAGGTCGAAATGCTCGAGGATGTTGAGCGCCTCGTATCCCACGGGATCGGCGCAGGTGATGTAGTCAAGGCCGCGGTAGCGCCGCGGCCGCTCGCGCAGAATCCGCGGTCGATAGGTTGCCAGATCCTCGCGCGAGAGGATCCCGCCCTCCGCCTGGCAGGCGCTTGCAATCGCCTCGGCGACCGGACCGGAATAGAAACCGGCGGCACCCTCCTCCGCGATCCGCGTCAGGCTCGCCGCGAGGCCGTCCATCGGCAACCGATCGCCGGGCTCGATCTGCCCGGGCGCGCGCGGCAGGCGGCCGCCCGGCAGGAAGAGTGCCGCCAGCGCCGGCCTCTCGCGGATCGCCTCGTAGTTCTCGGCGAGCTTGAGGAGCAGCGACCACGAGACCTCGAGCCCGGCCTTGGCGGCGGCGATCGCGGGCTGCAGCACCGCGGCCCAAGGCAGGCGGCCGAGCCGCCGCTGAGCCCAATAAAGGCCGGCGACCGCGCCGGGTACGCCGACGGCGAGCGGGCCGCGCTCGGCGCGCAGCCCCGTGGTGTAGGGCGTCTCGTAGTAGGTGAGGCTCTTGGTCTGGTCGATCTCGAACATGTCCGGCCGCGCGGCGCCGGGAGCACGGAGATAGTGATCGACCGAGAACAGCTCGCGGCGTGCCGCGACATAGGCGGACATCCGTCCGTATCCGCCGATGCCGCACATCGCCGGCTCGACCACGTAGCCCGTGAATGCGGCGGCGACCACCGCGTCGATCGCGTTGCCGCCGTCCTCGAGCATGGCAAGACCCGCCGTCACTTCATCGGGATGACCCGCGGCGACGACGCCCAGGCTCGAGGTCGCGGCGCATTCCCTCGCGACCGTCATGGGGCTCTCAAATGATGATGCGACGTGCGAGCTCTCTAGGCGTGGCCGGCATCGCCGGAAAGGGCGGTCAGGTCGACGCCGATCTTGGCGAGCGCCTGCTGCCATTTGTCTTTGGCATTCGGGTCGAATACCAGCGTGTCGTCGGCGCCGACGTGGAGCCAGCCATTGGCTTGCATCTCCGCATCGAGCTGCCCGGGTCCCCAGCCGGC
>DASZHJ010000440.1:0-1741 GCA_035938015.1 Allostellaceae bacterium
TCTTCCGACTGCTCCGTGGCCAATCCACGCCTACGCCCGCCCCTTGACCGGGGTTAGCGTCTAACGGCCTCGACGGTTAATTTTATTTCAAATGTGAGCTATCTCACACTGCTCGACGCGCGAAGAGCGTATTCTTGCAAATGTGGCGGGAGCCCTCCGTCACGGCAGATGTCGGCTCGAGCCGGCCCTTGCAGCGAAGCGAGCCAGACCGTGGAAGAGGCCGCAGTTCCTTCATCCACGCACATCGCCTTACCACACCGCTACCGGATAGCTTGGTGGATCTCCAAGCGCGCCGTCCTCTTCTATGGATTTGCGGCGTTGGCATTCCCGGTCCCGGCCCACGCGCAGCGGGTCGAGACGCAAGGCGCTCAGAGCCCGGCGATAACAGCCGGACGCGATGCCACCGTCAGCTATATTGGGCTCAGTCCCGAGCAGGTGCAGGATCTGATAAAGGCTGCGCGCGTCGGCGACGACGCGGACAAGATCGCGGATCTCAGCGGCAAGCTTGGCGTACTCCGGGGCGCAGCCGTCACGATACTAGGCATTGTCGGCCAGCCGGATGTCCCGCTCGAACGGCTGCCTCAGAAGCTGGCCGAGGTCGCCGAACAATTCAAGCAGGCAACGGCGCGGCTGGCGGGCCTCGATCCGCAGGATCCGATCACGCGCGATCTCGTTGAGCGCGCCGAAGCCGCCATCAAGGTCGGCAACCTCGAAGAGGCCGATCAGCTGGTGAGCCAAGCCGAGCAGGCGGAGATCGCGGCGGCACACCAGGCCCAGCAGCTAGCGCAGCAGGCCCAGGCAGCTGCCGACCACCGACTGCTCCGCGCCGCAGCCGACCGTGGGGTGCGCGGCGACATCGCCATGACCAGGCTCCACTACCTGAACGCCGCGCAGCATTTTCAGGAGGCGGCCGACCTCGTGCCAATCGGACACCCTGACGATAAGGGGCGGTTTCTGGTTGCTAAGGCAGATGCCCTGCAGCGCCAGGGCGACGAACGCGGTGACAACCCCTCGCTCGAGAAGGCGATCGCGGCGTATCACGCGGGGCTTGTGGAATACACGCGCGATCGGGCGCCGCTGGATTGGGCAGCGACCCAGCACAACCTCGGCACCGCGCTCGATGTGCTCGGAGGGCGGGAGAGCGGGACGGCGCGGCTGGAGGAGGCGGTCACCGCCTTTCGGGCGGCGTTGCTGGAATACACCCGCGAGCGGGTGCCGCTCGACTGGGCGATGACACAGAACGGCCTCGGCAATGCGCTCGCTACCCTCGGGGAGCGGGAGAGCGGCACGGGGCGGCTGGAGGAGGCGATCGCCGCCTACCGGGCGGCGCTGCAGGAACGCATCCGCGAGCGCGTGCCGCTCGATTGGGCTGCGACCCAAAACAACCTCGGCATCGCGCTCAAGAGGCTCGGCGAGCGGGAGAGCGGGACTGCGCGGCTGGAGGAGGCGGTTGCCGCCTATCGCGGGGCCTTGCAGGAACGTACCCGCGAGCGCGTGCCGCTCGATTGGGCGATCACCCAGAACAACCTCGGCGTCGCTCTCTGGAAGCTTGGCGAGCGGGAGAGCGGGACGACGCGGCTGGAGGAGGCGGTCGCCGCCTACCGCGCAGCATTGGAAGAGCAGACCCGTGAGCGCGTGCCACTTCAGTGGGCGATGACCCAGAACAACCTCGGCGGCGCGCTCACGAGGCTCGGCGAGCGGGAGGGCGGGACCGTGCGGCTGGAGGAGGCGGTCGCCGCCT
>DASZHJ010000441.1:0-4921 GCA_035938015.1 Allostellaceae bacterium
CACCACCGATACGGTCGCCGACGACGATCCGATCTTCGCCGCCTTCGACAAGGTCGACGTGACGCTCGCGGACGGAAAGCACCTCGCGAGCCCCGAGCTGCGCTATGCCCGCGGGCATTGGGCGCTGCCTCTCCGCCCCGACGAGCTCTGGGTAAAATTCCGGGACTGCGCCGGTACGACCTTGCAGGAGAACGGCGCTCGCACCTTGTTCGAGGGCCTGCAGTCCCTGGAGCGCCACGGGAACCTCCGCGAGCTCGGCCCGCATTGACCACGCTGATCGCCTGGTCGAGCGGACTCAAGACTGAGAGCGACCACTACGGCGATCTCGTCGCGGTCAGCGACGGCGAGCGCGAGATCACGCACCGCACGCTCGCGGGCCATGCGGCGCGGCTGGCGGAGATGCTGCTCGGCCACGGCGTAAGGCCGGGCGAGCCGGTCGCCACCTTCCTGCGCAATGGCATTCCAGCGGTCTGGGCGAGCTACGGCGTCAAGATGTCGGGTGCCGCGGAGACGTCGCTCAACCCCGCTCTCACCGAGGACGAGTGCCGGTACTGCGTGCGCCTGGCGGAGATCAAGCGCGTGGTCACCAGCGCCGCCGCAGCACCGTTCTTCCGCTCGCTCGGCTGCGAGACGATCGCGGTCGAGGACGTGCCGGCCGAGCCCGGCGAGCTCGGCCGCATTCCGCCCGTACCCGCGCAGGTCTGGGGGCGCATCAGCTTTACCTCCGGCACCACGGGGCGGCCCAAGGCGATCGTCCACACCCACGAGGCTCGCTGGATCGCCAACCTGCTGCAGCGCGCGACCCTGCCCTACGCGCCGGCGCCGGGCACCCGCGCACTCCTGATGACGCCTTTCACCCATGGCGCCTCGCTCATCAGCGTCGCCTTCCTGGAGCATGGTGCGAGCGTGATGCTGCTCGATGGCGTCGATCTGCCGAAAGTGGCGACGGCTCTGCAGGCGGGCGTCGACCACGTCTTCGCGCCGCCCACGGTGCTGGCGAAGCTCGCCGGCGCCTTCGAGGGTCGGCGGTTTCCGAAGGTGCGTCTCGTCTTTTGCGGCACCTCCACCTTGACGCCCGCGCTCTACGAGAAGGCGCGGTCGATGTTCGGCCCGGTGGTGCGGGTGACCTACGGGAAATCCGAGGTGGTGAACCCCATCACCGTGCTGCCGCCGGAGGCCTGCGACCGCTATTACCGCGAGGAAGCCGAGGGCGGCGGCGCCTG
The DNA here is from genome assembly GCA_035938015.1 of Allostellaceae bacterium. Taxonomy (GTDB): domain Bacteria; phylum Pseudomonadota; class Alphaproteobacteria; order ATCC43930; family CGMCC-115725; genus DASZHJ01. Next base: position 1,224 of record DASZHJ010000441.1, read on the forward strand.
CGTCGGATGGCCGGGCCCTGGCGTGGAGGTCGAGGTCTGGCGCGAGGACGCCAGCCGCTGCGAGCCGGACGAGGTCGGCGAAGTGCATCTGCGCGCGCGCCACATGCTCGCGCGCCATATCGACGAAGACGGCTTTCATCCCCTGCCGCCCGACGGCTATCACGCCACCGGCGATCTCGGCCGGATCGATGCGCGCGGGCGCCTGCATTTGGTGGGGCGTACGGCGGACGTCATCAAGTCCGGCGGCTACAAGATCTATCCCGAGGAGATCGAGCGCGCCCTTGCGCGCGCCGCGGCAACGGTCGTGGTCACGACGGTGCCATCCGACTACTGGGGCGAAATCATCGTAGCGGTCGCGGAGGATGCGCCACCGGATTGGGAAGCGCGCGCCCGCGCGGCCGCCGAGACCCTCGCCAAGTACAAGCGGCCCCGCGCCTACCTGAGCTTGGATAATCTGCCGCGCAATCCCCAAGGCAAAGTCCCGCGCGCCCAGGTTCGCGCCGCGGCCCTGGAGCGCTATCGCCTGACCGACGGGCCGCGGCCGGCGCTGTCGCCCCGGTAATAGCGAGCCTCAGCGCGCGAGCGCTTCCCAGTGCGAGGCGAAGACCACCACCGACAGGATGAATCCCAGCACCACGTTGACGGCGACGCCCGAGGTGAAGGCAAGGAACGGCTTGGAGCCGCCCGTCGCCAGCTCCCGGAACCGCGTGGTCAGGCCGATGCTGAAGAAGCAGAAGATGAAGCTCCAGGTCCTGAGATCCTTGATGGGTGCCACGAAGCCCGGATTGACGGTCTTGTTGAAGTCGGCAAGGCCCAGGTCGCCCGAGGCCGCCGTGGCGACCAGGGAGGCGATGAGGAAGCCCAGCACGAACTTGGGGAACCGCCACCAGATCTCTGCGGGGCTCGGCCGGCGTCCGGTCTCCGCGCGCTCCCAGCGCGTGGTCGCGACGATCGCGAGCACGAAGGCCCAGATGCCGATCCAGACGTCACGCCCCACCACCTTCATCAGCGTGAAGGCCCAGACCGACTGGTCGGCGGTGCCGGCGACGACGCCTTGGCTCGCGAAATCGCCGTAGGCCTGCGCCGCCGCGAATCCCGCGGCATCGGCGAACTCCGAGGTGCCGATCCAGGCGCCGCCGACGCCCGCGGGCAGATGCAGCGCGCGCGACACCAGCGGCAGCACGAAGATCATCACGATCGCCCAGAGAATGACGGTGGCGATCGCGATCGATGCGTGCTCCTTCTTGGCGCCGACGGCGCCCGCGACGGCGATCGCGGCCGAGACGCCGCAGACCGCGCCCCCCGCCCCCAGGGTCGCCGCAAAGCGCGGATCGAGCTTGAGCCGGATCGCAACCCAATAGATCACCAGGAACGTCGCGATCGAGACGATCGAGGCCTGTAGGATGGCGACGGGGCCGGCCCAGACGATCAGCGTGAACGGCAGCGTCGCGCCCAGCAGGACGATGCCGACCTTGATGTAGAACTCGACGCGGAAGCCGGCATCGAGCCATTTCGGCAAGCCGACGAGGTTGGACAAGACGAGCCCGACCGCCAGCGCCACCAAGGGCGGCTCCAGATTGTAGGTGCTGGCCTGATCCCACTGGCCGATCGCGAAGACCGCGATGGAGACCAGGTAGAGAAGCAGGAACGCCGGAACAAATTCCCGCGCCTTGTATCCGAGCGCGCCGAGCGCAACAGAGAACACGGCGAGCCAGGCGATGAATTGGACGACGTAGCGATCGAGATTCGCGGCAAAATGCGCGCCGAGCTGCGCGAGGCTCAACCACCGCGCGGGCGTGACCGCAATCCACCGGATGCTCGAGCCGTTGGCAAAGGCCAGGTAGGCGATGACGACGATCCCGAGCCCGAGCCAGATCGCCCACCAATCCTCCTTGAGCCAGAGCTCGCGCCAGCCGGAGTCCGCGCGACGGACCAGCCCGCTCGGAGCCTCCGCCTCAATCCTGCTCATCGGTCTCGCTCCTCTCCAGGGTCGGCGAGTCTCAGGCCGCGAGGTCCGGACAAAGACTCTTCCGAAGCGATGAGCGTGCGGCGACGAGCACCCGACGCAACCCGCAGGGGGTGACGCCGTCACGCTGCATCAGAAGATGAACGATGGGCTCGGCCAGCACCTCCGCCAAGTCCGGTTCCGCGACAATCCACCGATTTTCCCGTTCGGGCGTCATGCATCACCTCCATCCCCCGAGGCCGAATTCGAATATGACACCACGGCAATGTCAATACATCAATATAAACAACTTAAATATGTAGATACTCTCAAACCCATTCAACGAACGAGACCACGACGGGACAACCCCTATCGCCCGAACACCGCGTCGGGCAGCCACAGCGTCATCACGGGCACATAGGTGATCAGGCCGAGCACAAGCAGAAGCAGGATCAGAAACGGCAGGATGCCGCGGATCACCTCGCCGATCGGCGCGTCGGAGATGGTCGAGAGCACATAGAGATTGAGCCCCACCGGCGGGTGAACCAAGCCCACCTCCATGTTGTGCGTGAAGATGATGCCGAAGTGCACGGGATCGACGCCGAGCGGCACCAGGATCGGGGCCAGGATCGGCATCACCAGCAGGAGCGTGCTGACCACCTCCAGGAAGCAGCCGATGATCAGCAGCAGGACGTTGATCGCCAGCAGGAACTCCCAGGTGGCGAAGCCCTGATGCGCCGCGAACTCCACGAGCTTCGCGGGAACGCCGGAGCCGGTCATCCAATGGCCGAACACCAGCGCGGTGGCGATGATCAGCATGATGACGCCCGCGCTCGAGAGCGCTTCGGCGATCACCTCCAGGATCTGGCTCCAGTGAAATCCGCGATAGACGATCACGCTGACCAGAAGCGCCGTGACGGCGGCGAGCGCCGCCGCCTCGGTAACCGTGACGATGCCGCCGTAGATGCCGCCCAGCACCACCGTGGGCACCAGCATCGCCGGCAGCGCCCGCCACGTCACGCGCAGCCGTTGGCTCAGCGGCTTCGGCGGCTCGGCCGGAAAATTCTTGCGCCGCGCGTAATAGAGCACCCAAAGGAAGAAGGCGCCCGCCTGCAGCAATCCCGGCAAAATGCCCGCGAGGAAAAGCCGCGGCACCGACTGCTCGGTCACGATGCCGTAGAGGATGAGCGCGAGCGAGGGCGGAATGACCACGCCGATCGTGCCGGAGGCGCCGAGCACGCCCAGGGAGAACGAGCGCGGATAGCCGCGCTGAAGCATCGCCGGCAGCAGGATCGTCCCCATGGCGAGCGCGGTGGCAACCGACGAGCCGGAGATCGCCGCGAAGAGCGCGCACGACGCCACCGCCACCAGCCCGAGCGAGCCCTTGATGCCCCCGAGCCAGGCAGCGGACACGTCGACCAGCGCCTGCGCCACCCCGCCTCGGCGCATGAACGCCGCCGCCATGACGAACAACGGCAGCGACATCAGCGTGGTGGAGTTGAGCTGGTCGATCATGTTCTGCGCCAGCCCGATCATCGGCTGGTCGGAGACGAAATAGAGGATCGCGGCGCAGGTGCCGAGCACCAGAAAAATCGGCATGCCCGCGGCGAGCAGGCCGAAGAACATCAGCAGAAAGCCGATCGCCCACATTGGCCGCGCGCCCGCCCGCGGCCTATCGGGTGGTGGGAATGGCGAGGTCGGCCGGCGCCTCGTGGGCGATGGCGTGGCCGACGGTCATTGTCGCGGGATCGAA
>DASZHJ010000442.1:0-7243 GCA_035938015.1 Allostellaceae bacterium
AGGACACTTTCGGCGAGGTGGTCTCGAAGGCGGGGCTGACCCAGCTTCGCATCGCCGAGACCGAGAAATACGCGCACGTTACGTTCTTCTTCAACGGTGGGCGGGAGCACGAGTTCACGGGCGAGAGCCGCATCCTCGTCCCCTCCCCAAGGGTCGCCACGTACGACCAGAAGCCGGAAATGTCGGCTTACGGGGTAACGGACAAGCTGGTTGAGGCCATAGACGCCAGTCGATTCGACGTGATTGTCGTGAACTACGCCAATGCCGACATGGTCGGTCACACCGGCGATCTCGCCGCCGCGATTAAGGCGGTGGAGGCCGTCGATCGCTGTCTCGGCCGGCTCGCCGACGCCGTCACCCGCGCCGGCGGCACGCTGCTCATCACGGCCGATCATGGAAACGCCGAGATGATGCGGGATCCCGAGACCGGCGAGCGCCACACCGCGCACACCCTCAACCCAGTGCCGGTGATCCTGGTCAACCCACCCGCGGGCATCACCCGCTTGGCGGATGGGCGGCTGGCGGACATCGCGCCCACGCTGCTGATGCTGATGGGTTTGCCAAAACCCGCGGCGATGACGGGGCATGCTTTGGCTCAGCGTGCGAGCGAGCGCCGTGCCTCCGCCTGAGGCGCGGACGCTCGCCGCAGCCGGGCTCGCGTTGGCAGGTACTCTGCTTGCGCTTGCGCCCGCGCGCGCCGACGAGACGCCCCAGCAGAAGCTTCGCGCGGTCGAGCGCGAGCTCGAGCAGGGCCGCACGCAGCAGGAGCAGCTCACGCGCCAAGCCGACGCGCTCGCGCTGGAGCTTCAGACTTTGCGAGCGGACGGCATTCGCGCAGCCGAGTCCGTGCAGGCTCACGAGTCGACGCTCTCGACGCTCGAAGCGCAGCTCCAGTCGCTTAGCGCCGACGAGACTCAGAAGCGGGACGTGATCACGAGAAACCGCGCCCACGAAGCGGCGCTGCTGGCCGCCCTTGCGCGCCTCGCCCTCAATCCGCCGGAAGTGCTGGCCCTCGGGCCGCTCGCGCCGGAGGATGCCGTGCGCACCGGTATCCTGCTGGGCAACACGGTGCCGCGGCTGCAGTCCGAGGCGCAATCCTTGGCGCTGGAGTTGAGCGATCTCCACCGGCTGCGGCAGGAGATCGAGCGCAAGAAGCTCGCGGCCGAGCTCGAGCGGCGCGGGTTGGACAAGGACCACCAGCGGCTCGATGCCTTGATCCGGCGCAAGACGACGTTGCGCGACCAGGCGCTCCAAGGCGCAGAGGACACCAAGCAGCGCCTGGCGACGCTCTCCTTGGAGGCGGGCGACCTGCACGATCTCATCTTGAAGCTCGATGCCGACCGCAAGACCAACGATGCCGACCGTCAGGCGCAAGTTGCCGCGATCCCGCGGCCGGACGCCACGGTAAGGCCGGAGACGGTTACGGCGCCCCCACCGGTAGCCGGCGACCGCGGCCGGCCCAAGACCGTCCAGCCCTTCGACAAGGCGCGCGGCGCCATGGTCTACCCCGCGAGCGGCACGCTCACCCTCCGATACGGCGAGCTCGACGAATTCGGGGTTTCCAGCAAGGGCTTGACCCTGATCACGCGCGCCGGCGCCGTCGTGGTGGCGCCCTATGACGGCCAGGTCGAATTCGCCGGGCCCTTCAAAGGCTACGGCCAAATCTTGATCATTCAACACGGCGACGGATATCATTCGCTGCTGGCCGGGCTCGATCGGATAGACGAGGTGGTCGGCGACTGGCTCGTGGCGGGCGAGCCGGTGGGTGTCATGGGTTCCGGCGAGCCGAAGCCCCGCCTTTACCTCGAACTGCGCCATAACGGCCAGCCGATAAACCCGTTGCCGTGGTTGGCGACTCGCGACGAAAAGGTCAGTGGATGATGCGCATCGGCATTGCAGCGGCAACCGCCGCAACCCTCGTTTGGCTCCTGGTTCCCGGCGACAGCGCGCTCGGACAAGCGCAGGCCCCGACGCCGCAGGCCCAACAGCAGAACCAGCAGCAGAAGCAAGAGATCTATCGCGAGCTCGACCTCTTCGGGCAGGTGTTGGAGCGCGTGCGCTCCGACTACGTCGAGGAAGTCAACGACCAGCAGCTCATCGAAGCCGCGATCAACGGCATGCTGAGCTCGCTCGACCCGCATTCGAGTTATCTCAACTCGAAGAACTTCCGCGATCTGCAGACGCAGATGCGCGGGGAGTTCGGCGGCCTCGGCATCGAGGTCACCATGGAGAACGGCCTCGTCAAAGTGGTCTCGCCGATCGACGACACGCCCGCCGCGCGCGCCGGCATCAAGCCGAACGATTACATCGTGCAGATCGATGGCGAGCAGGTGCAGGGCCTGTCGCTCAACGAGGCCGTGGAGAAGATGCGCGGCCCCGTCAACAGCGACATCAAGCTCACCATTCGCCGCGAGGGCCGCGAGGCCTTCGACGTGAAGCTCACCCGCGCCAACATCAAGATCCAGTCCGTGAAGTCGCACCTCGAGGGTGGCGACGTCGGCTATATCCGGATCACCAGCTTCAACGAGCAGACCGACGTGGGTCTCACCAACGCCTTCAAGACGCTGAAGCAGCAAGCCGGCGACAAACTGCTGGGATACGTGCTCGATCTCCGTAACAACCCCGGCGGGCTGTTGGAGCAGGCGGTGTCGGTGTCGAACGCATTCATCGACAAGGGCGAGATCGTCTCCATCCGCGGCCGCAAGGTGCAGAGCGCACAGCGCTTCAACTCGGCGCCCGACAAGGACCTCTCCGGCGGCCTGCCGGTGGTGGTGCTGATCAACGGCGGCTCGGCCTCGGCCTCGGAGATCGTGGCGGGCGCGTTGCAGGATCACCACCGCGCCGTGCTGATGGGCACGCGTTCCTTCGGAAAAGGCTCGGTGCAGACCATCGTCGAGTTGTCCGACCACAGCGCGATGCGGCTCACCACCGCACGTTACTACACGCCCTCGGGCCGCTCGATCCAGGGCAAGGGCATCGATCCCGACATCGTGGTCGAGGCCGCCAAGATCGAGCGTGTCGCCACCGGCGACATCCGCCACGAGGCGGACCTCAAGGGCGCGCTGTCGAACCCGGACACGAAGCCCACCAACGACAAGGACAAGTCGAAGGCGCCGGGCCCGAGCTCGCAGGCTAAGCCCGCCGATCAAACCACCACCACGCAGCCCGACGTGAAGCCCGAGGCGTCCACCACCGACGTCGCGGTGATGGGGACCGATCAGGATTATCAGCTCTCCCGCGCTCTCGATCTGCTGCGCGGCGTGGCCATGTTCGCCAAGAACATTCCCCGCTGATCGCGGGGTCCTGTGGCGCGCTGGGCGGAGGAGGAAGGCCGAGCCTCCCGGGGGGCGCGCCTGCTGGTGGGCACCGCTGGCGCCATCGTCCTTCTGGCCGCTGGGACCTTCGTGTGGCTCGTTTGGACCAAGCCCCCGCCCGAACCCCCTAAGCCTCTGCTGACGCTGACACTGCCGGCGGCGACCCCGGCTCCGCCCGGCTCGGCCGAGACGCCGCCCACCGCGGGCGAGACACCGCTGGAAACTCCCTTACCCCCTGCCCAAACGCCGCCGGTTCCGGCCGCCGCCCCGCTCCCGGCGGAGCCGACCCAACAGGCCGCGCTGCCGCCAACCCCGCCGCCTAAGCCTCAACCGGCCACTTCCGGCAAGGCAGAGGCCTTGCCGCCGGCGCCCGATCCCGCGCTGGTCGAGCGCACCGCGCTCGGACCTCTGCCGGTGGTCGGGCCCGATGGGCGCAAGCCCTGGCAAGCCTATGCCCATCCATTCGACCGCACGGATAAGCGGCCGCGCATTGCCGTGCTGCTCACGGGCCTCGGCCTTTCCGGAGCCGCGACCGAAGCAGCAATCAATGATCTACCCGGCGCCGTGACGCTCGGCTTCAATCCCTACGCGCCGAAGCTCGACGAGTGGATCGGCTATGCCCGCGCCGCCGGGCACGAGGTTTTCCTCTCGCTCGCCATGGAGCCCGTGGACTATCCGCGCGTCGATCCGGGCCCGCACACCCTTCTGATCTCGCTGGACCGCCAGCAGAACCTTGAGCGGCTGAACTGGGTGATGAGCCGGGTTACCGGCTATGTCGGCGTGGTGAGCGCCGCAGGCTCGCGCTTCACCACCTCCCAGGCGGACCTGTTACCGATCCTGGACGAGATAAAGGCGCGCGGGCTGATGTTCGTGGACAGCCGCTCGACCGAGAACAGCGTCGCGGGCGCACTCTCGAAGTCCATCGGCTTGCCGCGCGCGGTGAGCGATCTGGCGCTCGACCAGCAGCAGGCCTCGCGGGATGCCATCGACCAGCGCCTACAACAGCTTGAGCAACTCGCGCACCAAACCGGGGTCGCCGTGGGGCTCGGCGAGGTCTATCCCGTCACCATAGAGCGCCTGGCGCAGTGGATCCCGGGCCTCGAGCGCAAGGGTATCGCGCTGGCACCGGTCTCGGCGACCGCCGACATGCAGCCCGATCGCACCGCCAACCGATGAACGGGGCTTTCGCCGCGAAGCGCCGGGCGCTTCGCTACAGGCGCGGCGTCGGGATCATGCTGCTGAACCCGCGCAATGACGTATTCGTCGCCCAGCGCGTCGACTTTCCGGGCGATGCCTGGCAGATGCCGCAGGGCGGCATCGACACCGGCGAGAGCCCGCGCGAGGCGGCACTGCGCGAGCTCAAGGAGGAGATCGGCACCAACAAAGCCGAGTTCCTCGCGGAAACCAAGCGCTGGCTCGCCTACGATTTTCCCCCGAAACTGCGCGAGCGTTTTCGGCAGGGCCGTTTTCAAGGTCAGCGCCAGAAGTGGTTCGCCATGCGCTTCACGGGAAAAGACTCGGATATCGACCTCGCCACCGCCCATCCCGAGTTCAAGTCCTGGAAATGGGTCGAGCCCGAAGAGCTCCCGCACCTGATCGTGCCGTTCAAGCGGCAGGTCTATCTTCACGTACTCGAGGAGTTCCGCCCGGTGCTGGAGGCCTAAGCTAGTGTCCCGCCCCTGAAATTCGTGTTGCGAATTTCAGGGGCGGGACACTAGGCCGCAGCCCGCTCCAGCGATGCCATGCGGCGGCGCATGATCCACCAGGCCAGGCGCGAGGCGAAGCGGCTGAGCCGGCCATTGGGGGTCAAGCCCACGGCCTTGAAGATCATCGCCATGCCGCGCTCGACGTGGTGCGCACGGTAGACCCGGTAGGCGCGGCGGACATAGGCGTTGTTGAAGCGTTTGCGTTGATAGGGTGCCGCCGTCTCATTCGCGGCGTAGTAGGCATAGGCGAGCTCGTCGTCCTCGGATTCCGCGACCCGACCCGCTGCCACTTTGAGTCGGCGCCAGAATCCGATCTGCTCGCGCTCGAGGTATCGTTTGAGGTGCGTGTAGAAGAGCTTGTAGTGGCGCAGCTCGTCGCCGGCGATGTGCTTGCAGATCGCCTTGAGCACGGGCTCCTGCACGGCCTCGCCGAGCGCGCTGTAATACGAGCTGGTACCGGTCTCCACGATGCAGCGCGCGATCAGCTCACCCGAGCGAGAGCCGCGCACGGATTTGCGGGCGTCGAGATCGACGCGGAATCCCGCCGTAAAGCGCTCCGAGGCCTTGGCATGATCGAAGCCGGGATCGGCCAACTCCGCCCAGCGGCCCAGCGCTTGGCCGTGCTGGATCTCCTCGTCGCCCCAATGGCGCGCGACCTCCTGGAAGCCCGGATCGTCGTGGAACACGTTGCACAGATAGTGCGCGTAGTCGCCGCCGTTCTGCTCGACTAGGCTCGCCGCCTTGACGATGCGCAGGATTTCCGGATCGACCTTGCTGCGGTCGAGCCGGTCCCAGGGAATATCGTCCAGAGTCCAAGCACCCATGGCCGTTCCGTTTCCGCTCTCGACAACCCCGAGCGAGTCGGCGCGAGTCCCCGTCGCGCCCTGGGGTAAGCCAATAATTATAAAGGGCGCCAGCGGCTTGGCTAGTGGGACCGAGTCGTCGGACTCTGACGCCGATCGCGTGGCCTTTATAGGACTAGTGACCGGCGCCGGCTTCGATTGCCGCACGCTTGGCCTGGGCGACGTCGCGCCGGGCCTCGGCCGCCGCAAGCTCGATGGTCGCCTGGTCTCGCTCGGCACCCTGTAGCCGAGCAAGCCGCTCCGTCAGGCTTGCGATCTCGGCCTCGGCGGACCTTAGGCTCTCCTCGATCTGCGTGCGGTCGAGCGAGGAGAGCGGCATCGCCTCGTCGGCCAGCACCGTGCAGCGCTCCGGCGTCACCTCTGCAAAGCCACCGGAAACGAAAATCCGCTCGCTCACGCGGTTGCCCTCGTAGACGTCGATCACACCAGCGCGGACGGTCGAGATGAAGAGCGCGTGACCCGGCAATACGCCGAAATTGCCCTCGCCGCCCGGCACCACCACCATCTCCACGTCCTCGGAGAGCAGCAGTTTCTCGGGCGAGACCAGCTCGAAACCGATTCTACCGGCCATCTGCGGGCACCTCCGGCGTCATGCCGCCTCGGCCGCCATCTTGCGCGCCTTCTCCACGGCCTCCTCGATCTTACCCACCATGTAAAAGGCGCTCTCGGGCAGGTCGTCGTATTCGCCGGCGACAATGCCCGTGAAACCCTTAATGGTGTCGGCGAGATCGACGAATACGCCGGGCGTACCGGTGAACACCTCGGCGACGTGGAACGGTTGTGACAGGAAGCGCTGGATCTTGCGCGCCCGCACGACGGTGAGCCTGTCCTCCTCGGAGAGTTCGTCCATGCCCAGGATGGCGATGATGTCCTGCAGCGACTTGTAGGTCTGCAGCACGCGCTGCACGTCGCGCGCGACCTTGTAGTGTTCGTCGCCGACCACGCGTGGATCGAGCATGCGCGATGTGGAGTCCAGCGGATCGACCGCGGGATAGATGCCGAGCTCCGCGATCTGTCGCGAGAGCACGGTGGTGGCGTCCAAGTGCGCGAAGGAGGTCGCGGGCGCGGGGTCGGTCAAATCGTCCGCCGGCACATAAATCGCCTGCACCGAGGTGATCGAGCCTTTGCGTGTGGTGGTGATGCGCTCCTGAAGTGCACCCATGTCCGTGGCGAGGGTCGGCTGATAGCCCACCGCGCTCGGAATACGGCCGAGAAGCGCCGACACTTCCGAACCCGCCTGGGTGAAGCGGAAGATGTTGTCGATGAAGAGCAGCACGTCCTGCTTGGCCGAGTCACGGAAGTACTCCGCCATGGTGAGCGCCGAGAGGCCGACGCGCATACGCGCCCCGGGCGGCTCGTT
>DASZHJ010000443.1:0-7210 GCA_035938015.1 Allostellaceae bacterium
CTCGTCGACGGAGGGACCGAGCTTGACAACCGTTCCCATATACTCGTGGCCCGGCGTGAAATTCTTGTTGAAGGGCGAGCCGCCATCGATCATGGCGGGGAGGCCGTGCTTGATGATCTCGATATCGGTGGCGCAGACCGCGATGGCGTCGATGCGGACCAGCACCTCGGCGCGGCCGGGCTCGGGTACCGGCTTCTCCACCAGCGCGAGCTCGTCGGGGCCACCGAGGACCCAGGCTTTCATGGTCTTGGGAATCATGAACTCGTTGCCGCGCGGCGCTGACGAAGCCATGTCGATCCTCCCGGGCGCTGGAGATGCCGCCGCATTATAGCGACTCCCTGCGGAAAGCCAGGGCCGAAGCCGCCGAGACGGCATGATATAGAAGGGGCAACATCTCGCGCCTCGACCGAGTGAGCCCGTGCGCCCACAAATCTTGTTTCCGCTCTTCGCCCAGCTGACCACGCTCACCGGCATCGGCCCGCGCTTCGGCAAGCTGCTGGAGGAACTCTGCGGGCCGCATGTCGCGGACCTGCTGTGGCATCGGCCGTCCGGCCTGATCGACCGGCGGTTTCATCCCAAAGTGATCGACGCGCCGGCGGGCATGATCGCCACGCTCACGGTTACCGTCGATGCCCATGTGAAGCCCTATCACCCGCGCCAGCCCTACCGCGTGCGCTGCCGCGACGAGACGGGCTTCCTGCATCTCGTGTTCTTCCACGTGAAGGGCGACTACCTCGAGCGGCTGCTGCCGGTGGGCGCCACGCGGGTGGTGAGCGGCCGCGTCGAGCATTTCAACAACCAGATCCAGATCACCCATCCCGACCACATCGTGGACGCGGTGGAGGCCGAGAAGCTGCCGGCGATCGAGCCCGTCTACCCTCTCACCGCCGGCCTGCCGCTGCGCACCGTGCAAAAGGCGGTCACGGCGGCGCTGAGCCGGGCTCCGGTGCTGCCGGAATGGACCGAGCCCACGGTGCTCGCTCAGCGAAAGTGGCCGAGCTGGCGCGAGGCGGTGCTGGCGCTCCATGCGCCCGCAAGCGAGGCCGACCTCCTGCCCGAGGCGCTCGCGCGCGAGCGCCTTGCCTATGACGAGCTGATGGCGAGCCAGCTCGCGGTGGCCCTGCTGCGCGAGCATACGAGACGCTTGCCCGGCCGCATCCTCAAGGCGCCGGGCGCGCTCCGCGACAAGGCGATCGCGGCCCTCCCCTACAAGCTCACGACGTCGCAGCGGCAAGCGTCGGCGGAGATCGCCGGCGACATGGCAGCATCGCACCGGATGCTGCGGCTTCTCCAGGGCGACGTCGGCAGCGGCAAGACGGTCGTGGCGCTCATCGCCATGCTCGACGCGGTCGAGGCCGGCGGGCAGGCGGCACTGATGGCGCCGACCGAGATTCTGGCGCGCCAGCACCACGCCACGCTCTCGGCGCTCGCGGCGCCGGCGGGCGTGACGGTGGCACTCCTCACGGGCCGCGAGAAAGGCAAGACGCGCGAGGTGCTGCTGGAGGGGCTGCGCTCGGGCGAGACACGGATCGCCGTGGGCACACACGCGCTCTTCCAGGAAGGCGTTGAGTTCCGGGATCTCGGCCTTGCCGTCATCGACGAGCAGCATCGCTTCGGTGTCGAGCAGCGCGCGGCGCTTTCGGCGAAGGGCAAGGGCGTCGACATTCTCGCGATGACGGCGACGCCGATCCCGCGCACCCTGATGCTCGCGGCCTACGGTGACATGGAGCACTCGCGTCTCACCGAGAAGCCCGCGGGTCGCCAGCCCATCATCACGCGCACGGTGCCGCTCGCGCGGCTGGAGGAAGTGGTCGCCGGCGTCGACCGCGCGCTTGCCGGCGGGGCCAAGGTCTATTGGATCTGCCCGCTGGTGGAGGAGTCCGAGCAGGTGGACCTCGCCGCCGTCGACGAGCGCCAGGCCTATCTGAGGGAGCGGTTCGGGAACCGCGTCGGCCTGGTGCACGGCCGCATGAAGGGGCCGCAAAAGGACGCGGCGATGGAGGGCTTCGCGCACGGCGCGATCGATCTGCTGGTCGCGACCACTGTGGTCGAGGTGGGCGTCGACGTGCCGCAGGCGACCATCATGGTGATCGAGCACGCGGAGCGGTTCGGCCTCGCGCAATTGCATCAGCTGCGCGGGAGGATCGGGCGCGGCGACAAATCGTCGTCCTGTGTTCTGCTCTACGGGCAGCCGCTCGGCGAGACCGCCAAGCAGCGCCTCGCCATCCTGCGCGAGACCGACGACGGTTTTCGCATCGCTGAGGAAGACCTGAAGCTGCGCGGGGCGGGCGAAGTCTTGGGCACACGCCAGAGCGGTCTGCCGGAGTTCCGCCTGGCGGATCTCCTGGCGCACGCGCCGCTCATGCAGATGGCACGGGACGACGCGCGGCTCGTCCTGCATCGCGATCCCGAGCTCACGAGCCCGCGCGGTCAGGCCTTGCGCATCCTGCTCTATCTCTTCGACCGCGACGCGGCCGCGCGCTATCTGCGGTCGGGCTGAGCCCGACCCTACTTCGCGAGTTTGCGGCGGTCGGGAGGTGCGACGATACCGCCGGAGACCACCAGCTTGATGCCCTCTTCCACGGTCATGCCGAGCGAGCGCACGTCCTTGCGCGGGACATAGATCAGGTAGCCCGAGGTCGGGTTCGGCGTGGTCGGCACGTAGACACCGATGCTGTCGGGCGGGTTCAGATCCCTGAGCTCGCCCTCGGGCGGCACGGTGACGAACGCGACCGTCCACATGTCCCGCCGCGGCCATTCCACCAGCACCACTTCGCGGAAGGTCGTGGATTGCTTCGAGAGTACGGTCTCGAAGATCTGTTTGGTGGCGCTGTAGAGACCGCGCACCACCGGCATGCGTGCGAGGATGCGCTCGCTCACGCGCACCAACACGCGGCCGAGATAGCCCGCCGTCAGCGCGCCGATCAGCGTCAGCCCGAGCACCAGCACCACCAGACCGATACCGGGCACGTAGAACGGCAGATAGGTCTCGGGATTGTATTCCGCGGGCAGCAGCGCGCTCACGGCGCTGTCGACGGTGCGCACGAAGGACCAGGCGAGATAGAGGGTCAGTGCGATCGGGCCGGTGACCAGGATGCCCGCAATGAAATAGGTCCGGAAACGCTCGCGCAACCGAAAACGTGAGGGTTCGCGGGCCATGCGTCACGCCGCCAGGAATTCTTGCAGCGCCGCGAGCGTCTCTCGCGGCGCCTCTTCCGGCAGGAAGTGGCCGCAGGGGAGCGCGCGGCCGCTGACCTCGGTCGCCTTCTCTCGCCAGAGTGCCAGAGCGTCGAACATCTTTCCAACGACGCCTTCCGCACCCCAGAGCACGAGCAGCGGACAGGCCACCCGCTTCTCCGAGTCGGCGCAGTCGTGCTCGAGATCGACGCTGGCGGCGGCGCGATAATCCTCGCAGGTGGCAACGATGCCGGCGGGATCGCGGAAGCAGCGGCGGTATTCCGAGAGCGCCTCCTCCGTGAACACGCCGGGCTTGCGGCTCCAGTGCCCGAGCACGCGCTCGAGCCAGTAATCGGGATCGGCGCCGATCAGGCGCTCGGGCAAGTCGCGCGGCTGGATCAGAAAGAACCAGTGGAAATAAGCGGTGGCGAAAGCCTTGTCCGTGCGGGCGTACATGCTGGTGGTGGGGCCGATGTCCAGCACGGCGGCGCGCTCGACTGCCTCGGGATGGTCGAGGCAGAGGCGATGCAGCACGCGCCCGCCGCGGTCGTGGCCCACGGCCTGGAACCGCGGAAAACCAAGGGCCCGCATCACGTCAATTTGATCTTGCGCCATTGCCCGCTTCGAGTACTGGAGGTGCTTGCCATCAGGAGCTGGTTTTCCAGAGTCGCCATAGCCGCGCAAGTCTGGTAGCACCACAGTGAAGCGCTCCGCCAGCGCCGGAGCAAGCTTGTGCCACATGACATGCGTTTGAGGATAGCCGTGCAGGAGCAGAAGCGGGCGTCCGCTCCCTCCCACCGTGACATGGATTTCAATACCGCTCGCAGTTTTGACTTCGGAAGATGCGAAACCCTCTAACATCGCACGCGTGGGAGTACCTCTCTTGGACGATATGGTGACCTTTGAGTTGAGGCCGGCGACGCGCGGTCGGCGCCGGGCGCACTCTAGTGAGGAACGGCGCCGCTCGCCAGCGCCGACGGCGAGGCCCCGATTGGCAGGCCTGACCACCGCCGTGCCGCCCCACATCATGACCCAGCGCGACGTTGCCGACCGAGTGCGGGCGATCTTTGCGGATGCCGGCGCGGAACTGGTGGAGCGCCTGCTGCCGGTCTACGGCAATGCCGGCGTCGAACGGCGCCACACCTGTGTGCCCATCGCTTGGCATGACACATTGCACGGCTGGCGCGAGCGCAGCGAGATCTACTTCGAGAGCGCGGTCGGACTGCTCGAGCGCGCGGCCATCGATTGCCTCGCCCAGGTCGGCATTGGCGCACGCGAGGTCGACGCGATTGTGGTGGTCTCGACCTCCGGCATCGCGACACCGAGCCTCGATGCGGTGCTGGTCAATCGGTTGGGTCTGCGCGCGGACGTCAGGCGCCTGCCGATCTTCGGCCTCGGTTGTGCCGGCGGCGTGCTGGGCCTGGCGCGCGCCGCCGATCTCGCGCGCCTCGACCCCGACGCGAATGTGCTCTTCCTGGTGGTTGAGCTCTGCTCGCTCTGCTTCCGCGGCAACGACAAGACCAAGTCCAACTTCGTCTCGACGGCGCTGTTCGGCGACGGGGCGGCGGCGGCGCTGATCAGCGCACGCGGCGATGGTCCCCTGCTCGGGGCCGCGGGCGAGCATACCTGGCCCGACACGCTCGACGTCATGGGCTGGGACATCGAGGATGACGGCTTGCAGGTGCGGCTGTCCCGCGACGTGCCCACCTTCGTGCGAGAGCGGATGCGCGATGTGACCGCGGAGTTCCTCGACCGCCAGGGCCTCGGGCTCGCAGACATCCAGCACTTCATCAGCCATCCCGGCGGCGCAAAGGTACTGGTGGCGCTCGAGGAGGCCTTCGGCCTTGCGGAGGGCACGCTGGCGGACGGTCGCTCGGTCCTGCGCGACTACGGCAACATGTCCGCGGCGACGGTGCTGTTCGTGCTCGACCGCACGCTGAAGGCCGGCGCCACCGGCCGGATGCTGATGACCGCAATGGGTCCCGGCTTCAGCGCGGCATTCCAGGTCGTCGAGGTCGCGTGAACCCGATCGCCGCCAGTGTAGTGGCGCTGGTGGCCTTCGAGCGGGTGGCGGAGCTCTGGCACGCCCGGCGCAACACGCGCGCTCTTCTGAAGGCGGGTGGCATCGAGGTCGGAGGCGGCCACTACCCCATCATGGTGGCGCTGCATGCCGCGTGGCTGCTGGGGATCCTGCTCACCGTGCCGCCCCAGGCGGGCGTCTCGGTGCCGCTGCTGGTCGTGTTCCTGATCCTGCAGGGCGCTCGCCTCTGGGTTCTCGTGAGCCTCGGGCGCTACTGGACGACGCGGGTGATCACCGTGCCGGGCGCGCCCTTGGTGCGACGCGGCCCCTATCGGTACTTTCGCCATCCGAACTATCTCGTGGTGGTCGCGGAGATCGCCGTGCTGCCGATCGCCTTCGGCGCCTGGGTGGTGGCGGTCGTGTTCTCCGCCCTCAATGCGGCCTTGCTGGCTTGGCGGATCTCTCTGGAAGACCAAGCGCTTGCGCCGCGTCGCCAAGGCTCGCTCACCATCCCTTAACCAGTCTCCGCTAGGCTCCGGCGGTCCTTTTCCCGTTACCGGACCCACGCCCGCGCTTATGCCCGCCCCGTCCCACCCGCTGCCGCAAGCAGCCGCGATCGATCCTGCGGTCGCCCGCAGCATCCGTCAGGCGAGCGCTGCGACCTCAGTCGATTTCGGCTTTCTAGTGTCGGCCGCGAGCCAAGAGAGCGGGCTCAAACCCGACGCCAAGTCCCGCACGGGCAGCGCCACCGGCCTCTTCCAGTTCATCGAGACCACGTGGCTCTCGATGGTCCAGCGCTTCGGCGCCAAGTACGGCATCGGCGAGCTCGCGCAGCAGGTCTCGCTCGACAGCGCCGGTCACGCGCACGTGGCCGATCCCGCGGCACGCCAAAAGATTCTCGGCCTGCGCACCGATCCCTCGCTCTCCGCGGCCTTCGCTGCCGAGTACACCAAGGAGAACAAGACCGAGGTGGAGCGCGCGCTCGGCCGGCCTGCCGGCAATACCGATCTCTATATGGCGCATTTCCTCGGCGCGGGCGGTGCCACCGAGTTCCTCAAGGCGATGCATAGCAACGCCGGCACGATCGCCGCCGATCTGCTGCCGGACGCCGCCGCCGCCAACCACGCCGTGTTCTACGACAAGGGCACCGGCGCGCCGCGCACGGTCGCCGAGATCTATCAGGGCTTCGCCGACAGATTCGCCAAGACCGCGCACGCGCTCGAGGCAGCGGCACTCGCGGCCGATGCCACCCCGACAAGCGCCGCCCCTGTCGCCAAGCCTCCCGCCTCCGGTGGCTTCGCGACCGTGCTCGGCCGCATCGGCACCGTGGGCGCGATCTTGAACCAGGCCATGCGTCCGCTCTTCGACGCGCTCGCGGCCTCGGCGCTGAGGCTGATCGGCAACCGCTCCAGCACGAGCGCGACCACCGCTGCCCACCGCCACCGCGATACGCGCGAAATCTGACCCGAGGGCTGAGCGTCGGTGATTGCTCAGGGCCCCTTTTGAGGGCGCTCGAGCAACTCGAATGTGGCTTCCGGCTCGAGATAGTGGATCAAGCCAGTCCTTGCCGATTGAATGAGTATGCCACGCCGCAAATAAGCCCCTTCCGCCGGTGGGTAGGCGTCGGAGAACTCGGCTGTATCGAGCGAGCAGACCACTGTTCCTTCGGCACCATCCCAGAGCCGGATCCGATCGCCAAGATGCGCAGTCTGACCGTTCGGGTATTTCGCCGATGCGTCTCCTTTCAGGGCGGGCTTGCGAGGCTCCTTTCAGGGCGGGCTTGCGAGGCCGGCGAAATCCGATCCCGCGCGGTTGACCGCCCGCGCCTGTGGGCCCTATTGTCCGCGCCGTCTCGAGGTCGCCACCCTACGAGCCCGTAGCTCAGGCGGTAGAGCAACTGACTTTTAATCAGTAGGCCGTGGGTTCGAGTCCCACCGGGCTCACCAGATATTTCATTAGGTTAGGCGTAAGTGCCCACTGCCACTGTCCTACAGAGTTAGCAATAAGTTAGCA
>DASZHJ010000444.1:0-4203 GCA_035938015.1 Allostellaceae bacterium
CGCGGATTTCATCGCGGCGCATCGCGCCGCCGCGGTGGATTTCTTCGAGGATCATATCCGCGCGCTACGCTGGTTCCTCGATCCCGCCAACCATGCGGACGCATTGGCGATCGCGGCGGAGGTGACGAAGCTGCCGGCCGACAACCTCGCCTATTGCTTCACTCAAGCGGATTGGTACCGCTCGCCCGACGCGCGGCCAGAGGTCAAGGCGATCCAGATCGAGATCGACGAATCCGCGAAGCGCGGTATTCTCCCGAGCTCGATCCAGGTCGAGCTCCGCTATGTCGACCTGACGCTCATCGAGGACGCAAAGCGCCGCATCGACGGCAACTGACCTCTCACCGGAGCCTTCCGCATGACCGAAAGCATTTCCAACATGAAGCTTCTCGCCCACGACGAGCTCGGCGGGTTCGGGAATATCGGGGAGGGCATGAGCCTGCAGCTCGCGAAGGGCGGGCGGCGCATTCTGTGGCTTGCCCACGAATCCGCGCCGAAGAATTTCACCGCGGTCGACGTGAGCGATCCCCGCCGTCCTCGGATGATCCTGCAGACCGACCTGCCGCACCGGCAGGTGCGGTCCAATTCGCTCGAGATCTGCGGGGACGTGATGGCGGTTGCCTACCAGACCGCGACCGTGGGAAAGACCCCGGCGGGGATCGAGCTCTTCGATATCGCCGAGCCGGAGCAGCCGCGCTCGATCGGCTTTCTCGATTGCTCGGGTCCGCATTCGCGGGGCGTGCACCAGGTTTGGTTCGTTGACGGCGAGACCATCCACTGCTCCAGCGGGGCGCCGGACTTTCAGCCGCGCAATCCCCGCGACGACCAGGCGTATCGGATCATCGACGTGCGCAATCCCGCCAGGCCCGCGGAGCTCGGCCGCTGGTGGGTGCCGGGTACGCGGGAGGGCGACGCCGCGCCGCCGCCGCCGCGCCATCCGCAATTCGACACCGGCATTCGCGCCCACAACACCAACATCTATCCCGAGCGGCCCGACCGCGCCTATGTCGGCTTCATCGACGGCGGCGCCTGGATCCTCGACATCGCCGACAAGTCGCGGCCGAAGCCGGTCGGTCACTGGAACCCGCACCCGCCCTATCCCGGCTTCACCCACACGGTGTTGCCGCTCCTCGACCGCGACCTGCTGGTGGTGAGCGACGAGGCGATCACCGACCGCGGCAAGGACTGGCCGAAGCTGGTGTGGATCGTCGATGCGCGCCGCGAGGATAATCTGGTGCCGATCAGCACGCTGCCGCTGCCGCCGATCGAGATGCAGCGCCAGGTTCCCGGCCGTTACGGAGCCCACAATCTGCACGAGAACCGGCCGGGTCCCGCATTCCGGTCGAGCACGCTCGTGTTCGGCACCTACTTCAACGGCGGCGTGCGCGTGCACGACATTTCCGACCCGTTCCAGCCCAAGGAAGTCGCCCATTACGTGCCGCCGACGCCCAAGGGGTCGAGCGTAGGCTCCGCCAACATCAACGACGTCTACGTGGACGAGAACGAGATCGTCTACGCCGTCGACCGCTTCTCCGGCGGGCTTTACGTGCTGGAAATGACGCTATAAGGCGTAGCGTCGTGCGTCCTTCGACGCGCTCGCTCCGCTCACGGCTCAGGATGAGGTGCTGCGGAGTTACCCGAAAGAAAAGCTCCTCATCCTGAGCCAGGCCCAAAGGGCCTGAGTCGAAGGACGCACGGAATCAGGTCCAACAAGATTGCTTAAGGTGGAAGAACATCTGCGAGGCCGCCGATCCGGAATGGGCTCGAGGGCAGAGGCACGGTTTTCCAGTAATCGCTGAAGACAGCGGGAAGGGCTGCCATCACATCGCCGGCCTGCCCGCGCTGCAGCTCTGCGCCGGGGATCTCCGTCACGAGAATGCCGCTGTCTCGCAGGCGCGCGCGGCCCTCGCGTTGAGGCCGGCTCTGCGAGGTCATACTGATGATATCGATCGTGTGAAGGTCCGCGCCGGTCCAGAAGGCGAAGTCGACGAGCGTTTCCGGAGCCGTGGGCAAGCGCGCCTGGGGGAGCGGACAGAGGGCCGAAAAGCTCCAGTCCTCGGGCCGGAAGAGCTTGCCATGGACGGCGGCGAGCGCGTCGAGGGCAGGGCGGTTGCGCGCGATGCACTCGCGGATGTCGCGGAAGTAGGCGTCGAGGAACAGCCGCAGCAGCTTGTCCCAGAGGCCGCCGAGCGACCTCAGGTGATCGCGCAGGAAATCGAGACGCTCGTCGAGCTCCACGAGCGCGATCAGGTCCGGCCGCTCGGGAAAATTCCATGCCATGGTGTTGAGCCGCAGCGGCTGGTGCCGCTCGATGGTGACGCGGAGACCGTTCCCGTAGGGAATGACCAGCGGTGGCTGCAGTGCGCCCATGGGCGCACTCTATCAATGTACCAGGCGCACCATCCAGAGCGAGAGCGAGGGAATGTAGGTCACCAGCATCAGCACGATGAACATGACCCCGTAAAACGGCCAGATCTGCCGCATCACCTGCTCCATGGTGACTTTGCCGACCGCGCAGCCCACGAACAGGATGGCCCCCACGGGCGGATGGCAGAGACCGATGCCGAGGTTGAGCATCATGATCATGCCGAAGTGCACGGGATCGACCCCGAAATTGACCATCACCGGCAGCAGGATCGGCGTGCAGATCAGGATCGAGGGCGCCATGTCCATGAGGCAACCGAGCACCAGAAGCATGACGTTGACCAGCATCAGGATCACGTACTTGTTGTGCGAGATCGTGAGAAACGCCGCCGTGACCTTCGCGGGCACCTGCATCAACGCCATGATGTAGCCGACGCTTGCCGCCATCGCGATGAGCGTCATCACCATGGCGACCGTGCGGAGCGTCCGGTGGACCAGCACCGGCAGGTCGCGCCAGCGGTAGTCGCGATAGATGAACATCGTGACGAAGAACGCCCAGACGCAGGCGACGGCGCCGGCCTCGATGGCCGTGAAGATGCCGCCCAAAATGCCGCCCAGGATGATCATCAGCGTGATCAAGCCCCAGAACGCCTCGACCGCCATGCCGACGGCTTGGCGCATCGGCACCGGCTCGCCGCGCGGATGGCCATTGCGGTAGGCGAGCACGATGCAAAGGATGATCAGCGCCACGCCGAGCAGCAGCCCGGGCACCACGCCCGCCATGAAGAGATCGATGACCGAGATCGCGCCGCCGGTCGCGAGCGAATAGATCACCGCGTTGTGGCTGGGCGGGACCAGCAGCGCCTGCACCGAGGCGGTGATGGTGACGTTGGTGGCGAAGACCCGCGGATAGCCGTTCTTCTCCATCTGCGGGATCATGACGGAGCCGATCGCCGAGGTGTCCGCGACCGCGGAGCCCGAGATACCGCTCAAGAAGGTGGTGGCAACGATGTTCACCACGGATAGGCCGCCGCGGACGCGCACGACTCCCACCAGCACGTTGGCGAGCGCCACCAGGCGGCGCGCCATGCCGCCCTCGGCCATGATGGCGCCGGCCAGCACGAAGAACGGGATGGTCAGCATGGCGAATTTGCTGACGCCGCTCGATATCTGCAGCATCACCGCCTCGAGCGGGATATCGATCCAGAAGGCGCCCACGATGGCGGCGACGCCCAGCGAATAGGCGATCGGCACGCCGATCGCGAAGCACAGGAACATGGCGGCGATCGGAATCAGGATATCCATTCGAGATCCTCGACCGGGAGCCTCAATGGAGCGCCTGCGCGTCGCGCGGCGGAGCGCCGATCAAGACGCGCTCGATCACGAACAACAGCGTGATCGCGCCGCCGACCGGTATCGGCAGATAAGTCACCCCCACGGACAGGAACGGGAAATCCGCGATCGATTGATGCCAGGTGGTCGCCACCAGGCGCTCGCCCCAGACCATCATGAAGATGCAGACCACCGCCATGACGCCTTCGCCGAGCAGGTTCATGATCCGCTGCCCGAGCGGGGGGAAGAGCCCGACCACCACGGTCACGCGCATGTGCATCTGCGCGCGGTAGCAAGCGGCGGCGCCGATGAAGGTCAGCACGATCGCGAGAAGAACGGCCATCGGCTCGGGCCAGGAAGCGGCGCTGTTCAACACGTAGCGGGTGAAGACGCCATAGGGGATCACCGCCGAGATCAACACCAACGCGCCGCCCGCAACGAGCACGCAGGCTCGATAGAGCGCGCTCATGCCCGCGCGCAGGCCCAAGGCGAGCGGGCCCGGTTCCTCCG
>DASZHJ010000445.1:0-21043 GCA_035938015.1 Allostellaceae bacterium
CCGTGACGAAGATCTCGGTGCCCGTCACGTAGGACGAGGCGTCGGTGCAGAGATAGAAGATCGTCGACGCCACGTCCGCGGGGGTGCCGAGGCGCGCCAGCGGTATCCGAGGGATCAGCGTGTCGGTCTCCGGCGAGAGCATCTGGGTCTCGATCTCGCCGGGCGCAACGGCGTTGACGCGCACGCCGAGCTGGGCGAACTCCACCGCCATCTCGCGCGTCAATGCCGAGAGTGCCGCTTTCGAGGTCGAATAGGCCGAACCCGCGAAGGGATGCACGGCATGCGCAGCGATCGAGGTCACGTTCACGATCGTGCCCTTGGCGCGCGTGAGCGCCGAGGCTAGGCCGCGCGCCAACGTCAACGGCGTGAAGAAATTGAGCTGAAACACCTCGCGCCAGCCGGCGAGATCCCCGTTGAGGCAGCCGAGGCGCTCGCGCGTCGGCGACTTCGGCGATAGGCCAGCGTTGTTGACGAGCGCATCGAGCCCGCCCTGGCCGAGGAGCGCCGTCACCGCCGCGATGAATCCATCGATATTGCGCGCATCCGAGAGATCCGCGGTGACGTGGTCGGTCCAATAGGGATCGCGGCCGCATTCCGGCGGCACCGCGTCCCGGGACGAGGTGATGATACGCCACTCACCCTCGCTGAATCGGCGCACCGTCGCATGGCCGATCCCGCGGCTGGCGCCCGTGAGCAGAAGCGTCTTGCGTCCCGATCTCATGCCCTCACCATAGGCGAGGGCGGCGCCGGAGAAAAGCCGCGGGCGGCTTACGCTAGCTCGCGGCTCGCGGAAGGATCGACCGAGTAAGAAAAACGCTCGTGGAGAAACCCAGGCTGTGCTTCGACACACGCGATCCACGCACGGAAAGCCGGATAGGCCTTGAGGTCGAGCCCTGCTTCGTCCGCATGGGCGGCGTACGCGTAAATCGCCATGTCTGCGATGGTATAGCGCTCTGCTACAAGAAACTTACGCGTCGAGAGATGTCGCTCCAGCGCCGCGAGCGCGCGCAGCGAATAGGCGCGCTTGCCCGCGATCATGTCCTCGGAGCGCTTGGCTAGCTTTCCCGTCAGCGTCCAATAGCGGAGGCTGCCGATCTGCGGCTCCACATAACTCTGCTCGAAGAACAGCCACTGCATCACCCGGGCGCGCTCGAAGCGCTCCTCCGGAAGATAGCTGGTGCCTTCCGCGAGATAGCAAAGGATCGCGTTCGATTCCGCGATGCATTGCCCAGCCTCGACCTCGAGCACCGGCACTGCGCCCGCCGGGTTCTTGTCGAGATAGGCATCGGTGCGCGATTCGCCCTCGAAGATCGAGATCGGCACGCGTTCGTATTTGAGCCCCAGGTGACTCAGCAGCAGCCGAATTTTCCAGGCATTCTGGGAGGGCAGATAGTCGTAGAGACGCAGCATCGGCGATCTCCGGCCGGTTTTGATGAACTGCCAGCCTAGGGCCGATGGGGATTTCCCGGATATCCGATCCTTGTGCGGAAATTCCACCGAGGCGTCCCCACGCTCGTCAGGGCTCCACGGTGGCATCCCGCGCGTGTACGCCGAGCGCTTGCGAGAGGCGGCGGGTCGCCTGGACCATCAAATCCGGCGTATCGCGGTCGAGCCCGTAAATCTATTGTGGAAAATTGGAGCCTGCACGCGCCAGATCTCGTGGTGCCGCGTCAACTCCAAGTGCGGCAGAGGTGCGGGGCCCTCACATCTTCGAAGTTGCGAGGCCCGGCGCCGGCCGCACGGCGGCGACCTTGAGCGCGTGTTCGGCGTGCGCCCGGACCGAGACATATTCGCCCTGCCGGAAGTGATGCTCGGGGAAGCGGTGCAGCGGTTCGTCGTCGGGACCACCGGGCTCATAGGTGATGAGCCAACCGCCACGTTGGTGCCTGACCTGGCCGATCGCGTCGCCCTCGCCTTCCCAGAAGCGGTGGGCTGTCGCAAGCTCCGGCGCCGCCTTGAGCGCCTTCTCGTCGATCCGGCCGTCGGCCATGAGTGGCAGCACCATCTCATAGCCGTGCCGCGTACTGCCCTCGGGGAAGTCGCGGCTGCGAGCGACCTCGAGGCGGATGCGCATCCAAGTCATGGGTCCAGTTCCTTAGTGCGCGATCAAGATCGGCAGCAGACTGCTGCCGAGCACTTGCCGGGTGGCGCCACCGAGCAGCATCTCACGCCACGGCGCCTTGCCATAGCCACCCATTACGAGAAGATCGGCATTCTCTTCGCGGGCCGCCGCCAAAAGCTGCTGACCCACGGAGACGCCCGGCAGCGGGGCGCGATGACGCGCCGTTGCCGCAATGCCACGCCACGCGAGCGATTGCACGAGCGCCGATCCATCGGACGGGTCCGTGGCACCTGCGGTCAGCACATGGACGGCCTTGGCGTGGCGCAGAAATGGCAGCGCGCCCGCAACGGCGCGCGCGGCTTCCGCCGATGCGTTCCAAGCGATCGCGACGGCGACGCCGAGCTCCTTGGGAGGCTGCGCCGGCGCCAGCAGCACCGGACGCCCACAGTGCATCAGGGTGTCCTCGAGCACGTCGGTGTGAGGCTGATCGACCACGCGCTCGGATCGGCCGAGCACAACCAAGTCGAAGAGGCGCGCCCGGCGCGGCACGAGGTCGCCGGCAAAGCCGGTCTCTTCGCGCCACGCGGCGGTCGCCTCCACAGCCACGGGCTCACCGGGCTTCAACGTCGGCGGGTCCGAGCGCAGCGGTAGACCATGGGCAGAGACCGACTGGTCGAACTGCTGCTTGGCGCGGGCGGCTGCCTCGGCCACTTCTTGCGCGGTGCGCTCGATCAGATCGCCCACGACGGGCGAGCCGAAGCCGTCGCCGAATGCGAGAGCCGCTTGGCGCGGATCGACGCGCACATGAAAGCCCTCGACGTGCGCCCCGAACTGTCGTGCGAGCCGGCAGGCGAGTTCCGCCGCGCCGTGGCCTGCTGAACCGCCACTGGCCGCATAGAGAATCGTGTGAATGCTCATCGCTCTGCTCCCCGGCGGCATAGAGCCACCATCCGATCTCGTACGATCGCCGAACCAAAATGGATCAGCATTGAGCTAGGTCAATTCTATCAAACCGCTAGCGCTGGCCTTGCGAAGCAGCCGGGAACGATTGCCGCGGCTCCTCGACCCCCGCGGGATCCTGGTGGATGATCACCTCGGTATGGGGGAAGGCACTGATCAGCGCGGCCTCCACCTCATCGGAAACACGGTGTGCCTCGGCAAGTGTCATGCTGCCGTCCATTTCCAGGTGCACCTGGATGAAGGCGGTCGGCCCCGCGGCACGCGTGCGCAGGTCGTGGACCGCGGTGACCTCGGGATGCGCCTGCGCGATCGCGCGAATGCGCGCTCGCTCGGTATCCGGAAGCTCGTGGTCCATGAGCTGGACCAGAGCCTTGCGAGCCACTTGCCACGCGCCGAAGATGATCCAAAGCCCGATAGCGATGCCGAACAACGGGTCCGCGTAGGACCAACCCGTCCAATTCGAGGTGACCAAGGAGAGAATCACGCTGGCATTGAGAATGACATCCGAGCGGTAATGTAACTCATCCGCGCTCACGACCAGCGATCCCGTATGGCGGATCACGTAGCGTTGGTAGGCCACGAGCGCGAGCGTGACCGCGATCGCAACCACCATCACGGCGATGCCGATGACGGAATTTACGGGCAGCGCGGGTTGCGCCAAATGGTGCACCGCCTCGATGAACAGGAAAACGGCGGATCCGCCAATGAAGGCAGCTTGACCCAATCCCGCCAGCGGCTCCGCCTTGCCATGGCCGAAGCGATGCTCGCGATCGGCCGGCACGAAGGCTTGGCGTACGGCCATTAGGTTCAAGATCGAGGCGGCGGCGTCGAGCACCGAGTCGAGCAGGCTCGACAGCAGGCTCACGGAGTCCGTGGCGATCCAGGCCGCCAGCTTGATCGCGATCATCACCGCCGCCACCGCAACCGAGGCGGTGGTCGCCCGCTTCATCAGCCGGAATGCGAACCCAGCGGTGCCGACGGCCTCTGCACTCACGGGTAGAGCCGCTCCTTTCGCCAGCCATCCCCGGCGCGGCGATAAACGATCCGGTCGTGCAGCCGGAATGGCCGCTCATGCCAGAGCTCGATCGCGACAGGCACGACGCGGAAACCAGACCACTGGGGCGGCCGCGGCACCGGCTGGTTGCCGTAGAGCGCGTCGATCTCCGCCACACGCCGTTCGAGATCCGCGCGGCTCTCCAAAGTTCGCGATTGATCGGACGCCCATGCGCCGATCTGGCTGTCCCTGGGGCGGGAGGCGAAATAGGCGTCCGCCTCAGCGGCGGCGACCTGTTCAGTCGTGCCCTCGATGCGCACCTGGCGGCCCAGCGACTTCCAATGCAGGCACAACGCCACCCGCGGATTGCTCAACACCTCAGCTGACTTCCGACTCTCAAAGTTCGTAAAGAACACGAACCCACGCGTGTCCGCGCCCTTCAGCAGCACCATGCGGACGGACGGTGTTCCGTGGCGCGTCGCCGTCGCCAACGCCATGGCATTGGCATCGCGCGGCTCCTTCTCGCGGGCTTCGGCGTACCACCGCTCGAACTCCTCGAAGGGTTCCTTATAGGGACTCCGGTCCACCGCCACCTCGCTGCCGGTTTGTTGCGCCCAACCCCCACCATAGCTCCAGTTGCACAGGGAATCGACGACGGCGCCAAGCACAGCTCTCATGCGCCGCGAACAGTGACGCCGCGAGCGCGCGCGTTGATTGACAACTCATTGTGACCCTAATAGCTTTCCACGCCGATCAAACGTGTTTCGTGCCAACCTCGTTCGGGACAAGCTCCGGGCGGCCGGTGCTGTTGAGTTCCTCGAAAACTCGCGTTGATCTGCCATAGGAAGTTCCGATCATGACGATGTCAAAGCGGCTGTGGCTCGCGATTTTGCTGGCGCCCGTGGCCGCTACCTTGGCCTTCGCAGCTCCTGTCCAAGCCGCACCCAGCAGTGGTGGTCGCGAGCGCCATTTCGAAGGCAGCGGGCGAGGAGACTTCCGGGGCGGCTTCCGCGATCACGACCGGCACGACTTCGATCGCTTCGGTTTCGGCTTTGGTTTCTGGGACCCGTGGTGGGGATGGGATTCCGCCCAGTACTGGGGCTATCCCTATCCGTACTATTACCCCTATTACTATCCACCCAATCCAGCTTACTACGCTCCGCCGCCGGGCCCTGCGCCGCAGGCACCCGTCCAAGCCACAGGCGCGCCTCCGCAGCAGTTCTGGTATTACTGCGACAATCCGCAGGGCTACTACCCATACGTGGCCAATTGCAGCGGCGCATGGCGGCAAGTGGCGCCCACCCCGCAGTCCGGCAATACGATCACCCCAAAGGCAAAACAGTAGGGAGAGCGTCCAGTGAAACATGTCCATGTGATCGCCTGGGCGGCGATCGCGTTGTTGGCCGGTTGCGCCTCGGCGCCCCAGGGGCCGACCGTCCCGGTCATGCCGGCACCGAATAAGCCGTTCCAGGTGTTCCAAGAGGACCAAGCCGTCTGCCAGAACTACGCGCAACAGGTGATCGGCCCGGCGCAACAGCAACTCCAGAACCAGCAGGTCGGTAGCGCGGTCATCGGCACCGTCCTGGGCGCAGGCCTTGGCGCTGCCGTGGGCGGCGGACGGGGCGCCGCGATCGGTGCCGGCGCGGGTGCCGTCGCCGGTACCGCCTATGGCGCCAACTCCGCCGCCTATGAGTCCATGAACATGCAGCAGCGCTATGACATGGCTTATTCGCAGTGCATGTATGCCAGGGGAAATCAGGTCCCGGGTTTCCAACCGCCGCCGAATTACCCCTATCCCCCGCCGCCGCCACGGCCTTGAGAGGCGGCCTATCGCGCGTCGGCCGGCGACGGGGCGAGTGACCGTCGCGGGCGAGACCATATTAGGGATGGCGCGGGGCGGCAGTTTGAGCTGCCGCCCCATCTTTGCCGGGAGCGCGCGGGGTAGACATCCGCCGCAGAGACACTCATATGCTCCGGATCGCCGGACATGAAAGACCCCTACACCACTCTGGGCGTTGGTCGAAACGCGTCGGCCGAGGATCTCAAGAAGGCCTATCGGCGTCTTGCGAAGAAATTTCATCCTGACCTCAACCCCGGCAACAAGACGACCGAGCAGCAGTTCAAGGAAGTGACCGGCGCCTACGAGCTTTTATCGGACCCTGAAAAGCGGGCGCGCTACGACCGCGGCGAGATCGACGAGACCGGGGCGGAAAAGGCGCCTCGGGGCTTTTCCTACAGCTACGGGCCCGGCGGGGCCCCGGCCCAGGGCGCGCCGGAAGGCTTCTCCGTCGAGGACATCCTGGCCGAGATCTTCGGCGGCGCTGGAGGCGGCTTTCGAAGCGGCGGGTTCCGGGGCGGCACCATGCGCCAGCGCGGTACCGATACGCAGCATCGCCTGCGCATTCCATTCCTCGAGGCAGGGCTCGGAGCCAAGAAGCGCATCACCCTGCCGGACGGCCACAGCGTCGACTTGGCGATCCCTCCGGGCATCGAGAGCGGCCAGACGCTGCGTCTCAAGGGTCAGGGCGAGGCCGGCCGCAACGGCGGACCCGCGGGCGACGCCTATATCGAGATTGAAGTCGATCCGCACGCCCTGTTTCAGCGCAAGGGCCGCGATATCCACATCGAGGTCCCGGTGACGCTGCCCGAGGCGGTGCTGGGTGCCAAGATCACCGTGCCCACGATCCATGGACCGGTCTCGGTCAAAGTCCCTCGGGGCGCCAACACCGGCTCGCTGCTGCGCCTCAAGGGAAAGGGCTTGCCGGCAAGCTCTGGCAACAGCGTCGGGGATCAATACGTAAAACTGCGGGTGGTCCTGCCCGACCCACCGGACCCTGAACTCGCGCAATTCCTGGAGCGCTGGACCGAGCGCCATCCATACGACGTCCGGGGCAAGCTTGGAACAGCGTAAACCCGCACCGAAGCGGCGGTAGAGCGGCGGGACTTCGACTGCGCGTCCTAGCGGGATAGCTTTCCTCACACGGGGACGATAACTTTCCGCCACGGCAGCGTCGGGGGGCGGTTCCGTGAAACAACAGCAGGCCAAGAGCTTCCGCGAGATCGCGAAGCTGATCTTGAATATCGCCGCCGAGGCGACGAGCGACAGCGAGCGTGATGAGTGTCTGCTCCTGGCGCTCTTCTACGAGAAATCCGCGCACGAACTCGAGCAGCGCACCAAACAGCGGCTGCACTGAGAGATCCCATACGCCTCCACCGCGGCCGTGGGACCCGGTGGACCGCGCCAGGAGCATCATTCCACTCCCCATTCGACGAGAGAGCGGCGGCGGTGGCGGCCGCCTCATATCGCCGCCGTCGGCTTTCGTGTAGGATGCCGCCCGCTTCAGGGCATTGGCATTGAACATCAAGGAGTTGTCCCACCATGGTGCAGGCGCGGCCGATCATGGAAGGCAAGCGGGGCCTGATCATGGGCGTCGCCAACGATCGCTCGCTGGCCTGGGGCATTTCCAGGGCGGTGAGCGCGCAGGGCGCCGAGCTCGCGTTCACCTTTCAGGGCGAGGCGCTGGAGAAGCGCGTGCGACCGCTCGCCGAGACGCTTGGCAGCACCTTCGCGCTCGACTGCGACGTCACCAACGAGGCAAGCGTCTCGGCGGTGTTCGCGGCCTTGGCTGAGCGCTGGGGCCGGCTCGATTTTCTCGTGCACGCGATCGCCTTCTCGGACAAGGAGGAGCTCAAGGGCAAATATGTCGAGACCAGCCGGGGCAATTTTCTGCGCACCCTGGAGATCTCTTGCTACTCCTTCACCGACCTCTGCCGACGCGCGGCGCCGCTCATGGTCAATGGCGGCAGCCTGCTCACCCTCACCTACTACGGCGCCGAACGCGTGATGCCGCACTACAATGTCATGGGTATCGCCAAGGCCGCTCTCGAGGCCAGCGTCCGCTACCTCGCCGTCGATCTGGGCGGCCAGAACATCCGCGTGAACGCGATCTCCGCCGGGCCCATCAAGACGCTGGCCGCGGCTGGCATCGGCGATTTCCGCTACATCCTAAAGTGGAACCAGTACAACTCGCCCTTGAAGCGCAACGTCAGTATCGAGGACGTCGGTGGCTCCGCGCTCTACCTGTTGAGCGATCTGGCCGCAGGCGTGACCGGCGAGGTGCACCACGTCGATTGCGGCTACCACGTGGTCGGCATGAAAGCGGTTGACGCGCCCGATATTTCGGTCGTCTAGCGAGGGCGCCCGTGGCCGGCAACAGCTTCGGCACGCTCTTCCGCTTCACCACGTGGGGCGAAAGCCACGGTCCCGCGATCGGCGTGGTTGTGGACGGCGTGCCGCCGCGCATACCACTCTCTGAACCCGACATCCAGCATTGGCTCGATCGGCGAAAGCCCGGTCAGTCGCGCTTCACCACCCAGCGCCGCGAGCCCGACCAAGTGAAGATCCTCTCGGGCGTTTTCGAGGGCCAAACCACCGGCACGCCGATCCAGCTGATGATCGAGAATGTCGACGCGCGTTCGAAGGACTACGACGAGACCAAGGACCGGTTTCGGCCGGGCCACGCCGACTACACCTATTGGGCCAAGTACGGCATTCGCGATTATCGCGGTGGCGGCCGGGCGTCCGCGCGCGAGACCGCGAGCCGCGTCGCCGCCGGCGCCATCGCGCGCAAGATCCTCGGCGAGAGCGTCGCGGTCCGCGGCGCGGTAATCCAGATCGGACCGCACAAGATCGACCGCGCGCGCTGGGACTGGGCCGCGGTCGAGGACAATCCCTTCTGGTGTCCGGACCGCCAGGCGGCTCAGGCGTGGGAAGGCTATCTCGATGACGTTCGCAAGCGCGGCTCATCCGCAGGTGCGGTCATCGAGGTCGTGGCATCCGGCGTTCCCGTCGGCCTGGGCGAGCCCATTTACGACAAGCTCGACGGCGATCTCGCGCGTGCGCTCATGACCATCAACGCCGTCAAGGCCGTCGAGATCGGCGCCGGTTTCGCCGCCGCGGCGCTCTCCGGCGAGGAGAACGCCGACGAAATGCGGATGCAGGATGGGCGCGTCGCATTCCTCTCCAACAACGCGGGCGGCATCCTCGGCGGCATCTCGAGCGGTCAGGACATTGTCGCGCGCTTTGCCGTCAAGCCCACGAGCTCGATCCTGACACCGCGGCGCACCGTCGACGTCCATGGCCACGACGTCGAGATCTCGACCAAAGGCCGCCACGATCCTTGCGTTGGCATTCGCGCCACGCCCGTGGGTGAGGCGATGGTTGCAGTCGTGCTCGCCGATCACCTGCTTCGGCACAAAGCAATAGCCGATGCCAGAAATCAGAACCCAGAAGCCGGAACCTAGGGACCTTCTGGTTTCCGGTTTCTGACTTCTGGCTCCGAAGGAGCCTTCCATGCCGCAGCCCGATCACATCTCCGCCTTGCCGGTGCCGGAGCCGGCGCACCTCGACGCCGACATTCAAGCGGTCTACCAGAAATGCGTGGAAAAGCTCGGCCTCGTGCCGAACGTGCTGCGCGCCTACAGCTTCCATCCGCAAAAGCTGCGCAATTTCATGACCATGTACAACGAGCTCATGCTCGGCGATTCCAAGCTGAGCAAGCTGGAGCGCGAGATGGTGGCGGTCGTCGTCTCCTCCGCCAATCGCTGCTATTACTGCCTGGTGGCCCACGGGCAGGCGGTGCGGCGGCTTTCGGACGACGCCGAGCTCGGTGAGATGATGGCGCTCAATTATCGCGTGGCGAAGCTGAGCGCCCGCCAGCGCGCCATGCTCGATTTCGCCTGGAAGCTGACACTAACGCCGCATCAGATCGAGGAGCCGGACCGTGTCGCCTTGCGCACGGCCGGGCTCGACGATGCCGAGATCTTCGATCTCGCCGACGTCGTTGCGTTCTTCAATCTGTCGAACCGGATGGCCTTCGCGCTCGACATGATGCCGAACCGGGAATACCACCGCCTCAACCGCTGACCGGGAGCTTCGCCAATGCGCCGCTTCATCGTGGGACTCTTCGCCATCATCGGCGCGTTCGTCAGCGTCGTCATCGTCGCCCTAGTGGCGCTGGCGATCTGGGGCTCCTCGGCGTCCTCCCCCGTCGCCGACGGCACCGTGCTCAGCTTGAATCTCTCGGAAGGCCTTTCGGACACCGCGCCGCGCGAGGGGTTGGCGGCGCTGCTCGGCGACCTGAAGCCGACGCTGCGCGACGTGCTCGATGCCATCGAGCGAGCCGGAAACGATCCGAGAGTGAAGGGCGTGTTCGCGCGCGTGGGCGGCGACGACGTTCCGACCGCACAGGCTCAGGAGCTGCGAGACGCGATCGCGGCGCTCCGCGCCAAGGGCAAGTTCGCCATCGCATATGCCGACACCATAGGCGAATTCGGCGCGGGTACCCACGCTTACTACCTCGCCGCCGGTTTCGACGAGATCTGGCTACAACCTCAAGGCGTCGTGGGCTTGTCGGGCCTGCGGACGGAGGCACCCTTCTTTCGCGGTGTCCTCGACAAGTTGGGCATCGTGCCGAGCTTCGATCATCGCTCGGAATACAAGACGGCGATGAACATGATCACCGAGCATCAGATGAACGCGCCGCACCGCGAGGAGACGGAGGCGATCCTAAGCTCGGTTTTCGGCCAGATCGTCCACGGCGTCGCGCATGACAGAAAAATTGACGAGGCGCAGGTGCGCGCGCTGGTCGACCGCGGCTTGCTGCTTCCGGATGAGGCGCTGCAGGCTCACTTGATCGATCATCTGGGTTACCGCGACGAGGCGGAGGCTGCGGCCAAGGCGCGCGCCGGCAAAGAGGCGCAGCTCGTCACCACGCTCAACTACCTCGACCGCGCCGGACGGCCGCACGAGAAGGGCCCGACTATCGCGCTGATCTATGGCACCGGCTTGATCCAACGAGGCACCAGCACATCGAACCCGTTCTCGGAGTCGGGCCTGATGGGCGCCGACACGGTCTCGCGCGCCTTCGACAAGGCCGCGGGCGACGGCGACGTGAGAGCGATCCTCTTCCGCGTCGACAGTCCCGGCGGCTCGGCCGTCGCCTCGGAGACGATCTGGCGCGCGGTGCAGCGGGCGCATGAGCGCGGCAAGCCCGTGATCGTCAGCATGGGCGCGGTCGCCGGATCCGGCGGCTACTACGTCGCGGCGCCTGCGGACAAGATCGTCGCGGAGCCCGCGACTCTCACCGGCTCAATCGGCGTGCTCGCAGGTAAATTCGTGCTCAGCGGCCTTTGGGACAAGCTCGGCGTCAGCTGGGACACCGTGAACGAGGGCGCCAACGTCGATATGTTCAGCACCCTGCAGGATTTCTCGCCGCCCGAGCGGCAGCGCTTCGAGGCTTTCCTCGACGCGGCCTATGGCACCTTCAAGGACCGTGTCGCCAGCGGGCGGAACCTCGGCGAGGACGCGATCGAGAGCGTGGCCAAAGGCCGAGTCTGGACCGGGGACGATGCCAAGGCACATGGACTCGTGGACGAACTCGGCGGCTTCAGCACCGCGCTTCGTCTGGCAAAGCAGGCAGCCAAGATCGGGGACGACGAAGACGTGACCCTCAAGCTCTACCCCCGGGCGGAGACTGTCGGCGAGGCCTTGGGCCGTCTGGTGGGACGATCGCCCTCGAACGACGATACGGCGGGTAGCGGTGCGCTCGCACAGGGGATTGCGCAGCTACGAGCGGTGCTTAGCCGAATGGAACTCGCAAGACAGCCGGCGGGCTCAGTACTCATGCCGCCGGTCTCAACGCCCTAGGTCCCAGCTGAGGCCCGTCGACCGATCTCAGGGGCAGAATCTAAGGATTTGGCGGATCAGGCTAATCCCGATCGAGGCTTCGGGGCGTCGGTGGCGTCCACGTGGCCGGACAGACGCCCGCCCCGCTCGATCTCGATCTCGCCGTAGCGCACCGCGGCGGAGACTTGGCCGGGAGCCCGGATCAGCAACCGCCCGCTCACGGTTAGCTCGCCTTCGAAACGGCCGCGAATCTCAGCGCTCTCGACCGAGGCCGATCCCGTGAATAACCCGCCTTCCGAGATGGCTATGTCCCGGCAATCCTTGATGTTTGCCTTAACCGTGCCTTCCACGACCAAGCGGTCGCAAGCGCTGATCTCGCCGGAGAGCACGATTTCCCGGCCCACCACCAGCGTGCGGGTTGCGGTTTGTGGCTGACCCATCGAGGTCTCGCCATTCGGCTTTTGAGCGACCGGAGGAGCCCGGTCAACCTGAGGCGGCGTCGGCCGGGTCGGTTGTGTCGGTGGTTCCATAGCAGGCAACGGCGCGGACTTTCGCATGGTGGTGAGGATGTTGGCCATGATAACCCCCCGGCGCATTACGCCTCAATGACAGATGAGCCGGATGCTACCGACCGGCGCGTCCGATGGGGAGGGGTTATTTTTAAGGCAGGTCCGCTTTTTCAAGGATCTTGTCTGGACCCTTCAGCGCTCGAACCAAGCCACGAGTTCCACCTGCGCCGACCACAGGAACTGATCGACGGGCATGACCCGGGTCAGCCGGTAGCCACCATCGACCAGCGTGCGAGCGTCGCGGCCAAAAGTTGCGGGATTGCAGGACACGGCCACCACTTTCGACATCTGCGAGGCTGCAAGCGCTCGGGCCTGCGCCTTTGCTCCCGTGCGCGGTGGGTCGAAGACGGCGGCGTCGTAACGCCGAAGCTCATCCGCCATGACTGGGCGTGTTTCGAGATCGCGCACCTCAGCGGTGACCCGCCCGCCGAGCGTCGCGTGCGCCGCGGCCGAGGTGAGCGCGGCAATCGCAGAGCGCGCGCCATCGACGGCGTGGGTCGGCGCACGCTGAGCGAGGGCGAAAGTGAACGTCCCTAGGCCCGCGTAGAGGTCGATTACGCGGGCCGCCGATCCCACACCGGGGAGCACTAACTCCGTCAGCACGGAATCGGCCTCCGCGCTTGCCTGCAAGAAACCATCCGCGGGGACCTCCACGGCCACGCCCGCGAAGATAACGCAGGGCCGCCGCCGCTCCGCCACCGGCGTGGGCGGCTGCTCATCCACTCGCCAAGAGAGCCGCGCGAGATCATTGGCATCGGCGAATTTTGCCAGGGTCTCCAGCACCGTCATATCGGGCACGCGCGGCAACTCGAACAGGACGTCGAGGCCACTGTCGACACGCGTCAGCATCGCGGTGCCGGCCTCGCCCTGGTGTAAGAGCCGCACCGCACACTCCCGCAGCGGCGACACCAGAGAAACGAGCGCGGGATGCAGCACCGTGCAAACTTGCATGTCGACGATCTCGTGGCTTTCGCGGGCATGAAAGCCCGCGCGTAGGGGCCCCTTGCGCGGCCGACGCAAGGCGAGCCGCGCTCTGCGCCGCGTGCCCGGCGGCAGTCGCCGAAGCGGCTCGACGACGCTCGCGTCTAGGCCGCGCCGCTCGAGCGCTGCGCGCACACTTCCCTCTTTCATGTCGCGGTACGCGTCGTCGGCGAGGTGTTGAAGCGCGCAGCCGCCGCACGTACCGAAATGTGGGCAGGACGGCGGTTGCCGCGCGCCTGGAATCAGGATTTCCACGACCGTGCCCAGGCGCCCTTCGTTGCGCGACGCTCCGAGCCGCGCCCGAACGTGGTCGCCGGGTGCGGCAAACGCGAGGTATACCGGCTTACCTTCGTACACGGCGAGGCCGTCCCCGCGCGCACCCACGCGTTCCACTGTGAGCTCGACCATATCGAGCTTCACCGAGGTCATGCTGGGTGCTTTCGGGCGTAGACGAGGAACTCCTGATTGCCGTCGGCACCGAGGATCGGGCTTTCGATCAGGCCTTCGACCCGCCAGCCCGCTTGCGCGCTGAGCCATGCGACGATGCGATCGCAGACCGCGTGGCGAAGCGCGGGGTCGCGCACCACCCCGCCTTTCCCAACCTTGCCCTTGCCGACCTCGAACTGCGGCTTGATAAGCGCTATCAGCCGCGCGCTCTCTGCCGCCAGAGCGAGGGGCGCCGGCAGCACCACCTCGAGGCCGATGAAGCTCGCATCGCACACGATAAGATCGACCGACTCAGGCACCTGGGCGCGCGTGAGGTTGCGCGCATTGACTCGCTCCAGCAGGACGACCCGCGAATTTTCCCGGAGCTTTGCCGCGAGCTGACCATAGCCGACATCGACGGCATAGATCCGGCCGGCGCCGCGCGCGAGCAGCACATCGGTAAAGCCGCCGGTGGAGGCTCCGATGTCGAGCGCGACACCTCCAGTGGGATCAATCGAGAAATGATCCAGCGCGCGGACGAGCTTCAGGCCACCCCTGGAGACCCAGGGATGATCTCGCCTTTTGACCTCGATGGGGCTCGCCGGGAGGAGCAATATCCCGGGCTTGTCGAGTCGCCGATCGCCGCTCCAGACCAGCCCCGCCATGATCAACGCCTGGGCCCTGCCGCGCGTCTCGACCAGGCCTCGATCCACCAGTAGCGCATCGAGACGCCGCCGGGCGCCCTTGCCTCCGGTCACGGAAGCTTACAGACCCCCGCGCCAGCTCTTGTGCACCGTGAGTGGCGTCGCACTAAGCGCGCGCGGAGGCCGCGCGCGCTTGCCGCCCGAGCGCAGAGAGCGCGGTCTCCACGATCTGCCGGGCACTAAGGCCTGCCTGATCGTATTGCTTGGCGGGCGAATCATGATCGATGAAGCGATCGGGCAGCACCATCGGCCGCACCTTCAGCCCGTGGTCGAGTTGGCCGGACGTGGCGAGGTAGTGCAGCACATGCGAGGCAAACCCGCCGATCGAGGCTTCCTCGATGGTGATCAGTACCTCGTGTTCCCGCGCGAGCCGATCGATCAGTGCGGTATCGAGCGGTTTCGCAAACCGCGCGTCGGCGACCGTGGTGGAGAGCCCGTAACCCGTGAGCTCGTCGGCGGCTTTCAGGCACTCCTGCAGCCGCGCCCCCAAGCTCAAGATCGCGATGCTGGTGCCTTCCTGTACCACGCGACCGCGCCCGACTTCCAGCGGCTCACCGTGATCCGGCAGCGGAATTCCGATACCCTCGCCACGGGGATAGCGGAGTGCACTCGGCCGGTCGTCGATCGCCGCGGCGGTCGCTACCATGTGCACGAGTTCCGCCTCGTCGGCCGCCGCCATGATCACGAAGCCCGGCAAGCAGCCGAGATAAGCGAGGTCGAACGAGCCCGCATGGGTCGCGCCATCGGCGCCCACGAGGCCGGCGCGATCCATCGCGAACCGAACAGGCAGGCGCTGTATCGCCACATCGTGCAC
Organism: Allostellaceae bacterium; assembly: GCA_035938015.1. Taxonomy (GTDB): domain Bacteria; phylum Pseudomonadota; class Alphaproteobacteria; order ATCC43930; family CGMCC-115725; genus DASZHJ01. Next base: position 15,198 of record DASZHJ010000445.1, read on the forward strand.
GACTTGGTCGTAAGCGCGCTGCAGGAAGGTCGAGTAGATCGTGGCGAACGGCCGCATTCCCTCGCAGGCGAGGCCGGCGGCGAAGGTCACCCCATGCTGCTCCGCGATGCCGACGTCGAAGCAGCGCTCCGGGAATCTCTCCGCGAATTTGTCGAGGCCCGTGCCCGACGGCATCGCCGCGGTGATTGCGATGATGCGATCATCGCGCGATGCCTCGTCGATCAGAGCCTTGGCATAGACGCCGGTGTAGCTCGGCGCCGCTGGCTTGCCCTTGGCTTGCGCGCCGGTCGCCACGTCGAACTTCACGACGCCGTGGTATTTGTCCGCCGCTGCCTCAGCCGGCGCATAGCCGTGGCCTTTCTGTGTCACTACGTGAACCAGCACCGGGCCTTTTTCCCTGCTCGAGCGCACGTTCTTCAGCACGGGCAAGAGATGGTCAAGATTGTGGCCGTCGATCGGGCCCACGTAATAGAAGCCGAGTTCCTCGAAGAGAGTCCCGCCGGTCACGAAGCCGCGGGCATACTCCTCGGCGCGCTTCGCCGCCCGCTCCAGCGGGCCTGGGAACTTGCTGGCCATTTCCCGGGCGAGATGCCTGAGGCTGCGGTATGGCTTCGACGACAAGAGCCGTGAGAGGTAGGCGCTCATCGCCCCGACGGGCGGCGCGATCGACATGTCGTTGTCGTTGAGGATCACGATGAGCCGCGCGTCCATAGAGCCCGCGTTGTTCATGGCTTCGTAAGCCATGCCCGCGCTCATGGCGCCGTCGCCGATCACCGCGACGACGTGCTGGCTCTCGCCTTTAAGGTCGCGGGCCACCGCCATCCCGAGAGCCGATGAGATCGAGGTTGAGCTGTGCGCCGCGCCGAACGGGTCGTACTCGCTCTCGACTCGCCGCGTGAAACCTGACAAGCCGCCGCCCTGCCTGAGCGTGCGGATCCGGTCCCGCCGGCCGGTGAGAATCTTGTGTGGATACGCTTGGTGTCCCACATCCCAGATCAACCGATCCTTTGGCGTCTCGAAGACGTAGTGCAGCGCCACCGTAAGCTCGACGACACCCAGCCCGGCGCCCAGATGACCGCCGGTAACCGAGACGGCGTCGATCAGTTCCTGGCGCAGTTCGTCCGCGACCGCGCTCAGTTCTCTCTCCTCGAGCAGGCGCAAGTCCGCCGGGTACACGATCCGATCCAGGTAGGGGGTGCGGTTCGAGAGCGGACGGGGTCCCTCTGAGTCGCCAGGCGCGGGAGGCAGGGGTGATTGCGTCACGGTTGATTTCCCTAACTCGGTTGTTATCCAACGCACGACGCCGGTCACGCGTGCAATATCAATGGCACGGCCGGTTTAGTTGGTCACATAAACACAGACGAAACAAATACGCAATTCAACCGCCCTCGCGCGATCGGCGCCGACGATCTTGAAACGTGGCAGAATTGGGTCGGTTCAAATGCTGGCCCTGCCTGCTTCTGTGGCATGCGAGGGCAGGTACCGATTTGCTTATTCCCTGCGGGCCGGGTTATTTTCTCGCCGCAATAGTGAGGTATTCATGAACCAGCCGGCAGCCGGCAACGGCTCTCCCGCAAGACGGCGTTTGCGTGTCGTGCTCGCCCAGCCCCGAGGCTTCTGTGCCGGAGTGGAGCGGGCCATAGAGATCGTCGAACGCGCGCTCGAGAAGTACGGCCCGCCGATCTATGTCCGGCACGAGATCGTGCACAACCGGCACGTGGTCGAGCGGCTGCGCGCCAAGGGTGCGCGTTTCGTCGACGAGCTCGACGAGATCCCACCCGGGAGCGTGACCATATTCAGCGCACACGGGGTCTCGCGCGCGGTCGAGCAGTCCGCGGAGAACCGCACCCTACCCGTAATCGATGCCACCTGCCCGCTGGTTTCGAAGGTGCACAGCGAAGGGCAGCGCTACGCCGCGCAAGGGCGCGAGATCATCCTGATCGGCCATGCCGGCCACCCCGAGATCGAAGGCACCATGGGCCGGATCGACGGTAAGGTGCATCTCATCTCGAAGGCCGAGGAAGTCGCCAATCTTCGCGTCAGCAACCCCGCGAAACTAGCGTTCATCACCCAGACGACACTCAGTGTCGACGACACTCGCGCCGTCATCGACGCACTGAAGGAGCGCTTCCCCGACATCGTGGGACCCGACACCAAGGATATCTGCTACGCGACGCAGAATCGCCAACGCGCCGTTCGCGAGCTCGCGACCGACGTCGATGTGATGTTGGTGGTGGGTGCCGCGAATAGCTCGAACTCCAACCGCCTGCGCGAGATTGCCGCCGAGCAGCGCGTGCCGAGCTATCTGATCGCCGACGCGGACGCGCTCGACGCGCGCTGGCTCGAGGGCGTGTCGTCGATCGGCATCACCGCCGGCGCCTCGGCGCCCGAGGACCTCGTGCAGCGGCTTATCGAGCGCCTACGGCAGATCGCCGAGGTTGACCTGCAGACCTCGCCGGGCATCACCGAGAACGTCCGCTTCCGCATGCCTCCGGAGCTTGCGGAAATGAGCGCTTGATCAACGTCCAGCGCGAGCCTTTACTGCCTTATCCCGCAACAATGAGGATCTAAACCTTGGCCGTACCGCTCAATCAGAAGCTCCGCGTCGGCGCCTATATCGTGAAGCAGCACCTCATGGGCGTGCGGCGCTACCCGCTTGTGCTCATGCTCGAGCCGCTGTTCCGCTGCAACCTCGCCTGCGCCGGCTGCGGCAAGATCGATTACCCCGATCCGATTTTGAACCAGCGTCTCTCGGTGCAGGAGTGCCTCGACGCGGTCGACGAGTGCGGCGCGCCGGTGGTTTCGATCGCGGGCGGTGAGCCGCTGCTCCACCGCGAGATCGAGCAGGTCGTCGAGGGCATCATAGAGCGCAAGAAATTCGTCTACCTATGCACGAACGCGCTCCTGATGGAGAAGAAGATCGACCGGTTCAAGCCGAGCCCGTTCTTCGTATGGTCGGTGCATTTGGACGGCGACCGCGAGATGCACGACAAGTCCGTCTGCGAGGAAGGCGTCTACGATCGGGCCGTGGCCGCGATCAAGCTAGCTCGCGACCGCGGCTTTCGCGTCAACATCAACTGCACGCTGTTCGACGGCAGTGACCCCATGCGCGTCGCCAAGTTCTTCGACGACGTGATGGCGATGGGCGTGCATGGCATGACGGTTTCGCCGGGCTACGCCTACGAGCGCGCGCCCGACCAGGCGCACTTCCTGAACCGGCGCAAGACCAAGCAGCTGTTCCGCGACATCTTCCGGCTGGGCCGCGGTCACAAGTGGTCGTTCAGCCAGTCCTCGCTGTTCCTAGATTTTCTGGCGGGCAACCAGAGCTACCACTGCACACCTTGGGGCAATCCGACCCGGAACTATTTCGGCTGGCAGCGGCCCTGCTATCTGCTGGGCGAAGGCTATGCGAAGAGCTTCAAGGAGCTGATGGCCGAAACCGACTGGGACGCCTACGGTACCGGCAACTATGAGAAGTGCGCGGACTGCATGGTGCACAGCGGATACGAGGCGACCGCGGTGGTGGACGCAGTGAAGCGCCCCCTGAAGGCGCTCGGCGTTGCGCTCGCCGGCATTCGCACCGACGGCGCTATGGCGGAGGAGATCGATCTCGAGCGGCAACGCCCGGCCGAGTACGTGTTCTCGCGGCATGTCGAACAGGCGATGGCGCGACTCGAACACCGGCGGCCCGAGCGTCACGCGGGCTAGTGTCCCTCGAGCCGGAACCGGTAACGATCGGAGCGATTTTCGAAGACCTAGTGAGGCTTACGACAAGGGGAATGCGGCGACTCCAACCCTAAAGGGAGGAAAACATGCATAGCAAATGGACTGGCTTATTGGCGGCGACGGTTGCCGCCATCGCTTTCGGGTCCGCCGGCAGCGCCGAGGCCGGAACCACCAAGCTCAAGCAGATCGGCACGATCTCGAATCCGGCCGGGCCGATCGACGGCTTTGACATCAGCTTCGTCGACCAGAAGACGCAGCGCTATTACCTGGCCGACCGCACCAACAAATCGGTCGACATCTTCGACGCCAAGACAGACAAGTTCCTGGGCAGCGTGCCTGGTTTCATCGGCGTCACCATGAAGAACGGCAAGCCCGACAATGACACCTCGGGTCCCGACGGGGTCGTAGTGGTCGGCAACCAGGTGTGGGCCGGCGACGGCGACAGCACTGTCAAGATCATCGACATCAAGACCATGAAGGTAGTCGACACCGTCAGCACTGGCGGCAAGACCCGCGTCGATGAGATGGCCTACGATCCCAAGGACGGCGTGTTTATCGGGGTCAACAACGCCGAGGATCCGCCCTACGCGACATTGATCTCCACCGCGAAGGGCCACAAGATCATCGCCAAGATCGCCTTTGACGACGCCACCGACGGCGCCGAGCAACCGGCCTATAACCCGGCAGACGGCCTGTTCTACGTCGCGATCCCCGAGCTCAAGAAGGACGAGAAGAAGGGCGGCGTCGCAGTGATCGATCCGAAGAAGGGTAAGCTGGTGAAAATGCTGGCCGTCGACAATTGCCATCCCAACGGGCTCGCCTTCGGGCCCGGCGGCAATTTCGCGCTGGGGTGCACCGCCAACGGCAAGGAAATGCCGGCGATCATCACGGTCATGAACTACAAGACAGGCAAGGTCGTGAAGGAAGTGCCGGATATCGGCGCCGCCGACATGGTGGCCTACAACCCGAAGACCGGGCAGTACTATACGGGCTCGCGCGGCATGCCGGGCGGCCCGGTGTTGGGTGTCATCGACGCGAAAGCCAACGCCCTTGTGGACAAGGTCTCGATCAAGGGCGGCAATCCGCACTCGGTGGACGTCGACCACACGAACAGTCACGTGTTCGTGCCCGCCGGCAGCGCCAATGGCGGTTGCGGCTGCGTCATGGTGTTCGCGCCGCAGTAAACCCGTGGGCATCGCGGCCCCGGACCGCTGGGTCCGGGCCCGCGATCTCCTCCGTCTAGGAGTAAGTGACGCGATGAGCTTCACGCTCGAGCAGCTCGCGGACGAGTGCCACGGTATTCTCAAGCTCGATCCCGGGCCGGCGGGCCGCACGCGGGTGTGCGCACTGATCGAGCAGGCGCTCAAGGACGATGGCTTCATTGCCGCGTATCTCGGCGCCGGCACACCCGAGCGGAAGGTGCTTTATCAGGATCCCGAGCTCGGATTCTGCATCCTCGCTCATGCCTATGAGGGCGTGAAGGAGAGCAAGCCGCACGACCATGGGCCGTCCTGGGCGATCTACGGCCAAGCGCGGGGCGAGACCATCATGAGCGATTGGACGCTGGTCGAGCCCGCGAGCGAGACCAAGACCGGCAAGGTGCGGCACCTCCGCAGCTACGCCCTCAAGCCCGGCATGGCCCGGCTCTACAACGAAGGGGACCTGCACTCCCCGCGCCGCGAGGGCCCGACCCGGCTCATCCGCGTCGAGGGCATGAACATGGACAAGGTGCGCCGGCTCTCCTACGAGAGCGTTTGATTACGGAGCCAGTGGCTCACCGCCGGGCTTGCTGAGCCAGACCCAACGCTTGCCTTCGGCGTCATAGCGCACGATGGCAGAGCTGTCGGGGCCGAGGCCGCGCTCTGGATAGGCCTGGAAATCGTAGATCCCGTCGACACCGGCGAAACCCGTCAGGCCTGCGAGGTACTGCCGGAGCTGGTCGGATGTGGCCTCGGGCCCGAGCTTGCGCAGCGCCGCCACGACGATGAGACCAGCATCCCATGAAGTCGCGACCATATTGTCGGCTTTGAGGCCGCGCTCCGCCAAGATCGAGTACATCTCGTGTTGGACCTTCTCGACTCGGGCATCGAGCTGCAGGACCCCGTCGTGCTCAGGGAAGA
>DASZHJ010000446.1:0-4229 GCA_035938015.1 Allostellaceae bacterium
AGCGCCGAATCCCGCCGGCTCGACGAGCGCGCGGCCGAGCTGCAGGAGACCTACGCCAAGCCCGGCAAGCTCGTCGCCAAGGAGCGCGAGTTCCCGGTCTCGGGTCCGACCGCGCTGGTCGAGGCCGTGATGGAATTGGGCCCCAAAAAGGGCGAGATCCAGCGCTACAAGGGCCTGGGCGAGATGAACCCGGAGCAGCTCTGGGAGACCACGCTCAATCCCGACGCGCGCACGCTCCTCCAGGTCAGGGTGGCGCACGAGGATTCCGCTGCCGAGATGTTCTCGACGCTGATGGGCGACGTGGTCGAGCCTCGCCGCGAGTTCATCCAGGAAAACGCCCTCAACGTGGTGAACCTGGACGTCTGAGCGGGCTCACCAGCTCCTGCCCCCGCTTTTGAGCAGGGCCAGCACGTCGCGATGGGGCTTGCGGCGGTAGAGCCGGAAAAAGACGGCGTCGCGGTAGCCTTTGGCCTCCCGGCCGAGGTTGCAATGGGGCAAGGCGCCGTGCGCCAGGAAGGCGGTGCCCCTGCGACCGAGCAACGGCGTGCCCCGGCCGAGCCGGCCCAAGGACGGCATACCCGCGGATCGTTTCGGCAGCTCCTTCTGCCGTCGGGCCCAGCGCGCGATCCGCTCTCGCGCCGCGGGCCAGACCGCAAACGCGCCCTGCTCGCGCCGCGTTACATCGGTGAGGTAGATGCCGATGATGGCGTCGGGCGTGTTCGCGGGCTCGTCGTCCTCGGGGTAGAACCCGTCGATGTGCGGCACGCCCGCATCGCCTCGCCGGCGGCGAGCCAGTTGGGCCCCGAGGCCATCATGCAAATGGTCGATGGCTTGGGCCGCGAAGCCGAGCGCGCCGGTCTCCGTGGCCAGGAAATTGAGCGCGCCCTCCTCCACCAGCCGGCGGCAGAACGTGCCGGCAGCGCACCGCTTCCAATCTTCGTCGTCCTTCGGCGGGTCACGCGCGAAATCCTCGGCGATCAGCGCGCGCGCACGCGCCACCAAGGCGGGGCTCACCCGCCCCGGCAGCAGCGTCCATCCTTTCCTCCGGATGTCCCGCTCGTTCGCTGCTGTCCATTTCATGACCAACGGCGAGCCCTCCCCATCGCGTGACCCCATCACCGCGTTGAACGATACCATCGACGCGTGCCCGACCCCACCCGGCACCGTCGCAGTGAGGGTCGGCGCCGGATGCGGATTTGGGACCGACAACGGCGATGCCCCTCTCTGGAGCTTTCCAAGGCGAGGGGCACGCCGACGTCGGCGAAAAATGCTCTGGGTGTTGCGCCTCGATCCCTGGCATGCTGGGGTATGTCCACTCATCACACGCTCCGCGCCGGCCCCGACACTTGCCATTGGGGCTATTTCGACGCCGCCTTGAAACCGGTGCTCGCCGTGGCCTCAGGCGACACCGTGTCGGTCGACTGCGTCTCCGGCGCGCCCGACGTGTTGCCGGCCCCGCCGCTCGAGGTGCTGCCGGAGCATCGGGCGATCCACGCGACATTAAAGCCGCTCATGGGCAACGGCCACATCCTCACCGGCCCGATCGCCATCGAGGGCGCGGAGCCCGGCGACACGCTCGAGATCCGCATCCGCACCATCGATTTCCGCCAGAACTGGGGCTGGACCCGGATCGCGCCGCTGCGCGGCACGATCCCCGAGGATTTCCCCATGCGCAAGATGTGGCACACCGCCATCGATCGCCAGCGCGGTGTCGGCACGACGCCCTTCGGCATGGAGATCCCGCTGGCGCCCTTCTTCGGCGTAATGGGCGTGGCGCCGAAGCCGGTCTATGGGCCGGTCACCACGATCATCCCACGCGAGTTCGGCGGCAATCTGGACCTCAAGGAGCTGGTGGCGGGCACCACGCTCTACCTGCCGATCTGGACCAAGGGCGGGCTTTTCTCGGTGGGCGACGGGCACGGCGTGCAGGGCGACGGCGAGGTCTGCACCACCGCGCTCGAGACCGCGCTCAGCGGCACCTTCGAGCTCATCCTGCGCAAGGACCTGCACCTCGACATGCCGCGGGCGGAGACACCGAGCCACCACATCACCCTCGGCCTCGACGAGGATCTCGACGACGCCGCCAAGCAAGCGCTTCGGCAGATGATCAAGCTCTTGGGCGAACTCGCGGGCATCGCGCCCGAGGACGCCTATATGCTTTGCAGCCTCGGCGTCGATTTCCGGGTGACCCAGCTGGTCGACGGCAACAAGGGGATCCACGGCATGCTCGCCAAGAGCCTGCTGGCCCAGCCGCACGTCTCGCGAGAATAAGGGTAAGAATAGCGATATCAACCTCGGCTTGGCTTGATTTACAGCATCTTAAGCGCTGCGCGCGATATTTCCCGATCGCATTGGTTTGGATCGGGTGACATGAAGATCCGAGTCGCATTACCGCTGGCGGTATCCGCGCTCGCGCTGCTGCTCCTCGCGGTCGCGGGAGAGCAGGCCCTGGAGGCGGTGGACCGTCGAGCCGAGGCCGAGGCTTTCGTCAAAGTCAACGCCACCGCGCAGCTTTTGCTGACGAGCGCCGGCGAGTGGGCGATCGAGCGCGGACTTAGCAATGCGGCGATCAAAGCCAAGACCGCGGCAGGCGCGGATACGCGTGGCGATATTGCCAAGCATCGTTCGATCGCGGACGGCGCCCTCTCTGACGTGCTCGCCCGCCTGAACGCGATTCAAGAGATGCGCGCAGGCCAGCAGGCGATCGCCGAGACCTCTCGCGCCTTGGCCGCGGTACAAGACCTGCGTCCCAAGATCGACGCCGAACTTGCAAAACCTCTGGGGGATCGCCCGGCGGATACCATCGGCGCCGTCCTCCCGACGCTCACCGCGCTCATAGAGAAAACAAACCACCTCCGACTCACACTGGAGACATTGACCCGCCCGCCCGCCGCGCAGCTGGTGCAGCTCACGAACCTGCGGCATCTTGCGGCCGAGATGGCCGAGCATGCCGGCCGCGAACGCGCGCGCCTTGCCGCCGTCGTTACGACCCGGCAGAAGATCGCCGATGCGGACATGCAGGTTATCTCGGAAGGCCGCGGACACATCGATCTTGCCTGGGATTCGATCTCGATCCTGCGCGCCCGCGCCGATACGCCGAAGAGCCTGCTCGACGCCATCGACGCCGTGGAGAAGCAATACTTCGGCGACTACGGCGAGCTGCGCCAATCGGTGATCGCCGCCGGCGGCACCGGCGACTATCCCGTCGACGGCAAGCAGTATTTCGACCGAGTGACCGCGGGCATCAACGCGATCTTGAGCCTCGCGCGCGAAATGGGGACCATCGCCGACCGCAGCACCACCGAAGAGGCCGCCGCCAGCACCACGCGCATGATCGTCGCGGCGCTGGTGCTCTTGACGGGCATCCTGCTTGCGGGGGTCAGCCTCTGGATCGCGCTCGCGCGCATCGTCAAGCCGATCACGGGCATCACCGCAGGGATGGCGCGGCTTGCCGCCGGGGACAGGACCGTGGAGGTCGCGGGCGCCGAGCGTAAGGACGAGATCGGCCTGATGGCGAAGGCGGTCCAGGTCTTCAAGGACAATGCGATCGCCATGGAGCGGATGCGGTCCGAGCAGGAGCAGCTCAAGCGTCAGGCGGAACTCGAGAAGCGGCATGCGCTTGCGAAGCTTGCCGACGACTTCGAGGCATCGATCTCACATGTCGTGAGCGCGGTCTCTTCGGCCGCAACTGAGATGCAAGCGACTGCCCAGTCCATGTCGTCGACCGCCGAGGAGACCAGCCGGCAGGCGCGTTCCGTTGCCTCAGCCGCCGAGCAGGCAAGCGCCAACGTGCAGACGGTCGCGAGCGCTGCCGAGGAATTGACGTCGTCGATCGGCGAGATCGGCAGGCAGGTATCCCAGGCCTCCACGACCGCCGGCAGGGCCGCTGAGGACAGCCTGCGCTCGGACAAGGCGGTCCAAGGCCTGACCGAATCCGCCCAGAAGATCGGCGAAGTCATCAAGCTGATCCAGGACATCGCGGGGCAAACCAATCTCCTCGCGCTCAACGCCACCATCGAAGCCGCGCGCGCGGGCGACGCCGGTAAGGGCTTTTCCGTCGTCGCATCCGAGGTCAAGAGCCTTGCCAACCAGACCGCCAAGGCGACCGAGGAGATTCGCGCCCAGATCGCGGCGATCCAGGATCAGACCCGCGGTACGGTCGACGTGATCCGGAGCATTCGCACGACCATCGAGGATATCCATGGTATCTCCTCGGCGATCGCCTCGGC
>DASZHJ010000447.1:0-9453 GCA_035938015.1 Allostellaceae bacterium
CTGCACGTGTTCCTGACGCGGCGCTACAAGCACGTCGATATCGTGTTCATCCGTCACACCTCGAGCGCCCAGGAGGTGGACGAGGAGACCTTCTTCCACAGTCGCGAGACCGGCGGCACCATCGTCTCGACCGCGCTCGAGGAGATGATGCGCGTGGTGCGCGCGCGCTATAACCCCGAGCACTGGAACATCTACGCGGCCCAGGCCTCCGACGGCGACAACTACACCGAGGACAGCGACCGCTGCGCCTCGCTGATGGGCAACGAGATCCTTCCGATCAGCCAGTACTTCGCCTATATCGAGGTGGGGGCCGAGGCGACCCTCCGGCACGGCTACCCAAGCGCGCCGACCGACCTCTGGCGCACCTACGACGCCATCAACCCGCAGCACCAGAATTTCGCCATGCGCAAGGTGGCCGACCCCGGGCAGATCTTCCCGGTCTTCCACGAGCTCTTCTCCAAGCAACGGGACCGTGCCGCATGACCGCTGCCGTCGAGACCCTCGAGCGCAAGCCTCTGTTCGAAGGCGCGGAGTGGGACTTCGACAAGATTCGGCGCGTGCATGACGCGATCGAGGAGATCGCGATCAAGGAGTTGGGCCTCGACATCTATCCCAATCAGATCGAGGTCATTACCTCCGAGCAGATGCTCGATGCCTATGCCTCGGTGGGCCTGCCGCTCATGTACCGGCACTGGAGCTTCGGCAAGCGCTTTGCCCGCGAGGAGGCCCTTTACCGCCACGGGCTCCAAGGTCTCGCCTACGAGATCGTCATCAACTCCAGCCCCTGCATCAGCTACATCATGGAGGAGAACTCCATGGCGATGCAGACGCTGGTGATCGCCCACGCGGCATTCGGACACAATCACTTCTTCAAGAACAATTACCTGTTCCGTCAGTGGACCGACGCCGACGGGATTTTGGACTATCTCACTTTCGCTCGCGACTTCGTCGCCCGCTGCGAGGAATCCCACGGCGTGGCCGAGGTCGAGCGCGTGCTGGACGCCGCGCATGCCCTGATGAATCAGGGCGTCCACCGCTATTCGCGCCGCGCCAAGGACAACCTCGCAGAGGAGCGCCGGCGCGCCGAGGAGCGCCGCCTTCACGACGAGCGCAACTACGACGATCTCTGGGAGCGCGTGGTGCCAAAGCGCCAGACCGAGGACGTCGACGCGGCGCAGCTCGAGAAGGAACGTGCCGAGACCCGTCGCAAGCTCGGCCTGCCCGAGGAGAACTTCCTCTATTTCCTGGAGAAGCGCGCGCCGCGCCTGCAGGGCTGGCAACGCGAGCTCGTGCGCATCGCCCGCCACATCAGCCAATACTTCTATCCGCAGAAGCAGACGCGGATGATGAACGAGGGCTGCGCCACCTTCGTCCACTACGAAATCCTCAATCGCCTGCACGAGCGCGGACTGGTGACCGACGGTGCCTTCCTCGAGGCGATGCACTCGCACACCAACGTCATCTTCCAGCCCGAATTCGACGACCGCCGGTACAACGGCATCAATCCCTACGCGCTAGGCTTCGCGATGATGCAGGACGTGAAGCGCATCTGCACGGCACCCACCGACGAGGATCGCCAGTGGTTTCCGGAGATGGCGGGCAACGGCGATCCCTTCGGAACCCTGCGCGATGCCTGGGCCAACTATCGCGACGAAAGCTTCGTCCTGCAGTACCTGAGCCCGCACCTGATGCGCTCGTTCCGGCTGTTCAAGGTGCTGGACGAAGCGAGCCAGGACGCGCTGGTGGTGGACGCGATCCACGACGAGCGCGGCTATCGCGAGCTCCGCAGCGCCCTCGCCCGCCACTACGACCTCGCCCGCCAGGAGCCGGACATCCAGATCGTAGACTTGGACCTCGCCGGCGATCGCCGATTGATCCTGCGCCACATCGTGCACGACGGCGTCCTGCTCGACGAGCCCACCTGCAAGGCGGTGCTGGATCACCTCTCGACGCTCTGGCACTACGGCTTGGCTCTCGAGGAAACCGACGCTGCCACCGACAAGGTGCTCAAGACCCACGAGGTCGCGGCGCGCAATCACTGAGGCGGCCGCGCGAGCCTTCGCTCAGCTTGCGATCGCGTAGCGGCGATTGAGCCAGCGTCCGAGCAGCGATAGGGCGTAGCACGCCAGGAAATAGGCCAGCGCCAGAGCCGTCAGCAGCGGCAGTGGCTTGAACTCGCGAGCGTTCACGGCGAGCGTGGCGCCGGTCAGCTCGGTCACCCCGATGACCGAGGCGACCGAGGTGAACTTCAAGAGCCGGACGAATTGGTTGAACAACGCCGGGATCATCCGGCGGATCGCCTGCGGCAAGACCACGAGCCTCAACACTTGTCCCCGCGCGAGCCCGCTCGCGAGCCCGGCCTCGATCTGGCCCCGCGGGACCGACCGCATGCCCGAGCGCACGTCCTCGGCAATATAAGCCGCGATGAAGGCAATGAAGCCAACTACCGCCGCCTGGTAGGCGGTGAAGCGGTGCCCGATCAGCGCCGGCAGTGCGAAATAAACCACAAACACCACGACCAGCAGCGGCGTGCCGCGGATGAGGCCGATATAGAGCGCGGCGGCGCCGCGCACCGCGCTCAGGCCTGCATCGCGCGCCAGCCCCAACAGCAGCCCCGTCACGGTTCCACCCGCGATCACCAGCGCCGCCGTCTGCAGCGTGAGCGCGAAGGCGGCGGCGAGATAGGGCAGATTGCGCCCCACTACGGAGAGGTCCACCGGGCGCCCCCTAATATCGCATGGCCGGTTCCACGATCCGGCTTCGGAGCGTCCACAGCGTTATCTGGGAGATCGCGGTCACCACCACGAGGTAGAGCACGGTGATGCCGATATAGGCCTCGAAGGTGCGGAAGGTGTCTCCTTCGATCGCGCCCGCGACGAAGGTGAGTTCGGCTACGGAGATAACCGAGGCCAGCGAGGAGTCCTTGATCAGCTGCGAGAACAATCCCGCGAGCGAGGGTGCCACGATCCGCAGGGCCTGAGGATAGACGATATGGCGGAGGATCTGACGCCGCGAGAGGCCCGAGGCCAAGCCCGCCGTGCGCTGGCCCGCGGGCACGCCCTGCAGACCCGAGCGCACGATCTCGGCAACATAAGCGCCGGAATAAAGAGCGAGCCCGAGCACGCCGCACCAGAACGCCGGCAGCCTCAGCGCGGTCAGGCCCAGGTACCAAAAATAAAGGTGCACGAGGAGTGGCACATTCCGCGCGATTTCGATATAGGCAGCCGCGATCCCGCGCGGCCATCGGCGCTCACTCTCCGCCGATGCTCCCGCGAGCACGCCCACGCCGAGCGCTCCGGCCAACCCCAAGACCGAGAGCGCCAGCGTCAGCGAGAATCCCCCGACCAGCTGCTCGCGATAGCGCCAGAGCACGCCCCAGTCGAAGCTGTAGGTCAAAGGCTCAGCCCTTGGGCCAAGTCTCGATCGGCACGTCGGGCTCGACCTGGAACCACTTGAGGTAGATCTCGCGATAGCGTCCGCTGGTCCACAGATCTTGCAACACGCCGTTGACGAAGTTCCGGAGCTGCCAGTCGCCGTGGCGCATACCAATGCCGAAGGGCTCGAGGCTGAACCTGCCGCCGACGATCTGGAATCCGGAAGCCTCGCGCGCGAAACCTCGCAGCACGTCGTAGCTGCCGGTGAAAGCGTCGGCGCGTCCCTGGCGAAGCGCCAGCCACGCAGTCGTGTAGTCCCGGAACGATTGGATCCTCGCCTCCGGCGCGGCCTTCGCCAGCGTCTTCTCGAGCGTGGTGCCCTGCTGGACCGCCACGGTCTTGCCTGCGAGATCGCCGAGCCCCTTGATCGGGCTGTCCGCCGGCACCAGCAGGCTCTGGGCGCCCATATAGTATGTGATGCTGAAATCGATTGCGCCCTCGCGCTCGCGCGTATGCGTCATCGAGGCGGCGGAGAGATCGATATTGCCGCTGACCAGGAGCGGAATGCGCGTGGGCGACGTCACTTTCACGAGCTCCAGGTCCACCTCGAGCGCGTTGGCGATCTCGCGCACGATGTCGACGTCGAATCCCACGATCTCGTTCTTCTCGTCGATATACCCGAAGGGCGGCGTGTCGTTCTTGACGCCCGCGATCAGCTTATGGCGCGCCTTGATGGCATCCAGCGCATCGTCGGCGCGGGCGGGCGTCATCGCGACGAGCAGGGCAAGCGACAGCAGGGCGAAGGCCGCGCTCCATCGCAGCTGCATTATCCCGCGCTCCTGCCCCGCCGCGGACTGGGGTTGCTCGGGATATCCCCGCTTGGCGCGCGAAAGCCCGCAGCGATGAACGGCACCATTTGCCTCAGCACGGCATCGACATCGCCGGCATCGCAGAGCTCGTCGGAGAGGTGCGCGATACGGCTCGGATTGATCATGGTGTAATAGAGCGCGCCCAACAGGAACTGAAAGCGCCAGAATAGCTCCGCCCGCGACAGGTGTGGCACTGCGCGAGCCAGCGCGCTGACGAAGCGCTCGCTGGTCGCGTCGAAGTATCGGGCAATCAACGCGCGCGCGAGCTCGTTGTGCTCCACCGACAGCATCGCACGCAACCGCGTGAAGGTGGCACCGCCGCCGCGATCGGCGCTGGAGGCAAGCGCCGGCGCGATGAAGGCCGCGATGATCTGCTCCAGGATCGCGGGGTGGTCTGCCGTCCCGTCGCACTCGGTGAGCCGGCGCATCCGCTCCTCATTCATGGGTCGGCAGCGCTGTTCGAAGATGGCGGCGAGCAAGCCCTCCTTGGAGCCGAAATGATAGTTCACCGCAGCCAGGTTAACGGCCGCGGCCGCGGTCAGCTGACGCACCGAGACGCCGCCGAAGCCATGCTCCGCGAACAGCCGCTCGGCGACCCGGAGCAGTCGCGACTTGGTGTCGCTCGCGGGCTCGGCGACGAGCACGGCACTCTCATCTACGGGAGGACTCACGCTAGCTCCCCGCCAGAGTAATGTTTGGAACATGTGTTTTAGGCGGCCAGCCGCCGCACCGTCAAGAAACCAGCCGCCTGCCTCAGCGCGGCAGATTGATGACCGGAGCGCAACGCCGCCCACCGCCGGCGCTCAAACAGTCCTGCTGCTTGTTGAAGTCGTGAAACTCGATGAGCAGCTCGCTCAAGGCGATCGTCGTCAGCACCGCAATGATGATAAGCAGATAGCGCGACGTCATAGGCCCGCACGCTAACGACCCCGGCGAGTTGGCACAAGCCGCCTCGGTTGCGCGTCCAATCCCATGCGTTAGGGTGCCGCCATGACGTCACTGGATGTTGCATCCTGGCGATCGCGGCTGCCGGTCGCGGAAGCGCTGCCGCGGGTTGACGCCGCGTTGGCCGGACCTGGCACCGCAGTGCTCGAGGCGCCTCCCGGCGCCGGCAAAACCACCTTGGTGCCGCTGGCGCTGCTCGGGGCCGCGTGGCTGAAGCAACGGCGCATTATGATGCTGGAACCGAGGCGGCTTGCCGCCCGCGCTGCTGCCCGCCGCATGGCGACGATGCTCGGCGAGCGCGTCGGCGAGACAGTGGGCTATCGCACGCGGCTCGATACCAAGGTTGGGCCGAGCACGCGGCTCGAAGTGGTGACCGAGGGGATCCTCGTCCGTGCGCTGCAGGCCGACACCGCACTCGAGGGAATCGGTCTCGTCGTCTTCGATGAGTTTCACGAGCGCTCCCTCGATGGAGACCTTGGTCTCGCATTGACACTCGAGTCTCGCCGCGTGCTGCGCCCGGACCTGCGCCTTCTCGTCATGTCGGCGACCCTCGATGGCGCGAGCATCGCAGGTCTTTTAGGCGGTGCGCCGGTGATCGCGAGCCCAGGGCGCATGTTTCCCGTGGAGACCCGCTATCTCGAGAGACCGTCCGCCGACCGGATCGAGGATGGCGTAGTCCGCGCGATCGAAAGCGCGCTCGGGTGCGAGAGCGGCAGCCTGCTGGTCTTCCTGCCGGGATTGCGCGAGATCCGCCGGGTGGAGCGGCGCCTCCAGGAGCTCAATCTCGGCCCCGAGGTCCGCGTGACGCCGCTCTATGGCGACCTCCCGCCAGCCGCGCAAGATGCCGCCATCGAGCCCGCTCCGCCAGGGACGCGCAAGGTGGTGCTTGCCACCGCGATCGCCGAGACCAGCCTCACCATCGACGGAATTCGGGTGGTGGTCGACAGCGGCTTGATGCGCCGCGCCCGCTTCGATCCCCGCACGGGCATGACCCGCCTCGTCACCGAGCGCGTCTCCCAAGCGGCCGCGGACCAGCGCCGAGGTCGTGCCGGCCGGCTCGAAGCCGGTCTCTGCTTTCGCCTTTGGCCCGAGCACGAGCAAGCCCTCCTCGCCCCGTTCACGCCGCCGGAAATCCTGGACGCCGACCTCGCGCCTCTTGCCCTCGAGCTCGCGCGCTGGGGCTCGGCCGATCCGGGCTCGTTGTCCTGGCTCGATCCGCCGCCCACCGCGGCCTATGCCCAGGCTCGCGGCTTGCTTGCCGAGCTCGATGCGCTCGACCAAGACGGCCGGCTGACGGAGCATGGGCGCGCGATGGCGGCACTCGGATTCCATCCCCGGCTCGCCCACATGATGTTGCGCGCGCGCGAGGCGGGCCATGGCGCGCTCGCCTGCGATGTCGCGGCGCTGCTGAGCGAGCGCGACGTGCTGAGATCGAGTGCGGGCGCGCGGGATTGCGACCTGCGGCTCCGCCTCGAGCTGCTGCATGAGCCCGCCGCCGCGCGCCAGCTCTCATCCGGGCTCGCGGCGGATCGAGGGAACCTGGAGCGCGCGCGAGAGCAGGCGCGGCAATGGCGGCGCCAACTCGGCGTGTCCGACGAAGCGCGCTCCCGAACCGCCGCAGGCGCGGTCGTAGCACTCGCCTATCCCGACCGCGTCGCCCAGCGGCGCGGCGCGAAAGCGGGATCCTTCCGGCTGGCCAGCGGATCGGGGGCGTTGTTGAACACCGCTGACCCGCTCGCCACCGAGGAATTCCTGGCGGTCGCCGAGCTCGATGGCGACCCCCGCAACGCCCGCATCTTCCTGGCGGCGCCGCTCGCGCGGGCGGAGATCGAGGCCATCTTTGCGAGCCATATCGAGCGGGTCGATCTGGTCGCCTGGGACGCGCGCGAGGAGGCGGTCTTGGCGCGGCGGCAGGCGCGTTTGGGCGCATTGACCCTGCGCGATGATCCCTTGCCCGATCCGCCACCGGCTGCGATCCATGCCGCGCTGTTGGACGGGCTGCGCGGGCTCGGTCTCGATGCCCTGCCATGGACGCGCGAAGCCGTGGCGCTCCGAGACCGCATCCGCTTCGCCGGCCGCATCGAAGCCGGCGATTGGCCCGATCTCTCCGATGATGCGCTGCTCGCCAGCCTTTCCGTGTGGCTCGGTCCCTTCCTCGACGGAATCACGCGGCGGAGCCAACTTGGTCGTCTCGACCTCGTCGGCGCGCTCAAGGCCCTGCTGAGCTGGAAGCAGCAGCGCCGGCTCGATGCGCTTGCGCCCGCGCACATCGCGGTTCCCAGCGGATCGCGGGTGCCCATTGACTACGGGGCCGGGGAAACGCCGGTGCTCGCCGTCAGGCTTCAGGAGCTATTCGGCCTCGGCGAAACGCCCGCGGTCGCCGGCGGCCGGGTGCCGTTGTTGCTGCATCTGCTGTCGCCGGCGGGGCGGCCGCTGCAGGTCACTCGGGATCTGCAGGGATTCTGGACGACGTCCTACGCCGGCGTCCGCGCGGAAATGCGCGGCCGCTATCCGAAGCACCCTTGGCCCGATGACCCTTTGGCCGCGCCACCCACCGCTCGAGCGAAGCGCCGCCGCTGACCTGCTAAGAAAAAGAGCCCGCAAGGCTAGCGCCGGCGCATCAGCCGACTCGCCCCCCAATACGCGAACGGGTGCCGCCGCACCGCCTCGCGGGCGAAGCTCCCGTTCCTGAGCTACGACGTCATCTTCTTCTTCTTGTTCGACTTCTTCATCATCGACTTGCCTGTGCTGGCCTTGCTGGTTCCCTTCGCCAGGCAGTCCGACATCGCCGCCGACTGCCACGCGTAGTCATAGCAATCCATCTTGTGCGACGCCTTCTTCATCATCGGCTTCTTCATGGTCATGGGCTTCGCCGCTGGTGCGGTCGAGGCTTGCGCATAAGCGGCCGGCGCCGGCAGTACCAGCGCACTCGCGATCACCGCGGCCACGGCCACCGTCCACACCTTCGCCAACATTTCTCCTGCTCCTCATCCTGGGATTGAATGCAAATGACGACTGATAATGTCGGCAGACTTGAGTCCATGCAATCCGCCCACGCAGAAAAGCTGAAAGTGTTGCGAAAATGTCGATCCTTACCACAAGAGTCTAATTCGGCAATCGAATCAATCGCTTACTGGGAAGGATTTGCGGAAGCGCCGATTCACGGACGGCTCGGCCGCTCGGAGCGCCAGAATCGGGCAACCAGAGCCGCCATCGCCGCGAGCACGACGATCACGAGGGCGACGCAGCCGGGCCAGCCCGCTCTAGCCCAGACCAAAGCCGGCGCCGTCGCGCCCGTGCTGCCGCCCAAATAATAGCAGGTGACATAGAGACCGAGCGCCGACGAGCGCGCCGCAGCCGCGCGCTGCGCCAGCAGCCCGGTCGCGGCCGCCTGGCAGGCAAAGCCGCTCACCGAGGTGATGGCGAGCCCCGCGATGATGGCGGGGAGCCACGGCACCAGGGTGATCAGCAATCCCGCGCACCAGCCCGCCACGGCGGAGATCACCAGCGCGCGACGCCCGATCCGCTGTATCCATCGGCCGGTCATGGGCGTCACCACTACGGCGAGTAGGTAGACCACGAAGATTGAACCCAGAGCGGAGGCGGAGAGTCCGAAGGGCGGCGCTGCCAGATAGAAATTCACGTAAGTGAACGCCGCCACGAACGAGAACAGTACTCCGAACCCCATCACGAACGTGGCAACGATCGGCGGATTCAGGAAATGCCCGAGCATCAGCCGAGCGGAATGGCGCAGCCCCTCCGCGCGCACGAAATTCCGCTCCCGGGGCAGAGCCAGCGCAACATGAATGGCGGCGAGCCCCGTGATGCCGGCATAGACCCAGAACGCCGCTCGCCAACCACCATGATCGGCGATGACCCCGGACAAGAACCGACCGAGAAAGCCGCCGAGCCCGCCTGCCGCGATGTACGCGCCCGTAACGCCGGCGATCTCGTCCGCCGGCCACTCATCACCGATGTAGGCAAGCGTCACCGCGAAGATCGGCGGCAGCAGCAGTCCCTGGACGAACCGCCAAAGAACCAACTCGCCGATCGATGTGCTGAGCGCGATCAGCGACGTGGGGATTACCATCAGTGCCATGGCGCCTGCGATGATCCGCTTGCGTCCGACCACGTCGGCGACCAAGCCCACGAACGGCGCACACAGGGCGACCGCCAAGGTCGTGGCAGCGATGGTGAGGCTGACCTCCGCGGGACTGGCCTCGAAGTCGCGCGCGAGGAGAGGCAACAGCGGCTGGGTCGCATAG
>DASZHJ010000448.1:0-1887 GCA_035938015.1 Allostellaceae bacterium
CGCGGGCCGCCGCCGAACGGGATATAGGCGAAGCGCGGCCGCGCCGAGGCGCGCTCCGGCGCGAAGCGCTCGGGATCGAACGCCTCCGGCCGCTCCCAGAGCAGGCGGTGCCGGTGGATCACCCACGGCACGATCGACACCACCGAGCCCTTCGCCACGCGATGCCCCTCGATCTCGTCCTCCGCCAGCGCCTCGCGCGAGATCGTGTGCGCGGGCGGATAGAGCCGCATCGATTCCTCGAGCACCATGCGGGTGTAGCGGAGCTGCGCCAGGTCCTCGACCCCAGGTGCGCGCCCGCCCAGCACGCGCTCGAGCTCCGCGTGGAGCTTGGCCTCCTCCGCCGGGTGCTGCGAGAGCAGATACCAGGTCCAGGTCAGCGCCAGCGCGGTGGTCTCGTGGCCCGCCATGAAAATGGTCACGACCTGGTCGCGCACCTCGCGGGGATCCATGGCGCGCCCCGTATCGGCATCGCGCGCCTCCAGCAGCCGCGCCAGCAGGTCCTTGCTTGTCCCGCCGGCGGCGGCCTCGCGCGCCATCAGGCGATCGATCACCTCGTCGAGGCGATCGAAGATATGCGACCACGGCCGCGTGCTCGGCCGCGGCCACCAGTCCGGCAGGTTCAGGAGATCGAGCAGGCCCGGCCGCACCTCGCGCTGATAGCGGCCGACGGCTTGCTCGACGATCGGACCGACGTCGTCGGCGTCTGCGGAAAACATGGTGCGCGCGATGATCCCGAGCGTGAGACGCATCATCTCCACGGCGATGTCGAGCGGGGCGCCGTCGTCCCGACGGTTCCAGCGCGCCAGCACCGCCGCGGCGGCCTCCGTCATCGCCGGCGCGTAGCTCATCAGACTGCGATGGTCGAAGGAGGGCGCCATGATCCGGCGCTGCCGGCGCCAGTCCTCGCCTTCGCTGGTGAGCAGGCCCCGGCCGATGCCGGGCTCCACGAGGCGCCGCGCCACGCGGCTCTTCACGTAATTGCCGGCGTTCTCGAGCAGGACCCGCTCGATGCCGCTGGGCGCGCTCACGATGAGGTAGCGCTGCCAGAGGACGCGCCGCTCGATGACGGCCTGCTCGAACATTTCCTCGCCGTAGGTCGCGACCGAGCTGTCCCTCAGCGTGCGCAGGAAGCGCAGCAGCGGCATTCGCCCGCGAAACCGTGGCGGCGCGGCGAGGGTGGCGACGGTCATCGAGGCAAAGTCAGCGCGCCAGCGCGCGGTCGAGGAAATCGAGGCGGTCTTGGCCCCAGAAGGGCTCGTCCTTGTAGATGAAGAAGGGCGCGCCGAACACCTGCCGGTCGATCGCATCGCGCGTGAGCGCCTCGTACAGCATGACGATCTCGGGCGTGCGCGCGCTCGCCACCAGCTTCACGCCGTCGAGGCCCTGCTCGGTCGCGACCGCGGCCAGCGTCTCGGCGTCCGAGATGTTTCGATCCTCGGCCCAGCACGCCCGCATGAGCGCGAGGCTCAGCGGCCCCGGTTGCGCGCCCGCGTGCTCCGCCGCGATGATCAGCTGGGCCGCGAGATCGGAGGCGACCGGGTGATACTTGGGCTGCAGCGTAAGCGGCACGCCCAGAAAATCGCGCCAGCGCTTCAGCTCGGCGAGCCGATAGGCTTGGCGCTGGGGCGCGCGCTTGCCGAGCGGCAGCCCGCCCGAAAGGGGGAAGATCTTTCCGTAGTCAACCGGCTTGTAGTGGATCGTGGCGCCGTGGCGCTGCGCGATGGCTTCGAAACGCTGGTGGCCGAGATAGGTCCAAGGGGATGCGGGCGTGTAATAATAGGCGACGTCTTTGCTCATCCGGATATCCCCATCTCAGCCTCTCAGCCTCGCTTGCGCAGTTCGCGGCGCATGATCTTGCCGGTGGTGGTCATGGGAAGCGAGTCCACG
>DASZHJ010000449.1:0-2672 GCA_035938015.1 Allostellaceae bacterium
CGACCTCTGGATCTTCGGTTATGGCTCGCTCATGTGGGATCCCGGCTTTCACCATGCCGAGGCGCATCCAGCGGTGGTCCACGGCTATCACCGGCGCTTCTGCGTCTATTCCTACAGCTATCGCGGCACGCGGGCGCGGCCGGGGCTGGTGCTCGGCCTCGACCGCGGCGGCGCCTGCAAGGGCATCGTCTACCGGGTCCAGCGCCGCCATGCCGAGGCGACGCTCGCTTATCTCTGGAAGCGCGAGCTCGACGGCGGCGTCTATCGGTTCAGGAAGCTCCGGGCGCGGCTCGCGCGCCGCACCGTCCAGGCGTTTTCCTGCGTGGTCGACCGCGCGCACAAGGGCTACGCGGCGGAGCTCTCGATCGAAGACACCGCGCGCTTGATCTGTCAGGGCGTGGGCAAGCGCGGGCTCTGCGTGCACTACCTGGAGAACACCGTGCGCCACATCGAGGCGCTCGGCCTCACCGACGGCGCCTTGCACCGGCTCGCCGAGGTGGTGCGGCGCCTGGCGGCACCCGACCTCGAACGCGCCCCTTCCGGCAAGCGCGGGGTCAGTGTTGGTGCTGCTGACGCTCCTTAGCGTCGTAGTAGCTCTTGAGCCCCGCGAAGATCCAAACCACCGACACGACGAAGAGCGCGAACCCCGCGTAGTGAAACATGCCGTCCTCGAAGTGCGCCGCCAGCACCACGCCCACGAGCGCGAGCGCCGTCATGAGGGGAACGAAGATCCAAAGACCGTTCTCGCTGTCGATCACCAGTCACGACTCCATCGCAGAGGGTGGCGCGCGATCTTAGCGGCGTCGGCGAGGCTTGCAACCGGGACTATTCGCCGCGCCGAGGCGCCGGCTCGCGAGGCTCTCTGAGACCCGCGGAGAACAGCTCCCTGAGGCGCGCGCGGGCGGCGCGGGCGGCCTCGAGGTCCCAGGCGTTGACGATGGCGAGGCGGAAGCCGCCGGGCGGCATGGCGTGATGCTCCGCCGGCACCTCGTCCTCGAAGGTGATCTGGATCGAGGAGACGCCGGGCGTGCGCGCGAGCTCCGCGATCCGCGCCCGGTCGATCCGCCAGGGCACGCCGTGGGCGCCGAACAGCACCACGCTGTAACCGGTTCGGCGCCGGTCGAGGAAGGGCCAGCCGCCGCTGGTGTAGAGCGCCACCACGGCCTTCAACCAGCCGGCGCCGTTGAGGTCGAGCCACTGCTCGGCCATGCGCAGATGGCACTCGATGATCGAGCCGTCGATGGTCTCGAGATTGATGACGCCGGTGAAGCCCGCGAGGTTGCGCTCGAGCCAGGGTAGGATGCGCGCCTCGAGCGCGGGCATCGGCTCGGCGTGGATCGTCCAATAGTCGAAGGTGCCCTCGACCCCCGCGAGCCCCGTGGTGTGGCGCCACCAGAGCGCCTTGCCGTCGCGCATTGCGACATCGGTGCTGACGTGCTCGCCGGTGAAATACGGCATCCACATGTGGCCGGGCTGTAGTGCGGTTTCGTACTCTGCGAGCGAGGCGATCACGCGCCCGCCCGTGCCCATGCCGCGCATGTTGTAGATCGGTTTGGAGAATACCGGGAAGCGGTCGGGCGTGGTGCCGTGCGGCCCGTGCGGCAGACCCTGGGTCTCGCAGATCAGCAGCTTGTTATAGACCCAGCGATGCCTGGGATAGAGATTCCACCCGGTCGCGTCGTCGACCGGTACCACGACATCGTCGGGGCAGGGCTCGTGCTCGAAGTACTGCCAACGCCAGGGGTCGACGCCGAGATAGGGCACGTCAGTCGGGTCTCTCGCAGGCCGCACGCGCGCGAAACTATGCGCGGATACCGAAGTGGTGTCGATGCCGCGAATGCGCAAGGGTGGGACGCCGCGGACGCGGGCCCTCGGTTGCGAGGCCATGGCTTTGTCGCTAAGGTCCCGGCCCGCCCGCCTCTGGTGGGGCGTCGCCAAGCGGTAAGGCAGCGGACTTTGAATCCGCCATTCCCAGGTTCGAATCCTGGCGCCCCAGCCAACCATTCCAGTCTCTGTCGGGCACATGCTCTGCTTCCGAGACCCTGCGGCATTCTCGGGGCTTAGGGCAGGTCGGGCAAGTCTCTGGCAGAGCATTTCCGGAATGGCAGCAGAGGAAACGCGCATTTCGGGCGGCGGTCTCTGCTCGGTATTTTCCGATTTCCGTTTCGGCGCGCCGGAGACCGGTTCGATGCGTGCTAGAGATCGGTTCGCAGAGCCGCATATCGGAGCGTCGATAGCGACGTCGGTGTGAACGCGCGGCTCGGAAGTCTCTTATTGCGGAAGTCCGATGCGCCGCTCTTGCATGGCCCACGAATACGGCAGTGCCTTGGCGAGGCCGGTGACCGTGAGATCGGCGGGTGCACTTCCCTCGACGATCGCCGCGATGATCCGGGGTGAGACGAACGCCAGCGGTGCAAGCAGGCGGACGTGCCGCTCGCCCTGGGCTTCACGCTCGGCGATTTCCACAATGGACGCGGTTCGACCTTCACAAATATCTTTGATCCACCGACGGGCCTTGGCGATTGCGAAGAGCAGAGAATCTCGGCTTTCGGGCTTCATGGATGGTTGCGGCGAGGGCGTGTGAATGATGCCTTTGACCGCCGTGAAGGCCGGAGCCGCCCAAGGGAGCGTTATTGTGATGGGCGGTACTTCCCCGGAGGGCACAGGTTGCA
>DASZHJ010000450.1:0-22136 GCA_035938015.1 Allostellaceae bacterium
CTCGGCCGGTCGCTCGACCTCTATGCCGGCCACGCGGAGATCCCTTGCGGCACCTGGGCCGCCTTCAAGCTGTCGCGCTATCTCATGGGCTTCACCGGCGAGGCACGGTTCGGCGATTGGATCGAGACGCTCTTTTACAACGGGATCGGCGCGTCGCTGTCGACCGAGCCCGATGGCCGCACGTTCTACTATGGCGACTACCGGATATCCGGCGGCATCAAGCAGTTCTATTGGCACGAATGGCCGTGTTGCTCCGGCACCTACTGGCAGACCGTCGCCGACTACCACAACGTCATCTACTTCCGGGATGCCGACGGGCTCTATGTCAATCTGCTGGTGCCGTCCGAGGCCACCTGGCAGCAGGGCGGACAGGAGGTGCACCTGCGCCAGGAGACCAGCTATCCCGATACTGACAGCAGCCGTCTCACCCTGGAGATGGCGCGGCCCAGCAAGTTAGCCCTGCGCATCCGCGTACCGAGCTGGTGCGAGGGCTTCTCGGTCACCGTCAATGACGAGCCGCTGGCTATCGCCGCCAGGCCCAATACCTGGGCCACCATCGAGCGCGAATGGCAGCCGCGGGATGCCGTCGTCGTGCGGGTCCCAATGGCACTTCGCCTAGCTCCGATCGACCCGCAACATGCCCATCGCGTAGCGATCCTCTACGGGCCCCTGGTACTCGCCCAGGACGAGGCGTGCTGCCGCCGGCCGCTCGCGCTCACCCGGGGCGAGCCGGTGGCCTCCCGGCTGGTCCGCGAGGGTCCCGAGCCGCGCTTCCGCATCACCAATACCGAGCCCGAGCGGCACGTTCGCTACCTGCAGCCGCTGCACACGATGCCGGGCTTCTGGCCCTACTGGGTCTATTTCGACCTGGCGGAGCCACCGCTTTACTAAGGTCAGCCCCGCACAACCCGCGCTTTCGTCCCGGCCGCGAATGGGCGTAAACTCTGGCCCGAACGCATGCGGATAGCCTGAGGAGGAGAGCGGTGTCGACTGTTGCGAACCTTAAGACCAAACCGGTCCGAGATACCGAGGAATGGCAGCTGCGCGTGGACCTCGCGGCCGCCTTTCGCCTCGCGGTCGAGTTCGACTGGCACGAAGGTGTGGCGAACCACTTCAGCCTCGCGGTCTCGCCGGACGGCCACAAGTTCCTGCTGAACCCGCGCTGGAAGCATTTTTCGACGATCCGGGCGAGCGACCTGCTGCTGGTCGATGTCGACGACCCCGACACCATGAAACGGCCCAACGCGCCCGATGCCTCGGCCTGGTGCATCCACGGCAACATCCACGCCCACGTGGGCCATGCCCGTTGCTTGCTGCACTGCCATCCCGCCTATGGCACGGCGCTCGCGGCTCTCGCCGATCCGGAGCTCAAGCCGATCGAGCAGAATACCGCTCGATTCTATAACCGGGTGCAGATTGACCTCGGCTTCGGCGGCATCGCCGATGACAAGGAAGAGGGCGAGCGGTTGGCTCGGGTGCTCGGCAACAAGAGCATCATGATGATGGGCAATCACGGCGTGCTCGTCGCGGGCGCCACCGTCGCCGAGGCGTTCGACGCGCTCTACTATCTCGAGAAGGCGAGCCGGACCATGGTGCTCGCCTATTCGACCGGTCAGAAGCTCAACGTCATGTCGCCGGAACTGGCGGAGAAGACCGCGCGAGGCTGGGATACCTACAAGGATATGGCGTTTCCGCATTTCGAGGAGATGAAGCGGCTCCTCGATCGCAAAGATCCGTCCTACGCGGATTAGCCCGAGGCGCGCGCCGGCTCGTTCCGCTGCGCGATCTGCCGGGCATAGCGCACGATGCGGCGGCCCGCATCGGCGAGCCGTGCTTCATCGGTGGTGAGCGAGATGCGCAGGTGGCCCACTGCGCTCGCTCCGAAGCCGTCGCAGGGAAGCACAGCCACGCTCTCCCGCTTCAGGAGGCCGTAGGCAAAGCCCTCCGAGCCCAGACCGGTGGCGCGGACGTCGAGCAGCACGAACATGCCGCCCTCGGGGCGGATGACCTTGCATTGGGGCGCCTCGTCCAGGATGTCCGCGAGCAGGGCCGAGCGCTTGCGGTAGTCGGCGCTTAGGCTCGCCGCCTCCGGCAGCTCGGCCTTGAGCGCCGCCAGCGCGCCGTCCTGGATGAAGGGCGGACCGCCGTAGAGCATGCAGAGCAGCAGATTGAACATGGGCTTCGCCAGCACGGTCGGGCCGATGATCCAGCCGAAGCGGTAGCCGGGGATCGCGTGCGATTTCGAGAGGCTCGACACCACCACCGTCCGCTCCGCCATTCCGGGCAGGCTCCACGGGCTCACATGCGGCCGGGCGAAGGCGAGATCCTCGTAGACCTCGTCCGAGAGCAGCCACAGATCGTGCCGGCGACAGGCCTCCGCCACGGTCTCGAGCTCGGCCGGTGTCATCACGGCGCCGGTGGGATTATGCGGCGAGTTGATCCAGACCAGCTTGGTCTTGGGCGTGATGGCTCGGGCGAAGGCCTGGAGATCCAGGTGGAACCCGGTCTCGGGGCGCAGCGGCACCGTGACCATGCGGGCGCCCGCCGCGCCCACCACGGCTTCGTAATTGGCATAGAGCGGCTCGCCGACGACGACCTCGTCTCCCGCGCCCGCGAGGCATTGCAGCGCGCAATAAAGTCCCGCCTGGGCGCCAGGCACCACCACCACGTTCTCCGCCGTGCACGGCTGCCCGGTGCGGCGCTCGAATCGCGCGGCGATCGCGGCGCGCACCTCCGGATAACCCACGATGGGCGAGTAGCCCGTGCGCCCGCGCCGGAGTGCGCCAATGGTCGCCTCGATCACCGCCGCGGGCGGTGCCTGGTCGGGGTCGCCGACGGTGAGCAGGATCACGTCCTCGCCGGTCTCGCGCTTGCGCAGGGCGTCGAAATGGATCTGCCAGGCCGCGGCACCCTTGCTCGCGATGCGCTCGACCAGCGGTGCCAGCTTCATATTGAATACTCCCGATGAACAAATGAACGGCACGCGCGCATCCTCTGGGGATGCCGCGCGAGGCAGCCTAAGCGCAGATTATAGCGGGATCGAGGCGGCGGCGCGAAGCAGACGGCTAAACCGCCTGCTTCGCGCTCCGCGTGGTGCTGGTCCGATTACGGCCAGATCTTCTTCGGGTTCTTGCCGATCGTGAAGGTCTTGGGATCGGCATTGGTGTACTCATAGACCGCGGGCTTGAACTCGCCACACTCGCCGTGCGCGTCACAGGCGATCGGCCCGGAAACGCCGTCGAACTTGGTGGCGAAGACGGCGTCCCGCAGCGCCTTGCGGCCGATGTAGGTCACGCCGGACGGATCCGTGACGGCGACTTTCTGGATCGCCTTCATTAGGAGCTCGGCCGCGTCATAGGCCTGGCCGTGGAAGCCGGAGATCGGGCCCTCGCCGTAGGCTTTCTTGTATTCCTCGAGGAACCTCGGATAGGTCTTGCCCATGGCCTCCGGTGACACGTCGGGGTAGGCGATACGGAAGCCGACGATCGCGGTGCCAGCCGCTTGAATCATGTCCGGCGCCATCAGCGAGCCGCCGCCGACGAGACCGGTTTTCTCAAGCCCCGGAGTTTCCTTTGCCTGCCGTAGGATCTGGGCGGCGCCGGCCACGAAAACCGGGAAGTAAATGGCGTCGGGCTTCTCGGTGGCGACACGCGTCAGGAGCGGGTGCATGTCGACATCGGTGGGCGCGATCGCCTCTTGCGAGAGCACCGTGCCGCCCAGCTTGGTGAAGTTGGTCGCGGTCACGACCGTGAGCTGCTGAGCGTAAGGACTGCCATCGTGGACGGTTACGATCTTTTTCGCCTTGAGCACGGTGTAGAGATACTTCGCATCGGCGGCACCTTGGTCGATGTCGCTGAAAATGGTTCGCACGAACCCGTCATAGGCGGGCTTGCGGTCTGCCGCGGTCAGCGACGGCGCGGAGCAGGCGGTTCCGAGCTCGACGATGCCCGCCTTCCACAGAATCGGCGCTGCGGGTGTGCAGACGCTCGAGCAAGCGGAGCCCAGCACCGCCACCATGGCGGGATTGGCAGCAAGTTTCGTCGCCGCGGCCAGGCCGCCCTCGGAGTTGCACTGATCGTCTTCCACCAGGAACTTGATCGGGTGGCCAAGGATCTTGTTGCCCGCGTCCTTGAAAGCGATCTCGGCACCCCGCTTTGAATCCGTGCCGAGCGCCGTATCGGCGCCCGAGATCACCCACATGCCGCCGACGACGATCGGCGCACCCTTCGGGATCGTGACGACGCCCAACTCATCCTTAGGGGCAGCAGCTCGCGTCACGGTTGGCACCGCGATCGCTGCCAAGGCCCCGCACACGAGGGCAATTGTCAGAGTGCTCCTGCTTCGCTGCGACATAATCCGCCTCCTCTCGGTTGTTGTTGACTGGATGACCCCCTTCTCGGTGCACATAAAAATGGCGACCGACCAGCGGGGTCAATGCTAGCACTGGGATCGAACATCGGAAAGGTGCCGTTGGCGCTCCCCGATTTGGCGAAGACCCGAGCCTTCTCAGGCCTTGATGCCCGTCAGCGCCACGCTCTCGATGATGCGCCGACGCAAGATCAGGAACACGATCAGCATCGGTAGCGTGGAAATCACCGAGCCCGCCATGAGCTTGCCGAAGTCGGTGCTGAATTTGAATTGGAAGGCGGTGAGGCCGACCTCCATGTTGAAGAGTAGTTGATCGTTCGCCACCAGGAGTGGCCAAATGAAGGCAATCCAGGCATTGATGAAGGCGAAGATGCCGATCGCGCTGAAGGCCGAGGCCGAGAGCGGCGCGATCACGCGGATCAGGATCCACCACTCGGAGGCGCCATCGATGCGGGCCGCTTCGAGATAGTCGGTGGGTATGGCCGAGGCCACGTGCTGGCGCATCAGGAAGATGCCGAAGCTCATGAACAGCGTCGGCAGAACGATGCCCTGATAGGTGTTGATC
Source organism: Allostellaceae bacterium (assembly GCA_035938015.1). Classification (GTDB taxonomy): domain Bacteria; phylum Pseudomonadota; class Alphaproteobacteria; order ATCC43930; family CGMCC-115725; genus DASZHJ01. The sequence goes on from DASZHJ010000450.1 coordinate 4,934, forward strand.
CAGCCGATCGCGTTGAGTTGCAGATAGAGCGGGATCATGTAGCTCTCGAACGGCACGATCGCGGTGGCGATGACCAGGCCGAACAGGAAGGCGCGGCCCGGAAACCGATACTTCGCGAAGACCGCGCCCGCCAACAGCGATGTGACCATGACGCTGAGCGTCGCCACCAGCGACATGCCGATGCTGTTGATGAAGAAGCGGCCGAAGGGTGCCGTCTCGAAGACGCCGGAGTAGTTCTCCAGCGTTGGCGCCTGGGGCAGCCAAACCGGCGGCCAGACCGCGATCTCCGGCGCCGGCTTGAACGAGGTCGCGAGCATCCAGAGCATCGGCAAGACCATGAAGATGGCGCCCAGCAGGAGGATCGCGTGAGCCAGGCCCGTCAGCAGGCGCGCGCCGATGGATTTGCGCGTGCGCGGCATCTATTCCTCCTGGCTCCGGACCAGCCGGAACTGGATCATCGTGAATCCGAGCACGAGAAGCGTGAGCGTCATCGCCTCGGCCGACCCGTAGCCCATTTTCCGGAACTGGAAACCGTTCTGCCAGATATCGAAGACCAAAACGCGGAGCGCCTGGCCGGGCGAGGCCTGCGAGCCCAAGGTCATCACATAGACCTGGGTGAAGACGTTGAATGAGTTGATCGTGGCGGTGACCAGCACATAGAGCAGGATCGGCTTCAGCAGCGGCAGCGTCACGTGCCAGAAGCGCTGCCAAGGCGAAGCGCCGTCGAGGCTGGCGGCTTCCAGGTAGGATTCGGGGATGTTGCGGATGCCGACCAGGAACAGGATCAGGCTGTAGCCCAGCCCTTTCCAGATGCTCATGATGATGATGGCCCAGAGCGCGATGTCCGGACTGGTGAGCCACGGCACCGCGGGAATCCCGAAGAACGACAGCACGTAATTGAACAACCCGTAGTTGTAGTCGTAGATCCACCGCCACGCGATCGCCATCGGAACCAGCGGCGTGATCACCGGGAGGAAGTAGATGGTCTGGTAGACCGCGGCGACCCATCCCTTGCGCGCGAGGAACACGGCCAGCGGCAGCGCCAGCAATGTACTCACGACCACCGTCGCGACGGAGTAGATGAGCGTGTTCTCGAGCGCCAGCCGGAAATTCTCGTCGCTCAGCAGATCCACGTAGTTGCGCAAGCCAATGAAGGGCTTCAGCGGCTTGATCAGGTCCCAGCGGTAAAAGCTGAGCGCCACGCTCTCGATGATCGGAACGACCCGCACGTAGAAGAACAGCACCAGCACCGGCGCCAGGGCGAGGTAGCAAAAGAGCAGGGCCTGGCGATTTCGCCGGATCCGGCTCCAGCGCGTGGCGACCGGCCTTGCTCCGGCGATAGTGACGCTCTGCGCGGCCACAGCGCGAACCCTAACCCTCCCCCTCGAGGGGGGAGGGGACTTTGAGATGCCGCGTCTCCTTTACCCTCCCCCCGTGAGGGGGAGGGTAGGGAGAGGGGTAACTCACGAAACGACGTGCGAGCACTTAAGTCGCGCTGTAGAGGTCTGCGTCCTTGAGGAGCTGGTCCGTCTGTGCCGCCATCTGCTTGACAGCTTCGGCGACCTTGGCGGGATTGCCGTTGAGCGCGGGATCGGCGTAGGCGGCGACGAGCTTGTCCGCCATCTTCGATTCGATCTCGTCCCAGGGCGCCAGGATCGGCTCGACATAGTAGTCCATCCCCTTGGGCGGCGAGACGAACACCTGGAACTGCGGCGTCTTGGCGAGCAGCGGCTTCCAGTCGACATCCTCGCGCTCGGAGACCCAGCCGGTCATCTCGGTGATCCGGAGCGAGTTCTCGGGGTTGGTAAGGAACTTCACGAACTCCCAAGCTGCCGGCTTGCTGGCGCTTTTGCCGTTGACGTAGACGCCCCAGGGCTGCAGCAGCATCCGATTGGGGCTGGAGGCCGTCCATTTCGGGATCGGCACCACGCCGTAGTCCAGGGTCGGAGCCTTGTCGTGGATCTCGCCGATCACCCAGGCTTCGCGCCACAGCATAGCGGTGGTGCCGGCGGCGAAGGCGGCGGCGTCGTGCGGCACTTTGGGATCGTCGATCTTGTGCTTCTGGACGGCATCGACCACCCACTGCAACGCGGCGCGGCCGGCGTCGTTGTCGAAGTTGTTGTGATATTTCCCGCTCGCGGTCTTGACGATCACCGATACCCCGGCGCCCTCGAGCAGATAGCGGAACTTTTCGCAGATGCCGCTGCCCTGGCCGGAGAGCCGGAGGCTGATACCGCTCCGCGTCATCTTGCCGGAGCTGTCGAACTTCACGAGCTTCTTCGCGGCCTCGACGCAGTCCGCCATGGTGGCGGGCGGCTCGGCGATGCCGGCCTCCTTGAACATGGCCTTGTTGTAGAACATCGAGGCCTTGCTGCCTTCCATCAGCGGCAGGCCGTAGGTCTTGCCGTTGATCGTGAAGAAGTCGACCACGAACTTGTTCCAGGCGCCGCCCTTCAAGTACTTGTCGATGTCCGCCGGGTTGGCATCGATCAGTCCGGACTCGATGAAGTTGACGCTGATGTTGGTGCCGATGTCGTAGATGTCGGGCCCGGTACCCGTGGGCACCGCAGCGCTCAGCTTTTGCTCGGTCTCGCGCAGCGATGTGCTGAAGACCGTGCATTTCACCTCGGGATGGGCGCTCGAATAGGCCTTCGCCACGGCCTCGTAGAAGGGCTGCAGCTCCGGAAATCCGGTCCAGATCGCGAGCGTCGTATCGGCGGCCCGCGCCATTGGCGCGAAGGCGATACCGCTCGTGCCCGCGAGGCCGGCGCCCGCGGCCAGCTTTAGCATTGTCCGGCGCCCGATTTTGGTGCGCTTGGTTGTTGGCTTTTCCATTATCTGCCTCCCTCCGTTGTTTCGGCGGCCCCGTCAGCCCCGCGCGAGCGGCGCTGCTCCGGATAGAGCCTATCCCCGGAACCGAGCGCGAGCAATCAGGGTAGCTCTATGAGGCGCGCTCTCACTCCGCCGCCTTGGCAGCGGGGTCGCTCAGCGCCTCGAGCACCTTGCGTTGGAAATACGCGACGGACTGCTCGTGCCGGGGACTGAGAGGCCCCGGTATATAGGCGCCCGATGCGTAATTGCGCTGCGTGTGCTCGCAGATGCCGAAGTCCTCGCGCACGATGTTGCAGTTGGTCGTGATGGTCTGCGCGCGCGCAGCCGCGCTCGCCTCCGATGTGTCGGCGAAATAGAAGTGGTAGACGAGTTCCGTCTGGCCGGCGGCGGTCGGATTGATGCGGCTGGTGTTCATGCCGCCGGGGAATACCGAGAGGGTCCAGCTCGGCCACATCCAGAGCCACTTGCCGCCGTAGATGGAGCCGCTGCGTTGAGGAGCGGTCATACGCACCAGGCCGCGGCGCGCGACGGTCTCGAACTTATCGAACTGAATCACCTTGCTGAATGCCGGGTGAATGCCCGGGACGTGATAACCTTCGACGAAATTATCCGTGTAGGTCTTCCAGTTCGCCGACATGACGAAGCGCTCGCCGGCGACGGCCGCGAAGCTCTCGATCGGGAACTCCGCGACTTCCTCCGGAAGATCGCCGAGCTGCTCGATCAAGCTCGTCGCCGGCGCGATCGCGATGAAGAGCAGACCGCGCCAGGTGTCGACGGAGACCGGCTGCAGCGGCCAGTCGTCCAGCCGGAACCCCGGATCGTCTCCGAACCATGGCGCTCCCCGCAACCGACCCTCGTGGTCGTAAACCCAGAGGTGATAGGGGCAACGCAAAGTCTGGCAACGCCCCGCGCCCTCCTCCAGCAGACGCGCGCCGCGATGGCGGCACACATTGTGGAACGCCCGCAGTACGCCGTCTTGGCCGCGCAGGACGAACAGCTTCCAATTCGCGATCTCGACCGCGACGTATTGCCCGGACTCGGCGACCTCCGCGACCGGCCCCACCATGTGCCAATGCCGCGCAAAGATGGCTTCGCGCTCGCCCCGGTAGATCTCGGGATCGACGTAATAGCCGGGCGCCAGGTTGCGCGGCATCGCAGAGGTCATCGGGATCACGCGAACGGTCCTTTCGGCGCGCGGCGGGCGGAGATCCAGACTACGTCCGAGGGCACGCTAGCCACAAGAAACTCCATCAAGCCGCAAGGACGGGAACTCGCGACCTCCGCTCGCCGCGGCTATACTGACCCATGCGCATTGCTCGTCTCGTGATGGGGTTCCTGCTCATCTTCGGGCTCTGCGGCTTCGCGGGTGCCGGTGAGGCCGAGGAGCTGGCTGCCTTCTATCGCGCCACCTGGGCCGGTGTGCCGGCGGCGGACGTGCGGCTCGATCTCGGTGGGACCGGATCGGAATACCGCGACCAGATCCGGATCGAGACACTGGGCTTGCCGCGTTGGCTTACCAAGTTTCGCACCGAGGTCGTGGGTGAAGGCCATCTCGCCGAGGACGGCACCGCGGCGCCCGTGAGCTACGATGCCCGCTACGACCTGCGCAAGCGGCATGACCAACGCGCGAGCCTGCGCTTCGTCGAGCGCGATGGTGCCGTCATCGCCGAGCGCGCGCCCGAGGACACCAGCCACAAGCCGCCGCTCGCGGAGATCCACCGCCGCGACGTCGTCGATCCCATCGCGGCCCTCGCGTTCATTCGCCAGGAATTGCGGGTGAAGCCGCCGAAACCCGGCGACGAGTTCGCCATCCGCGTCTTCGATGATGCGCGGCGGTTCGACGTTGGGGTCCGCGTCGTTTCCGTTGGCGGGGAAGAGGATACGATCCGGCTTCGCCTGACGCTCAAACCCATCGCCGGATTCAAAGGCGAAACCAGCGAGGACGGCGATCCCGATAGCGCGCCGCGTCCGGCGGACCTGACGCTCAGCAACGATGCGCGCCTGCTGCCGCTGTCGCTGCGGGTCTCGATTGCGTTCCTGCCGGTCGCGCTGCGGCTCGATCATGTGTGCGCGAGCTTTGCCACCTGCGGACCCGAGCGCTGATTTCTGGTCATGCGATTTTTGCGCACGTTTCGGCTCGATGCTGCCGACGCCCAGCGGTTCGGCAGCGCGGCCGAGCCGGGCGAGTGGGCGATTTCAGGCGCCTTCGTATTTTCCGACCGTGAGGCATCGACGCTGGTCGGCGGCGAGCGCCAGGCGTTTCGCTCGGGGTTCATGGGCACGGGCAGCTTTGGCTGGTCGCGTCTGGTCTCCGTGAGCGAGATCACACCGCAGGACTACGAGAGCGTGGTTTCCGCGCTCACCCGGCATCTGCTCGAGCACTACCAGGCGCCCGATCGCGCCGCCGCGCGCGGCTTTGCCGAGGAGGAATGCGAATTCGTCCAAAGCCTGTGCGACCGGCCGGCCGGCACGGTTCTCGCGGTCGAGCGGAGCTTCGGGGCCCAGGGCATCGTCGAGCGCTTCCACACCGTGGAGCCGTCGCCGCCGCCCGGCAGCCCTGCGACGAGCTAAGAACTCGATCCAAGTATCGCTCCCACAAGCCCGCAAGCCGTGGGCAGCTGCGCCATGGGCTGGTCATCTTGACAAGCACAGCCTTGGCCCGGATGGTTTGTGCAAGCGGCCGCGGGCAAAAGACCGTTAATTATGGCCTGATCAACAGGGCAGGCCTGCCAATGGGGAGGAAGCTGTCGATGGCATCAGCCAGCACGGCGAACAACGGGGTCGCCTCAAGCCCGCGACTACTCGAGCGCGAGCGGATAATCGCGCGACCGGGCTTCAACCGGTGGCTCGTGCCGCCCGCGGCTTTGGCGATCCATCTCTGCATCGGCATGGCCTATGGTTTCAGCGTATTCTGGCTGCCGCTCTCGCGCTCGATCGGCATCCAGAAGTTCGTGGCCTGCCCCGATCCGTCGCTCCTCTCCTCGCTATTCGCGACGACCTGCGACTGGCGCATCGTCGATATGACGCCGATGTACACGCTCTTTTTCATTTTCCTTGGTTCCTCGGCGGCCCTCTGGGGCGGCTGGCTCGAGCGGGTCGGGCCGCGCAAGGCGGGCGTGGTCGCGGCGTTCTGCTGGTGCGGCGGCCTCTTGATCTCCGCCGTGGGCGTCCTTACGCACCAGCTCTGGATGCTGTGGATTGGCTCCGGAGTCATCGGTGGCGTCGGCCTCGGTCTCGGCTACATCTCGCCGGTCTCGACGCTGGTCAAATGGTTTCCCGACCGGCGCGGCATGGCGACGGGCATGGCGATCATGGGCTTCGGCGGCGGTGCCATGATCGGCTCGCCGCTCGCGGACATCCTGATGAACCAGTTCCGGTCGCCGACCTCGGTCGGCGTCTGGCAGACCTTCGTTACGATGGCCGTCATCTATTTCGTCTTCATGATGGGCGGTGCCTTCGGTTACCGGCTGCCGCCGGCCCATTGGCGGCCGCAAGGTTGGACACCGCCCCCGGCGGGTGCCAAGGCCTTGATCACCCATGGCCACGTCCACCTGCGCGACGCGCACAAGACCGCGCAGTTCTGGCTGATCTGGGGGGTGCTCTTCCTCAATGTGAGCGCGGGCATCGGCGTCATCGGCATGGCCTCGCCCATGCTGCAGGAGATCTTCGCGGGCTCGCTGATCGGCCATCCCGACATCACCTTCACGCACCTCGACGACGACCAGCGGCGGATGGTGGCGACCATCGCCGCCGCTTTCACCGGCCTGCTCTCGCTCTTCAATATCGGCGGCCGGATCTTCTGGGCCTCGATGTCGGATTTTATCGGCCGCAAGGCGACCTATTACACGTTCTTCCTGCTCGGCATCGCGCTCTACGCAAGCGCGCCCACTCTGGCGCACACCGAGAACAAGGCGCTCTTCGTGCTGGCCTTCGGCATCATCCTCTCGATGTATGGCGGCGGCTTCGCGACGGTGCCGGCCTATCTCGCCGACGTGTTCGGCACGCAGTTCGTGGGCGCCATCCACGGCCGCCTGCTCACCGCATGGTCTGCGGCGGGGATCATGGGTCCCTTCGTGGTGAACTACATCCGCGAGTTCGAGCTGCAGGCGGGCGTGCCGCGCGATTCCGTCTACGACGTCACCATGTACGTGCTCTCGGCCATGCTGGTCGGCGGCTTCGTGTGCAACTATCTGATCAAGCCGCTCGCCGACAAATGGTTCATGAAGGACGAAGAGGTTGCGGCGTTGCAGGCGAAGACACAGGCTGCCCAGGCGACCACGGGATCGATGGGCATCGGCGAGTGGCGGTTCGATGCCACCTCGATCCTCGCCTGGCTCGCGGTCGGCATCCCAATCGCCTGGGGCGTCTGGATCACGCTCACGAACGCGCTGGCACTGTTCCGCTGAGCATTCGGCCGGCGGCGACTTTTCGGGAATGAAAGTCGCCGCCGGCCAGTCTCCTAGCCGAGACAATCCGCGAAGTGCTGCGCGCGTCTGGCAGCCTCCGCCTCAGCAGGAGACACCTTCATGCCCAAAATCCGTACTTGCCTCGGCTCGATGGGACTTGCCGCGCTCGCGCTTGCGGTACTTGCGCCCGGACCGGTCTTTGCCGGACACGACCTCTATCCGCCAGGCTGGAACACGCCCCAAAACCCCGGGCCGGTGATCTACGAGTTCAGTCCGGTTTCCCTCTCCAGGCACCATGTACCCGGCGCACCCGAGCTCAAGCCGGCCTACGGCCCGGTGATCTACCAGTTCACGCCGCAATCGTTGCGGATGCACCGAATTCCCTGACGGTGCGGAGCGTCATCCGCCAGAGCCAGTGCTCCCGCGGATGACGCCGCTCCTCAGGAACCCGCCGGCTTGTAGTTCGGAAAGAACAGCTGCTCTCCGCCGATTTTGTAGCCGGCGATGGTCTGCTGCCCCGCGGGCGAGGTGAGCCAATCGATGAAAGCCTGCCCCCACTCTCGTTTAACCGTCGGGTGCCGCTCCGGATTCACCAGCATCACGCCATATTGATTGAAGAGCCGCCGATCTCCCTCGACCAGGATCTTGAGGTCCGCGCGGTTCTTGAAGCTGAGCCAGGTGCCGCGGTCGGCGAGCGTGTAGCCGCCGATCCCCGCGGCGGTATTGAGCGTGGCACCCATGCCGGAGCCGGTGTCGCGATACCAATCGTGGCTCGCGTCCTGCGTCACGTCGACGCCGGCCTCGGCCCAGAGCCGCAGCTCCTCCTCGTTGGTGCCGCTCTTGTCGCCGCGCGAAAGGAAGGTCGCCTTCGCATCCGCCATCTTCTTGAAGGCGGCCACCGCGTCTGTGAGGCCGGCGATATCGGCGGGATCGCTCGCGGGACCCACGACGATGAAGTCGTTGTACATGACCTCGCGGCGTCCGATGCCGTCCCCGGCCGCGACGAACTTGAGCTCGGCCGGACGATCATGCACGAACACCACGTCGGCATCGCCGCGCTGGCCGAGTGCAAGCGCTTGGCCGGTGCCGACCGCCACCACCCGCACCTCGATGCCCGTCGCCTTGGTGAAGGCCGGAAGCAGAGTGGTGAAGAGGCCGGAATTCTCCGTCGAGGTCGTCGACGCGACCGTGATGAATTTCGCGTCGGATGCGGTTGCCGCCGATATCGATGTGAGCCCCGCGATGACCAGCGCGAGCAGAGCGAGGCGTCTTTTCATCGTCCCTTGTCTTCTATTCGGGGTGGCGGTTACCACAACAAGTCGCCGGCCACGTAGGCGCGGGCTTCCGGCGTGCGCGGACGCTCGAAAAACTCGCGAGCGGGCGCATGCTCCAGGAGCCGGCCCTTGTGCAGGAAGAGCACGTCGTCCGCAAGCCGCCGGGCTTGGCCGAGGTCGTGGGTGGTCATGATGATCTTGGTGCCGGCCATGTCGAAGGCCGCGACCACCGTCTCGACCGCGCGGGTCGCAGCCGGATCGAGGCTGGCGGTGGGCTCGTCCAGAAGCAGCACCTCCGGATGCAGCGCCCAGGCGCGCGCCAGCGCCAGCCGCTGCCGCTCGCCGCCGGAAAGGGCGCGCGCGGGCCGATCGGCGAGCTCGGCGAGACCCACTTCGGCCAGCGCCGCCTCGGCCTGCTTGCGGCGCTCCCGCCATGACACGCCCGCAAGCGAGAGGCCATAGCTCACATTCGCGCGCGCGGAGCGGCGCAGCACGACCGGGTGCTGGAAAACCATCGCTTGGCGCCGGCGCACCCATTCCAGGCCGAGGCCATGGTCCGACCAGAGGACCAAGCCGTGGCTCGGCGCCAGAAGCCCGTGACAGAGACGCAGCAACAGGCTCTTCCCGGCGCCGTTATGCCCGAGGATCACCGTGCGCGGGCCCGCGTCGAGCCGCGCGGTGATGCCGTCGATGAGCCGCTCGCCGCCGACGGTGAAAGCAAGGTTCTCGAGGCGCAGCGGCAGGATGGAGGGCGAGCCGTGCATAGGGCTACCCCGCGCTCCGGCGCAGCGCACCGCTGGCGATCTGCGCCGCGCTGTTCACGCCGAGCACCAGCGTCAACAGCACGAGTCCCAGCGCCAGCGCCAGCGACAGGTCGCCCTTGCTGGTCTCGAGCGCGATTGCGGTCGTCATGGTGCGGGTCGCGCCGGAGATGTTCCCGCCGACGATGATGATGGCGCCGACCTCCGCGCTCGCCCGGCCGAAGCCCGCGAGCACCGCGGTACCCAGCGAGAGCCGCGCGTCCCAGAGCAAGGTTGCAGCCGCCCGAAATCGGCCGGCGCCCAGCGACTTCAGCTGCTCCCGATGCTCCGCCCAGAGATCCTCGATGAGCTGGCGGGTGATCGCCGCGATGATCGGTGTCACCAGCCCGCATTGGGCGATCACCATGGCGGTGGGCGTGAACAGCACGCCCCAGCTGCCCAGCGGTCCCGCCCTCGAGAGCAGCAGATAGAGCACCAGGCCGGCGACCACCGGCGGAAATCCCATGCAGGCATTGAGCACGACGATCACGCCGGCCCGGAGGGGAAAGCGCGCGAGCGCTAGCAGAGCACCCAGTGGCAGGCCGAGAAGCGCCGCGAGGGCCACGGCGCCGAGACTCACGCGCAAAGACAGGAGCACGATCGCGATCAGCGCGGGATCGCGGTCGACAATCAGCCGTCCGGCGGTGTGAAAAGCCTCGGCGAAATCGCTCATCGCGGCCGCTAGCCCGTTGTGTCGTCGGCATTATGGCGCGTCGGCGCCCGGTGGCCAAAGGCCGATATTCCCGCTCGAGGCGGCGTGGCAAGCGTCATGACGGAGCGGCATGGCTGCGGCCCCTTGTAGGTTGTAGGGTGGAAGTCTCCCGGTCCCAACCTAGCTAGGGTGTCGGGATGCCTGGGCCTGCGGCGGAGTTTGCCGAGAAAATAGGCGCCACCCGACGGAGGGCGAATATGCGGAGTTTGATTGCTTTCAGGCTGCTCTGGCGGCCGGCGGCTGCCGCGCTTGCCGGCATCGTCATCGCCGGACATGCGGCGCCGGCGCAGGCGCCGCAGGCGCCGCCCGCGGTGACCGTGAGCACGCCGCTCCAGAAGGAAATCACGGAGTGGGACGAATTCACGGGGCAGTTCGCCGCCGTCGACTACGTCGAGGTACGCGCGCGCGTCAGCGGCTATTTGACCGAGATTCATTTCCAGGACGGCCAGATGGTGAAGCAGGGCGACCTGCTGTTCGTGATCGACCCGCGTCCCTACGAGGCGACGCTGGCGGTGGCGCAGGCGCAGCTGGGCCAGGGACTCGCCCAAATGGACCTCGCCCAGCGGCAATTGGAGCGCTCCGCGGATCTCAAGAACAAGGGCTTCGAGGCCGTCAGCAGCTATGACCAGCGGGTCTCCGACCTGAAAGTGGCTGCGGCCGCCGTGGAATCCGCCAAGGCCACGATCCGCTCGGCGCAGCTCAACGTAGAGTTCACCCGCATCACGGCGGCGGTCTCGGGCCGCATCAGCAATCACCTCGTGAGCATCGGCAACCTCGTGAGCGGCGGCGAGGGCGGCGCGGGCACCACGCTGCTTACCACCGTCGTCTCACTCGATCCGATCTACTTCAATTTCGACATGAGCGAGGGCGATTACCTCGCCTATCAGCGCGCGACCGAGAAGGGCTTGATGAAGTCGACGCGCGACAACTCGGTGCCGGTGGCCCTGCATCTCAACGACGAGAAGGGCTGGCCGCATGAAGGCAAGCTCAATTTCGTCGACAATCAAGTGGACCGGAATTCCGGCACCATCCGGTTGCGTGCCCAATTCCCCAATCCGGATTACTTCCTGACGGCCGGCCAGTTCGGCCGCATCCGGATCCCGGGCTCGGAGCCCTACCAGGCGATATTGGTGCCGGATGCCGCGGTGGTCACCGACCAGTCGCGCAAGATTGTGATGGTGGTGCGGGACGACGGCACCGTCGAGCCCAAGGTCGTGCGCACCGGCCCGACCTACGACAATCTGCGCATCATCCGCTCGGGGCTCGCCCCAACCGATCGCATCGTGATCGACGGTCTCCTGCGCGCGCGGCCAGGCGCCAAGGTGACGCCGCAACCCGGCAAGATCGAGCTCGAAGCGCAGGCGAACTGAGCCGGCGCGTCCGATGAACCTCTCGCACTTCTTCATCGACCGTCCGATCTTCGCGATGGTCGTCTCGACCTTCATCACACTGCTCGGCGGCATCGCTTATTTCTCGCTGCCGGTGGCGCAATATCCCGACATCGCGCCGCCGACCATCGTGATCAGCGCAAGCTATCCCGGCGCTTCCGCCCAGGTGGTGAGCGACACGGTCGCCACACCCCTCGAGGAGGGCATCAACGGCGTCGAGAACATGCTCTATATGACGTCGCAGGCGACCAGCGACGGCAATCTCCAGCTCACGGTCACCTTCGCGCTCGGCACCGACCTCGATATCGCCCAGGTCCTGGTGCAGAACCGCGTTGCAGTGGCACAGCCCCAGCTGCCGACCGAGGTGCAGCGCGTCGGCATCACCGTGCGCAAGAATTCGCCCGACCTCATGATGGTGATCCATCTGAGCTCGCCCGACGGCTCGCGCGACCAGCTCTACATCTCCAATTACGCGACGCTGCAGGTGAAGGACGTGCTGGCGCGGGTCAACGGCGTCGGCGACGTGCGCGTGTTCGGCGCCCGCGATTATTCCATGCGGATCTGGCTCGATCCCGACAAGGTGTCGGCGCGGGGCCTCACCGCCGGCGACGTGGTGACCGCGCTGCAGGGACAGAACGTGCAGGTGGCCTCGGGCGTGCTCAACCAACCACCGGTGCCCAAAGCGGGCGCCTTCGAGATCAACGTGGAGACGCTGGGACGGCTCACCGATCCCCGGCAGTTCGAGAACATCATCGTGCGCACCGACGCCAACGGTCGCGTCACCCGCGTGCGCGACATCGCGCGCGTCGAGCTCGGCGCGCTCGACTACGGCGCCAACGGCTATCTCGACGACCGGCAGGCGGTGCCGCTGCTGCTCTATCAGCTGCCGGGCTCGAACGCGCTCGCCACCGCCGCTCGGGTACTCGCCACCATGGAGACCCTCGGGAAGGCGTTCCCGCCCGGCCTCAGATACGACATCGTCTACAACCCCACACAGTTCATCGCCGAATCCGTGCGCGAGGTCTTCCGCACCATGGCCGAGGCGGTGGTGCTAGTCGTGGTGGTGGTGATCCTGTTCCTGCAGACCTGGCGCGCCTCGGTCATTCCGATCGTGGCGATCCCGATCTCGCTGATCGGCACGTTCTTGGTGCTGGCGGCTGCCGGATTCTCGCTCAACAACCTGTCGCTCTTCGGGCTGGTGCTGGCGATCGGTATCGTGGTCGACGACGCCATCGTGGTGGTGGAGAACGTCGAGCGCCTCATCCGCGAGGGCATGTCGCCGCGCGACGCCGCGCACGAGACCATGAACGAGGTCGGCGGCGCACTCATCGCGATCGCGCTGGTGCTGTCGGCGGTGTTCATCCCGGCGGCCTTCATCTCGGGCATCTCCGGCCAGTTCTTCCGGCAATTCGCGGTCACCATCGCGTCCGCCACGGTGATCTCCTGCATCGTCTCGCTGACCTTGAGCCCGGCGCTCTGCGCGCTGCTCTTCAAGCCGCACGAGGCGCATCCGGCGGCGCCCTCCGCGCTGGGAGCGCCGATCCGCCGCTTCTTCCGCGGCTTCAATACGGGTTTCGACCGGATGTCCTCGGGCTATGGGACCTTGACTGGCGCGCTGGTCCGGCGCAGCGCCATCGTCCTGGTGGTCTATGCCGGTCTGATCGGCCTCACCGGCTGGCAGTTCGAGCGCGCGCCCACGGGATTCATACCCCAGCAGGACCTAGGCTACCTCATTACGGTGCTCCAGCTGCCGCCGGGCGCCTCGCTCGAGCGCACGGACGCGGTCGTGCGCAACGCCACCAAGATCATCCTGGGCACTGAGGGCGTGATCCATGCCGTGCCGTTCGCCGGGCTCGATGGCGCCACTTTCACCAATGCGCCCAACTCGGGCGCGATCTTCGCGACGCTCGCGCCCTTCGCGGACCGGGTCGGCAAGGGTCTTTCCGCCGACCACGTGCTGGCGAGCCTGCGCCAGCGCCTCTCGGCGATCCAGGAAGCCTTCATCATCGTGATCCCGCCGCCGCCGGTGCGCGGCATCGGCAACGCCGGCGGCTTCAAGATGATGGTGCAGGACAAGCGCGGGCGTGGCCTGCAGGCGCTCGAGGCGGCGACCCAGGACATCGTCGGCGCCGCGAACCAGGTGCCGGGCATGGTTGGCGTGTTCTCGCTCTTCAACACGCGCACGCCCAAGCTCTACGCCGACATCGACCGCGTGAGGGCGGAGATGCTGAGCGTGTCCGCCGACAAAGTGTTCGAGACGCTGGAGGTCTATCTCGGCTCGTCCTACGTCAACGACTTCAACTATCTCGGCCACACCTACCACGTGACCGCCCAGGCGGACGGACAGTTCCGGGAGAACGAGCGCGATATCGTCAATCTCAAGACGCGCAACAATAACGGCCAGATGGTGCCGATCGGATCCGTGGCGACCTTCCGCGACATCACCGGGCCCTATCGCGTCGCGCGCTACAACCTCTATCCGGCCGCGGAGGTGCAGGGGAACAGCCTGCCGGGCTATTCGACGGGCTATGCGCTGGCGGCGATGGAGCGGCTCGCCAACGAGCGCCTGCCCGACGGCTTCGGCTACGAGTGGACCGAGCTCGCCTACCAGGAGAAGCTGGTGGGCAACACGGGGCTGCTGGTCTTCGGGGCCTCGGTGGTGTTCGTCTTCCTGGTGCTGGCGGCGCAGTACGAGAGCTGGGCGCTGCCGCTCTCGGTGGTGCTGATCGTGCCGATGTGCCTCCTCGCGGGCGTCACCGGCTTGCTGTTGCGCGGCTTCGACGTGAACATTCTCGGCCAGATCGGTTTCATCGTGCTGATCGGGCTCGCCGCCAAGAACGCCATCCTGATCGTCGAGTTCGCGCGTCAGGCCGAGGCGCAAGGCCAGGACCGGTTCCAGGCCGCGATGCAGGCCGCGCGCACGCGGCTCCGCCCGATCCTAATGACCTCCTTCGCCTTCATCCTGGGCGTGGTGCCGCTGGCGATCGCCACCGGCGCCGGCTCGGAGATGCGCCAGTCGCTCGGCACCGCGGTCTTCTTCGGCATGCTTGGTGTCACCGGCTTCGGCCTGATCTTCACGCCGGCCTTCTACGTGGTGATCCGCGGCTGGTTCGGCCGAGGCGCACGCGCCGCCGAGCCCGCGCCGGCGCAAGCACCGCCGCGGTGAGAGCGGCCCACCCTGGAAATTCCCGCGCGCCACCGTAGATCTTGAGTCGTGTGCGCCCGGCCGGCGGTGGTTTTTGGGCCCCCAAACCGAACACTCGGGAGGACGGAAATGGCCAAGAGGGTCGCCGATGTCATCGTGGAAACCCTGCAAGCCGCGGGCGTCAAGCGATGCTGGGGTGTGCCGGGCGATACGCTCAACTTCGTCACGGACGCCATCCGCCGCAGCGAGATCGAATGGGTCCATGTCCGGCACGAGGAGGTCGCGGGATTCGCCGCCGGGGCCGAGGCGATGCTGACCGGCGATCTCACGGCCTGCGCGGGCTCATGCGGGCCCGGTAGCCTGCATTTCATCAACGGTCTCTTCGAATCGCATCGCAACCGCGCGCCGGTTGTCCTGATCGCGAGCCAGATCATCTCCGACGAGCAGGGCTTCGAGTTCCCGCAGGAGGTGGATTTCGCGCCGATCTACAAGCAGTGCAGCGTGTTCTGCGAGGAGATCCGGACCCCCGCGCAAGCCAGGCGCAAGACGGCGATGGCGGCTCAGGCCGCTCTCTCCAAACGCGGCGTCGCCGTCCTGATCGTGCCGGTGGACGTCTCCAAGGCCCACGCTCCGGACGAGCCCGCCTTTGCCGTGCACGTCGCGCAACCCGTGATCCGCCCCGGCGATGCCGACCTCGAGCGCATCGCCGCCGTACTGAACGCCGGTGAGCGCGTTTCGATTTACGGCGGCTCGGGCTGTCAGGACGCCCACGACCAGGTCGTGGCTTTGGCCGATCGTCTAAAAGCACCGGTCGCCCACACGTCGCGGGCGAAAGATTTCCTTGAATACGACAACCCCTTCGATGTCGGCCTCACGGGCATCTTCGGGACGGCGGCCGGCTACCACGCCTTGATGGCGTGCGACACGCTGCTGCTGCTCGGTTGCGATTTTGCCTGGCGCCAATTCTACCCGGCGCACGCACGGATCGTGCAGGTGGACGTCGATCCCACTCACCTCGGCCGCCGCCATCCCGTCGAGATCGGCGTGGTCGGCGACGTGCGGGCGACGCTTGAGGCGCTCATGCCGCGGCTCGCCCCTCGCCAGGATCGGCGTTTCCTCGACGACTGCCTGGATCGCCACAAGAGCGCGGTGCACGCGCTCGACAAACGCGCGGCGGTCGGCCGGGGCGGGGCCATCCATCCGCAGTACTTGGCCCATCTCATCGACCGGCACGCCGACGATGACGCCGTCTTCACCGCCGACGGCGGCTCGCCCATGGTCTGGCTGCTACGCCATGTCCGCGCCACGGGCCGGCGGCGCACGATCATCAGCCTCACCCACGGCACCATGGCGAATGCCATGCCGCAGGCGCTCGGCGCCAAGAAGGCGGCGCCCGGCCGGCAGGTCATCTCGCTCAGCGGCGACGGCGGCCTGGCGATGCTGTTGGGCGACCTAATCACTGCGGTGCAGGAAAAGATCCCGATCAAGATCGCGGTCTTCAACAACAGCTCGCTGGGCTTCGTCGAGCTCGAGATGAAGGTCGAGGGCCTGCTGGATGCCTACACCAACCTCGAGAATCCCGATTTTGCGCGGGTGGCGCAGGCGATCGGCTTTCACGCGCAACGGGTCGAGCGCGCGGAGGAGCTGGAGCCGGCCGTGCGCGATTGGATCGCCGCTCCCGGGCCGGCGCTCATCGACGTGGTGACCGACAGGATGGAGCTCGTCATGCCGCCGAAGATCGAGATCGCTCAGGTGTTCGGCACCGCGCTCTACTCCGCCAAGGCGGTGCTCGCCGGTCGCGCCGGCGACGTATGGGAGCTGGTGACCGACAATCTCGGCTAGGGTGTTCTCTCCCGGTGGCGAGGGAATGCGAGAAGGACCGACACAATGAAGCTGCATCCCTTCGGCTCCCTGCCGCCGGTGAGCGCGCTCACGCTCGGCGGCGGTGGCATCGGCATGCTCTGGGGCACCACCACCGACCAGGAATGCGTCGCCACCGTGCGTGCGGCCGTGGAAGCGGGCATCACCCTGCTCGATTTGGCGCCGCGCTACGGCGACGGGAAAGCCGAGAGCATCGTGGGCGAGGCCTTGGGCGGCCGGCTCCCCGCCGGCGTGCGGGTTACCAGCAAATGCCTGCTCGGCGATGCGCCCGAGGCCGAAGTCGAGACTCGGCTCCGCCGATCGATCGAGGACAGCCTCGCGCGCCTGCGCCTCGGGCATCTCGATCTCTTTTTCCTGCACTCGAACGTCGTGCCGGACGACCACCCCATGCGGCGCCACGCCAATGCGGCGACCCGCATGACGCCCTATTCGCGCTTCGTCAGCCACGTCCGGCCCGTCCTGGAGCGCCTGAAAACTGAGGGCCTGATCGGCGCCTGGGGCCTGACCGGCATCGGGCATCCCGACACCGTCATCAAGCTCCTGGGCGAGCGGCCTGCGCCCGCAGCGGCGCAGTGCATCGCCAATCTCCTGGACTCCCCGGGCTCGCTCAAATTCTTCGACGGACCCGCCAAGCCGCGCGCGGTGATTGCGGCGGCCAAGGCGAATGGCGTCGGCGTCATGGGCATCCGCGCGGTGCAGGCGGGCGCGCTCACCGCCGCCATCGACCGCGAGCTGCCGGCGGATCATGGCGAAATCCGCGACTAC
>DASZHJ010000451.1:0-12416 GCA_035938015.1 Allostellaceae bacterium
ACCGAGGCATGGGCGTAGAAGGTGCCGTAGGTGCCGTGCTTCTTGAAGATGTTGGTGAGGCGGTCGGTGTAGTCCGCGAGATCGTCGAGCGAGACGGCGCAATCCTCGATGAAGGAGATCGGCTTCCCGTCGCCCTTCATCGACATCATGATGTTGAGGCCCTGCTTGCGGACCTCCCAGACCGCACTCTGGAAGGCGGGATCGGTCGCCTCGACCACGCCGTCGGGGAACCCCAGATCGCCCATCAGCTCGATCAGGCGACGGAGGCGCCGGTTGTTCTCGTCGGCATCGTCGCCCGCAAACTCCACCAGGAGCAGCGCCTCGGGCTCGCCGCGGACGAAGCGATCGACCACCGGCCGGAACATCGCGATCTCCCGCGCGAGGTCGATCATGGTGCGGTCGACCAGCTCGACCGCGGTGGGCCCGAGCGCCACGATCGCCTTGGTGGACGCCATCGCCTGGTAAAATGTCGGGAAGTGGCAGATGCCGAGCACGCGATGCGCGGGGATCGGCTGGAGATCCAGCTCGATCTCGCTGAAGAAGGCGAGCGTGCCCTCGGAGCCCACGAGCAGATGGGCCATGTTGTGGCCCTGGTCCGCGATCATGTCGATGTTGTAGCCGCCGACGCGGCGCAGCAGCTTCGGAAAGCGGCGCTCGATCTCGTCCGCTTCCCGGTCGTGAAGCGCGCGCATCCGGCGCACGAGATCGCGGTAGCGCTCGGGCATCGCGGTCTCGTCGAAATTGCCGGGCACCTCGCCCATGGCGACCGCGGTGCCGTCCGCCAGGATCGCGTCGATCGCGCGCACGTTGTGGACCATGTTGCCGTAGCGCAGTGAGCGCGCGCCGCAGCTGTTGTTCGCGGCCATGCCGCCCAAGGTCGCACGGTTGCCGGTGGAGACGTCGACCGGGAAGAAGAGCTTGTCCGCGCGCAGCGCCTTGTTGAGCTGGTCGAGCACCAGGCCCGGCTGCACGCGCGCGCGGCGGGCGGCCTGATCCACGGAGACGAGCCGGTTCATGTAGCGGGAGCAATCGAGGACGAGCGCTCGGCCCACGGTCTGGCCGCATTGCGAGGTGCCGCCGCCGCGCGTGAGCACGGACACGTCGGCCTCGCGCGCGATGGCGAGGGCCGCGGCGACATCGTCCTTGTCGCGCGGCACCACCACGCCCACGGGCTCGACCTGGTAGATCGAGGCGTCGGTGCTGTAGCGACCGCGACTCGCCGCGTCGAACAAGACCTCGCCGCGGAGCGCCAATCGGAGCCGCCGCTCGAGCGCGGGATCGCCCGGCGTGCCCCGTCCGACGCTGCTGATGCCGTCTGCCATTAAATTTCCCGTCATCCCGGAGTCCCGCGTATTTGCGGCAAGGATCCGTGGAATTGCAAGCCGCACGGCCTTGCGGCGCGGCCGAGTCGCCCGCTAAGCTGCGCTTATCGTGGCCGCGCCGCGACCACGGCAGCGGTGATCAAGCGATCAAGGTTCCCTTCGGAGGAAGCGATGCGAAAGTCCGGGCATGTCGCGACAAGCGTGGTCCTGTTCCTGCTCTGCCTGATGTACCTGATCACCTACGTCGACCGGGTGAACATCTCGACGGCGGCCATCGCGTTCCGCAAGGAACTCAACCTCAGCGCCTCGGACTATGGCGACATCTTCGCCGCTTTCGGCGTCTCTTACGCCTGCTTCCAGATCATCGGCGGTTGGATCGGCGACCGATTCGGTCCGCGGCTGACCCTCGGCGTGTGCGGCGCGATCTGGGCGATCTCCACGATCTTCACCGGCCTCGCCAACGGCTACTGGGGCTTCATCCTGGCGCGGCTGGCGCTCGGCCTTGGCGAAGGCGCAACCTTCCCGACCGCGACCCGCGCGATGTCGGGCTGGACCCGGGTGGGATGGCGCGGCTTCGCCCAGGGCATCACGCACACCTTCGCGCGCCTCGGCAACGCGGTGGCGCCCCCGATCGTCGCGGCGCTCGTCGTGTGGTGGTCCTGGCGGGCGTCCTTCGTGATCCTCGGGCTCGCGAGCCTCGCCTGGGTCGTAGTGTGGTTGCTCTACTTCCGCGACAATCCGCGCGACCACAAAGGCATCTCCGAAGACGAGCTCAACGTCCTGCCGGCCTATCGCGGCGGACAGCACAGCACCAATCCGGTTCCGTGGCGGCGCTTGGTGCCGCGGATGCTGCCCACGACCTTCGTCTACTTCTGCTACGGCTGGACGCTGTGGCTCTATCTGAGCTGGATGCCGCAATACCTTCAGCATGCGCAGAACCTTGATCTCAAGGCAGCGGCTTGGTTCGCGCTTGCCGTCGGGCTCGCCGGCATGGTCGGGGACACGCTCGGCGGCGTGGTCAGCGACTGGGTATTCAAGCTCACGGGCGACCTCGCAAAGGCGCGGCGCAATGTGGTCATGGGGAGCCTTCTAGGCTCACTCGTGTTCCTGACGCCGGTTTTCTTCGTGCAGGACATCGCCGTGCTGGCGGCGACGCTGAGCGCCGCCTTCTTCTGCCTCGAACTCACCATAGGTCCGATCTGGGCCGTACCCATGGACATCGCTCCGCAGCATTCCGGGACTGCCAGCGGCATCATGAACACCGGCTCGGCCATCGCCGCCATCGCTTCGCCCTGGGTGTTCGGTCACGTGATCGATTGGACCGGCAGTTGGAACCTGCCCTTTGCGGGCTCGATCGTGCTCCTGTTGGTGGGCGCGGTGCTGACCTTCTGGATGCGGCCCGACCGCTCAATCGACACCGAGCCGGACGCGGCGATGCTCGCCAAGGCGATCAAGGCGGCCTGAGCCCGTGCCCGCGCGCAGCGGCCGGCATTTCCTGCAGATCCCGGGTCCGACCAATGTGCCGGACCGGGTCTTGCGGGCGATCGACCGCGCCACCATCGACCACCGCGGTGCCGATTTCTTCGCGCTCGCCAAGGACACCATCGCGGGGATGAAGCGCATCTTCCGCACCACCGGGCCCGTCGCGGTCTATGGCGCCTCGGGCACCGGGGCCTGGGAGGCGGCGCTGGTCAACACGCTCTCGCCGGGCGATCGCGTGCTCGCCTTCGAGACCGGGCATTTCGCCACACTCTGGAAGCAGCTGGCGGAGCGGCTGGGGATCGTGGTGGAGTTCGTACCGGGCGACTGGCGGCGCGGCGTCGATCCCGCGGCGATGGAGGCGCGGCTCGCAGCGGACAAGGCCCATGCCATCAAGGCCGTGATGGTGGTCCACAACGAGACTTCGACGGGTGTCACCAGCCGCGTCCCCGACGCGCGCGCGGCGATCGACCGCGCCAAGCACCCGGCGCTGCTGCTGGTCGACACGATCTCCTCGCTCGCCTCCATCGACTACCGCCACGACGCCTGGGGCGTCGACGTGACGGTGGCGGGCTCGCAGAAAGGTCTGATGCTGCCGCCGGGCTTGAGCTTCAACGCGATCTCCGCGAAGGCGCTCGCCGCGCACAAGAGGGCGAAGCTGCCGCGCTCCTACTGGGATTGGGACCCGCTGATCGCCGCCAACGAGACCGGCGCCTTCCCCTATACGCCCGCCACCAACCTGCTCTACGGCCTGCAGGAGGCAATCCACATGCTGGAGGAGCAGGGGCTGGAGGGGGTCTTTGCGCGCCACGACCGGCACGCCGAGGCAACGCGGCGCGCGGTCAAGGCCTGGGGGCTCGAGGTGCTGGCGCTCGACCCGCGGGAATACTCGAGCTCGCTCACGGCGGTCGTGATGCCCAAGGGCCACGACGCCGACGAGCTCCGCCGCGTCATCCTCGAGCGCTTCGACATGTCGCTGGGGGCGGGACTCACCAAGCTCAAGGGCGCGGTGTTCCGCATCGGCCACTTGGGCGACTTCAACGACCTCATGCTGATGGGGACGCTCGCGGGCGTGGAGATGGGTCTCGCCATCGCCGGCGTGCCCCACACCCGCGGCGGCGCCCAGGCCGCGATGGATTACCTCGCGGGCAATGCCAAGAGCTGAGAGCTACCCGATCTCGCTCAAGTACCACTCGACGAAGCGGCGCTCCTGGCTCTCCATGACGGAGAAGGGGCCGGGGACGTAATAGCGGGAGTTCACGCCGCGCTGGTTGTCCTCGATGATCCGCTTGTCCGCGTCGCTGGTCACCTTCCAGAGCCAGGTGAGCCTGTCGAGGTCGTAGTCGACGCCCTCGCGGGCGTCGCCGCGCACCAGCCAGATCACCTCCAGCTCCGAGCGCTGCACCATCCGCGGCATGAACCGATAGATGATGCCGTGGTCTGGATAGGCCAGGAAAAAGCTCGCGGGACCCACATGGATGAAGGTCGAGCCTCCGTCATAGCCCTTGAAGGCCCCCATGAGCGGCGCCACCGCCTGGCCGTCGGCGCTGCCCGTGACCGCGCCGCGCAGCATGGCATAGCGCACGCAATAGGCGGCTTCCTCGCCCGCGTCCGCGGCGAGCGCCCAATGATCCTGGTTGGGGATCGCGAGGCCGAGCGCGGTTGCGCGCTCGTCCATCTTGGCGTTGAGCTCGGCGATCTTCGCGCGCGGCTGCTCGTTGGCGTGGAGCCGCGCGTATTCGGGGTGCGAGGGCGCGCAGTGGTAGCACTCGACGTAGTTCTCCACCGCGAGCTTCCAGTTGGCCTCGATCGGATAAATCTCGCGGTGGGCGACTTTGGCGTCGGCCCAGCCATAGGGGCCGTATCCCCTGCGCAGCACCTCCTCTACCTTCGAAAGCCCGAGCGGCTGGTCGGCGAAGGTGACGAAGATCAGGCCTTCGATGACGCGGAGCGGGATCTCTTTGAGGCCGTGCTGGGCCTTGTCGAACGGCTCCGCCATGTGCCGGGCTGCGCGGAGCTTGCCGTCGATGCCGTAGGTCCAGGCGTGGTAGGGGCAGATCAGCACGCGGGTGTTGCCCGAGCGCTCGCGGCAGACGCGGGAGCCGCGATGCCGGCAGACGTTGACGAGGGCGCGCAGCTCGCCGTCCTCGCCGCGCACGATGATCGCCGACTCCATGGCGATCTCCAGGAGAAAGAAATCGCCGACGTTCGGCACGCTGCTGACGTGGCCCGCGCAGAGCCAACGACGCAGCACCATGCGGTCGAGGTCGCGCCGGAAAATCTCGGGATCGCTGTAGAAGACTTGGGCCAGCGGATGCCCCGCGGATTGCTCCGCCACCAGTCCGGCGATTCCGCCATCCGCTGCCGATGCGGTCATGTCTGCCTCCGAGGCGCCACCCGATCGCCCTGCCTGGTTATTCCGCAATCTCGCCCAAGGCAGCGCGGAAATCGAGCGGCATTCTAGAGCATATTCCGATCAAGTTGGTTCGGAACATGCTCTAGTGTCTTTGGTTTGTCGCATTTTCTACGCCGAACCGGCGTCCACTTCGGCGGAAAATGCTCTGGCGCATGTTCCGGGAGGCCGATCTGAACATGCGCCCGGAAACTGCGCCGTCTCAACAGAGACGTTTCTGACTTACCGCATGGCGCGGTTGATCCCGCCGTCCACGAGGATGTTCTGGCCGGTCATGTAGCTCGAACCTTCCGAAGCAAGGAACACGCACACGCTTCCGATCTCTTTGAACTGGGCCGTACGGCCCATGGGAATACTGCGCAGAGCCGAGTCCGACATGGGTACGTTCTCGCAGTAACCCGGCATGACATTGTTCATGCGGACGTTCTGCTGAGCGTATTTGTCGGCGAACAGCTTCGTGAAGCCATGGAGCGCCGTGCGCAGCACGCTCATCTGCGCGTAACCGGGGCGAGGCTCGGTCGCATTCAACGACGAGATATTGACGAAGGCGCCTCCGCCCTGAGCCGCCATGAGCGGAGTGACGAGCCGCGCCATCCGGACCACGCTCAGCACATACATGTCCAAAGCCGCGTGCCAAACCTCGTCTGGAAACGCGAGGGGGTCGGCGAAATTCGCCGCATCAAAGACCGTGCTGGTGGTGACGCTCGGCGCCGATCCACTACCGTGCCCCATATTGTTGACGACGACGTCGATGCGGCCGTATGCCCTGGCGGTCTCCTCGACCAGCGACTTCAAGTGGGAGGTGTCCAGCGCCGAGCCCTGCCGCCCGATGCCGCCCAATTCCCGCGCCAGCTTCAAGCTGCGCTCGGAGGGGGACATCAAGGAAACCTTGTAGCCTGCCGCGGCAAAGCTCCGCGCCACTCCGGCGCCGATGCCCTGACCGGCACCCGTTATGATCGCGACCTTGGCTCCCGCCATTTTCCGATTCTCCTTCCGTGAGCCCCTGTTTCCTGAGGAGCGGTCCGGGCGATGGCGCTCAGCCGAGATCGACTCCCAGGGCTTTGGCGCGCGCAAGCAGCCGCTGGGCGCTCAGATAAGTCGGCACCTCCACGATGAGCCCGGCCACGTCGACCCGGTCGATGCCTTTGGCGCGCGCGGCCTCGAAGGCGTCCACGACGCGCAGCGCGTGAGCCGCCTCCTCGGACGAGGGCGTCATGGCGGCGTTGATCCCGGCGACTTGGGTGGGATTGACCGCGCTTTTGGCGACGTAGCCCATGGCTCGGGCGGCGCGTGCGTCCGCCTCTGAGCCCGCGACATCGGCGAAGGTATAGGGACAATCGACCGAGAGGACCCCGGCCGCCACGCACTCCACATGGAGGCGCTGGCGGGCATAGGCGAGCTCGTGGGCGGCGGGCGTGCGCGGCGCGCCCAGATCGGCCGCCATGTCCTCGGTCGAGCCCAGCACGCCTGTGACCCGCGGGCTCGCCGTCGCGATCGCGAAGGTCTCGATGAGGCCGCGCGCGGATTCGATGTTCGGCACGATCTCCGTGCTGCCCGACGGGATACCGTTGGCGTATTCGAGAGAAAGCACGGCCTCGGCGAGCGCCACCACCTGGCGCCGCTGCGAGACCTTCGACATCAGCACGATGTCCGGCCGGCCCCGCATGACCGCCGCCAGGTCGGCCCTGCCCTCGCTCTCAAGCGGATTGATCCGAACGGCGGCCAACACGCCCGCCGCCCGCCAGCGGTCATAGATCTCCGGCGCCATCGCGCGCGCCTCGGGCCGGCGGGCCGGCGGCGTGAAGTCCTCGAGCTCCTGGATCAGCACGTCGGCGCCGGTCGTCGGCGCGGCGAGGAGCTGCGCCCGCTCGGCACCGGGCAGGAACAGCCAGCATCGTCGGAGTGCCGGCGGCCGACGCCCTCGATGCATCGGAGAGATCATGGGATATCCTGGCGGCTTAGCGGCGGGCGAGCAACGCCCTCGCAGCATGAGGAGCCTCACGACATGACGGCAACGGGGATGATCGAGCTTAGCGAGCGGCTGGCGGCTGTTTGGGACGGCGGGCAGCCGCTGGGCACGCTGCCGCCCGAGCTCGTTCCCACCAGCGCCGCGGCGGCCTACGCCGCCCAGGCGGCGCTGGTGGCGCGCCTGGTTCCGAGGTACGGACCCATCGTCGGCTGGAAAGTGGGTGCTCCGAGCCCGACGGCGGAGCCGGCAGCGTCGCCCCTGCTGGCCGATCTCGTACGGCCCTCGCCGGCCCGCTTCGGCGGTTCTCGTCTGCGGCTCTTCGGCATCGAGGCCGAGGTGGCTTTTCGGTTCGGCCAGGCGCTGCCAGCCCGACGCGAGCCCTATGGCGAGCCGGAGGTGAGCGCCGCAATTGGCTCCATCCACCCCGCGATCGAGCTGGTGGAGACTCGGTTCGAGGCTTGGGAGGGACCGCCGGGACTCGCAAAGCTGGCGGATATCGGCAGCAACGGCGGCTTTTGCTTCGGGGCGGGATCGAGCGAATGGCGCTCGCGCGATCTGGCGAGGCCCACGGTGACGCTGGAGATCGACGGCAAGCCCGTGGCCGAGCGGGTCGGCGGCAATACCGCGGGTCATCCGATGCGAACCCTGGTCTGGCTCGCCAACCATGCCGGCAGGCTCGGCCGCGGCCTGCTGGCCGGTGACATCGTTACCACGGGGAGTCACACTGGACTTGTTTTCGCTGGACAGGGCTTCCGAGTCGTTACCCGAGTCGCCGAGTTGGGAGAGGCTAATCTCGTTCTATCAGAGGTTTAAGGGCCTTAATTCTTAAATCTGT
Source organism: Allostellaceae bacterium (assembly GCA_035938015.1). GTDB lineage: Bacteria > Pseudomonadota > Alphaproteobacteria > ATCC43930 > CGMCC-115725 > DASZHJ01. The sequence continues at coordinate 8,019 of DASZHJ010000451.1, forward strand.
TCAAGGGCCTCCCGAAACCAGTGGTTTGCTAACCAATTCTTAATTATACGCTATTAATGAGAGGTTGCCGGATTTCGGGAAACGTTCGGCAAACGCGGTCCCAGGGGAACGGGTCCCCCTCGTGTGCGTGTGGGTCCGATCTCCACGCTGCGGGAGAGGCAGCGGGGCTCCGGTGGCGCGATGTCGACGAATGATACTCGTTCGTCGACGGAATCGGGCCATCGACACGTGCGGCATGGTGGTGGGTGGGCGCGACATCGGGAACCGTTGAGCCCTCCGAGCCACGGGGAGCGGGTTGGCAAGCCGTGAGACGCCAGATCGTTACGATCGTCGATGATCGCATCACGAATCTGAAGATTCTTGAGCGCCTCGCCACGTCGCTCGCCGACGAGATCGTGGTACGGACGTTCGACAATCCGCTGTCCGCCCTCGCCTCCGCCGCCAAGGAAGAGCCCGACCTCGTCATCACCGACTTCAAGATGCCCGAGCTCGACGGCGCCGAGTTCATCCGCCGCTTCCGGGTGTTGGAGAGCTGCGTCGACGTGCCGGTGATGGTCATCACCGCCTACGAGGACAAGGACCTCCGCTACCGCGCGCTCGAGGCGGGCGCCACGGACTATCTCCTGAGCCCGGTCGATCATCACGAGTTCCGGGTGCGCTCGCGCAATCTGCTGACCCTACGCCGTCAGCAGCTCTTGCTGAAGCAGCGCGCGACCTCGCTCGAGGAGCGCATGATCGAGGAGGAGCGCCGTCATCAGGACGAGCTCCGCCACAGCCACGAGCTGCTGCTGCGCGTGATCGACGCGGTACCGATGCGGGTAAGCGCCACCGATGCCGCCGGCCGGTTCGTGTTCGCAAACGAGTATTTCGCCCGGGCCCTCGGTCGCCCCGTCCAGGCCATTATCGGCCACACGCCGACCGAGCTGCGCCCCGGCCGCGAGGCCGACCAGGCCGCCGACATGGATCGGATGCTGATCGCCGGCGAGGCGACGCCCGCGCCCTTCGAGACGCCGATCCGCGACATCAACGGCGAGGAGCGCGTGCTGCTCACCGAGAAGGCCGTGCTCGACGACGACGTCGGGCGCCCGATGCTGGTGGTCACGGTTTCGCTCGACATCACCGACCGCAAGCGAGCGGAGCTCGCTGTGCTCGGCGCCAAGGAGGACGCCGAGCTCGCCAATCACAGCAAGACCGAGTTCCTCGCCAACATGAGCCACGAGCTCCGGACGCCGCTCAACGCCATCATCGGCTTCTCTCAGCTGATGGCGGACGAGGTCCTGGGCCGCTCGGCAACACGAAATATTCCGGCTACGCGCGGGACATCTGCAACAGCGCCGAGCACCTGCTGGGCATCATCAACGACATCCTCGACGTCTCCAAGCTCGAGGCGGGCAAGCTCGAGCTCGAGGAGGAGCTGGTCGACGTCGCGGCGATCACGCGCAACCTCCTGCATTTCGTGGCCGACCGCGCGGGCGCGCTCGACGTCACCATCGATACCGAGATCGACAGCGCGCTGCCGCGCCTCCGGGCGGATCAGCGCAAGCTCAAGCAGATCCTGCTCAACCTCGTCACCAACGCGCTCAAGTTCAGCCATCCCGGCGGCCGCGTGAAGCTGCGGGCGCAGCTCGCCGAGGGCGCGGTGAAGATCGAGGTGGTGGACAACGGCATCGGCATGGACGACGCGGAGATCGCGACGGCCATTACCCGTTTCGGCCAAGTGGCAAGCACCTGGAATCGCAAGCACGCCGGCACCGGCCTCGGCCTGCCGCTCGCCATCGGACTGGTCGAGCTGCATGGCGGCACGCTCGAGATCAAGAGCCGGAAGGGCGAGGGCACCACCGTGACGGTGAGCTTCCCGGCCAAGCGCTCGGCATCCCTCGAGGCGGAACGCGCGGCGGAGCGACACGCTTCCGACCCCGCCACCGCGCCCTGAGCGGACCGCGTCATCGATCAAAGGGGTAATCGACCCGTGATCGAGCACCGGACGCACTCGGCCCCCGAGCCGCTCGATCCGGCGCTGCGCCGCCAAAGCGCGTGGATCGTGCTCAGCATCGCCGTGGTGGCGATCGCCTCGCCCGCGCAACTCGCCTTCCTGCTCTGGGGTCAACACCAAGGCCCGCTGTTCCCGCTCGGCGGCTTGCCGCTGATCGCGGCGCTGGTCCTGGGCAGCGTCGCCTGCGGCATCGCCGCGATTTGGCGCGGCGTCGGCGCGATCGCGCGGGACTTCGCCGCCCGCGAGGACAGCGAGCACGAGCAGATCATCATCCGAGTCATCTTCGGAAGCATCGTCTTCGACTACGCGATGGGGGCGCTCAGCCTAAACCCGGGCGATGCCGGCATCGCGACGGCGGCGCTCGCCATGGGCATCGGCGTGGTGGTGGGATGGCTCATCCTGCTGCACCTCATGATGAGCCCGGCGCGGTCGCTGTGGCGCCGGCAGCTCGCCATGCTGGTCGACCTCGGATTTCTGTCGATCTACCTGCACTTCGGCGGCGGGTCGGCGGCGGCCTGGTTCGGACTCTATCTCTGGCTCGGCATCGGCTACGGATTGCGCTACGGACTTAGGCCGCTGTTCCAGTCGACCGCCATGGCCTTCGTCGGCTTTTGCGTGGTCATCGCCACCACGCCCTTCTGGTACGACCGCCTGCCGCTCTCGTTCGGCTTGCTGTTCGCGCTGCTCGTCCTGCCCGCCTACCTCACATCGCTGATCCGCAACCTGACCGAGGCGAAGGCCCAGGCCGACGCGGCCAACGCGGCCAAGAGCCGGTTCCTCGCCATCATGAGCCATGAGCTCCGGACGCCGCTCAACGCCATGATCGGCATGGACGCGATCCTGCGGCGCACGCGGCTCGATGCGCGCCAGCGCGACATGTTGGCGACCATGAATTCCTCGGCGCGCGCGCTGCTCGCGCTCATCAATGACATCCTCGACATCTCCAAGATCGAGGCCGGCAAGTTCGCGCCCACCATCGAGCCCTTCGACCTGCATGCCGTGCTGAACGGCACGCTGGCAATGCTGCGTCCGCAAGCCGCCGCCAAGGACCTGAAACTCGACTGCCGGATCGATCCGGACCTGCCCTACACGCTCAAGGGCTGGCCGCATCAGTTGCGGCAGATCGTCACCAACCTGGTGGCGAACGCGATCAAGTTCACGGACAAGGGCCGGATCTCCGTCACCGTGGACGCGCTCGCCGTCGACGAGACCCAGGCGAGCCTGCGACTCGCGGTGCGCGACGAGGGTATCGGCGTTCCCGCCGAGGCACAGAGCCGGATCTTCGAGCTCTTCACGCAAGCCGACGGCGCGGTGACTCGGCGCTACGGCGGCACGGGCCTCGGCCTCGCGATCGTCAAGCAGCTGGTGGAGCTCATGGGCGGCACGGTGGCGCTCGCCAGCCTACCCGGCAAAGGCAGCACCTTCACCATCGAGCTCGCCTTCCTGCGCGAGCCGGAGCCCGCCGCCGACAGCGTCGATCTGCACGGCCGCCTGGTGCTGGCGGTTACCGAGGATGCCGAGCTCTCGACGTGGCTGCACGAGCATGTGGAAGCCTGGCGCGGCACCCTCAGGAGCTTCAAGGACGTAGCCGCGGCCGCGCAATTCATCGAGACGCGGCCCGCCGACGACGGCCGCTCGATCCTGTTCGTCGACGCCCGGCGCGATCCCGTCGACGCGCTCAGCGTAACCTCGCGCGCGGGCGGCAACGGCCTCGAGCCGCTGGCACTGCTGCTCGCCGATGACGACCACATGGAGTCGCTGGCGAGCCTTGCCGGCGCGCGCGTGAGCGCGCTCCTGCGGGAGCCGCTCGACGAGACGCGGCTCCGCCGCGCGCTCCACGCCTTGCCCGCGCCAGAGCCGGACGCGCCCGCGATCGAGGGGGACGAGGAGCGCAAGGCCGGCGAGATCACGCTCACCCACCGCCCGCTCAAGATCCTGCTGGCCGAGGACAACGCGCCCAACCGGATGATCATCCATCGCATCCTCGAGCTCGCGGGCCACACCTGCATCACTGCCAACGACGGCGAGGAAGCGCTGCAGATCCTCGATCAGCCCGGCATCGACCTCGTGCTCATGGACATCAACATGCCCGAGCTCAGCGGCTACGAGGCCGCCAAGCTCTATCGCATGGCGCATCTCGACGAGCCGCGGATGCCGATCCTGGCGCTCACCGCGGATGCCACCAGTCAGACCGAGCGGCTCTGCCGCGAGGCCGGCATGGACGGCGTGCTGACCAAACCGATCGAGGCCTCGCATCTACTCGCCACCATCGAGACGGTGAGCGAGCGGGTCGCCGAGGGCACGCTCGGCACCGATCCCGCCGCCCCCGGCGTCGTGACGCCGATCGCGCAGCATCCGCGCTATGGCGTCGACAGCGGCGCGGTGCTGGACGAGGCCGCCGTGGA
>DASZHJ010000452.1:0-3522 GCA_035938015.1 Allostellaceae bacterium
AAACGCTTCGGCGAGGAGCGAACTGAGCCTTCGTCCGCTCAAAGCCGCGGCGGCTCGTGGACGATGACGCCGACGTCGGGCGGCGCCGGCTCGAGCCAGGTCGGCTTCTCCAGCATGGCGAGCGCGTCCCGGTAGCCCGCGGTCCTGTGCTCGCGCACGGAGTCCGCGGAGAATTCGTAATCCTTGCTCGCGAGCTCGCCGGGCTCGCTGCGATGGACCAGCCGCACGATGTGCATGGTGGTGACGCAGCCGAGATCGCCCAGCTGGTTCAGATGCGCATCCTTCTGCGCCTCCTGCGGAAGCCGGTCCCAGAGCGCCATGATCGCGCGCCGGAGGTTGTGCATCTTGCGATGCGCCTCGATGCTGCGATCGGAGCGGCTTGCATACATGATGTCCTTGCGGCGCGATTCGACATCCTCCATCACCTGCGGCAGCGGCCCCATGGCGTCGAACAGATCGACCATGAAGCAGAGCGTGCTGCGGCGGGGCAGCTCGTCGATGATGACGTCGAGCGGCGTGTTCGAGACGATGCCGCCATCCCAGTACCAGGCGCCGTCGACCTCGACCGGTGGGAACGCCGGCGGCAGCGCGCCGCTCGCCATGATGTGCTCGTAGCCGATCCTCTGGCGCGAGTTGTCGAAGTACACCTGGCGCCCGGATGCGATCTCGACCGCGCCCAGGCTCAAGCGGACTTCGCGCCGATTGATGCGATCGAGATCGACCACCCGCTCGAGCGTGCGGCGCAGCTCGCGCGTGTCGTAGTAGCTGATCGCCGCGTCGGTGCCGGGCGGTGCCAGCCATGGGCTGAGCGAGTTCCAGGTGAAGAAGCCCGGCTGCCCCAGCGCCATGGTCTGCCACGCGCTCCACGCGTTGAAGGCGCGGCGTTGGAAGCCCTCCATGGGCGCGGCCAGCGGCATCGGCCGGCAGATCGTCGCCCAGAATTCCTCCAGCTTTGCGAGCCGGCCCGAGGGCGCGTTCCCGGCCATGATCGCCGCATTGATCGCGCCGATCGAGGTGCCCGCGAACCACTGGGGCGCGTAGCCGGCCTCGTCGAGCGCCTGGAACGCGCCGACCTGATAGGCGCCGAGCGCGCCGCCGCCCTGAAGCACGAGCGCGACCTTGCCCGGCAATGCTGTGGCGTCGATGCGCTTCATCGGCATCCCCGTACCCCAACCCGGTGCTCTCTTGACGGCGCGCAGAGTGTCACAGGCGTCCGGCGGGCTCAATGCGCGAGCACGGAGTCGTGAATTCAGGCGATCATGCCGCACCGCCGCAGCGAGGCGATCATCGAGGCGTCCAGCAAGTGTTGGTAGGCGCGGCCCGGGTCGGCGGCGATCGCGGCCCACTCCTCGAGATTGCGGCGGCGGATCTCGGGATCGCGCTCCTCCAGCAGCCGCTTGTTGCGCTGGGTGATGGCGTTGATCGCGTCGACCGCGGCGGGCTTGCGCTGGGGCTCATAGCCCGCGAGGGCCTCCTCGCCGCTCTTGCCGTGCCAGACCCGCGCGATCCGCTGGGTCAGGCTGAGGGCGTCGTGCAGGCCGCCGTTGAGCCCCATGCCGCCCAAGGGATTGTTGATATGCGCGGCATCGCCCGCGAGAAAGACGCGACCCCGACGGTAGGTCGCCGCCACGCGCTGGCTTACGCGATAAATCCCGCGCACCACGATCTCGTAAGGCTCGGCGCGCGGCAGCAGGTTCTGCAGGCTCCCTTGGATGCTGGCCTCCTGCACGGCGTCCTCGGGCTCGCGCCGCGCGTCGACCGGCAGCACGATCCGCCACATGTCCGGGATCTGCAGCAGCAGGTACCATTCGTCGGGATCGGCGGTGTAGTTGACGGAGCAGATGTCGGGCATGCGCGCGCGGAAGTCGAAGCGCGTCCCCGCCACCAGGAAATGCTCGGGATAGGTGAAGCCCTCGAACTCGATCTCGAGCGCCTTGCGCACCGTGCTGCGGCCGCCATCGGCGGCGATCGCGAAATCCGCCCTGAAGACGCGCTCGCCCGCGGGCGTTTCGGCGCGCACGACGACCCCGTCCTCGCTCTGCCGCACGTCGGCAACGGCGTGGCTGAACAGCAGGCGCGCGTCGGGGATCGCGGCGAGCCTGCGGTGCACCCAGTCCACCAGCTTGAATTGCTCGCACTGAAGCCGATAGGGGTGTTGCGTGTCGGCGGCGAGCACCGAGAAATCGAACTCGGCGATCCGGCCCCGCTGGCGGTCGCGGTATTGCATGGTCGGCGCCTTGAGGCCCATGGCGATGAGCGCCTCGGTGGCGCCGCAGGGCTCCAAGAGGTCGAGGGTCGGCGGGTGGAATGTCGAGGCGCGATAATCGATCACCGGCGCGGGCTCGCGCTCGAGCACCGTCACGGGGATACCGCCAAGCGCCAGGCTCAGCGCGGCGACCGATCCCACGGGACCGCCGCCGACGATGACCACGCGGTCGTGCCGTCGTTTCATGGCTCGCGCATTCTGGCGCGCCGTTGGCACCGGCGCCAGGCAAGGCTTATGCTCGCGGGGGAGTGGCAGGAGAGCAGTGCCGTGACTGGGCCGATTTCCTATATCCGGCTGGTGCCGTTCGTGGCGGTGGAGATCTTCGAGGTGACGCGCGGCGCCGTGCGCGGCTGGAGCGAGGATCGCGCGGCCAGCATGGGCGCCGCGATCGCCTACTACACGGTCTTCTCGATCGCACCCATCCTGCTGCTGGTGATTGCGATCGCCGGCATCGCCTTCGGCGACCAGGCGGCGCAGGGCGCGCTGGTGGGCAATCTCACCGACGTCATCGGGCCCGAAGGCGCCCAGGCGCTCCAGGCCTTGATCAAGCAGGCGGCGGTGGGCGCCTCGGGCCCGATCGCAACCGTGGTGAGCCTCGCCACCATGACGCTGGCCGCGACCGCCGTGCTGGCCGAGCTGCAATCCGCGCTCAAGGTGGTCTGGAAGGTCGAGGCCAAGCCCGGCCGCAAAATCATCCTCGCCGTCAAATACCGGCTGCTGTGCCTCGCCATCATCTTGGGGTGCGGCGCTCTGCTCGGGGCGTCGCTCGCCGCCAGCACGGCGATCACCATCCTCTCGGAGTATCTGACCGGCGTGCATGCGGCGCTGCCCTATGTGCTGGGCGTGTTCAACGTCTGCGTTACTCTAGCCATGACCACCGTGCTGTTCGGCATGATCTTCAAGATCCTGCCGGATGCGCCGATCGAGTGGCGCGATGTCTGGGCGGGCGCCGCGCTTACCGCCGTGCTGTTCGCGGTCGGCAAGCACCTCCTCAGCCTTTACATCGGCGGCAAGCACGTGACGTCGGTTTATGGCGCCGCAGGCGCCCTGGTGATCCTGCTGCTTTGGGTCTACTACTCGACCCAGATTCTGCTGTTCGGCGCCGAGATCACCCGCGCCCACGCGGAGCGCCGCAAATTGCGCGCGTCGCCGCGGCCGGAAGCACCCGGCCTCGCCGCGGTCGGTGCGCCGGTCATGGAGACACCGCCCAACGCGCTATAGGGAAGCACCCCCTCACCCCAACCCTCTCCCCGTTG
>DASZHJ010000453.1:0-6538 GCA_035938015.1 Allostellaceae bacterium
GCGGCGGCAGCGCGATCGCCGCCGCGGCGGTGAACGCGCTCGCGGAGCGGGCGCGGTGAGCTGGCTTACGGTCATCGGCATCGGCGAGGACGGGCTCGACGGCCTCACGCGCCCGGCACGCACTCTGGTCGAGCATGCCGAGGTGCTGGTGGGCGGCGAGCGGCATTTGGCCATGGTGCCCAGGGGTCGCGCCGAGCGCCTGACTTGGCGCCAGCCGATTACGGAAACCCTGCCGGAGATCGCGGCGCAGGCGGGCCGGCGCGTGGTGGTGCTCGCGAGCGGTGATCCGCTCTGGTATGGCGTCGGCGCGCTGCTGCTGCGGCGCTTCGGCCGCGAGGCCATTCTGGTACTTCCCGCACCCAGTGCCTTCAGCCTGGCGGCGGCGCGCATGGGCTGGCCGCTCGCAGACTGCACGCCGCTCACGCTGCACGGCCGGCCGCTCGAACGATTGGCGCTGTTCCTGCAGCCGGGGGCGCGGCTGCTGATCCTGAGCGAGGATGGTGCCACACCCGCATCGGTTGCGGCGCTGCTGACGGAACTGGGCTGGGGCGAGAGCACGCTCACCGTGCTCGAGCGTATGGGTGGACCGAGAGAGCGCCGGCTCCAGGGCCGTGCCTCGACTTGGCACGAGCCGCGCGTCGCCGAGCTCAACACGCTTGCCATCGAGTGCATCGCCGGCCCCGGCGCGCGCGTTTATTCGCGGCTCGCGGGCCTGCCCGACGACGCCTACCGCCATGACGGGCAGATCACCAAACGCGTCGTGCGCGCGGCGACGCTCGCGGCTTTGGCACCACTCACGGGCGAGACGCTCTGGGACATCGGCGCGGGGTGCGGCTCGATCGCGATCGAGTGGTTGCGCGGCGCCGGCACGCGTGCCATCGCAATAGAGCGCGACCCAGCACGGCTCGCGCTGATCGCGGAGAACGCGGCGATGCTCGGCGTGCCCGAGCTCGAGATCGTCGCAGCCGAGGCATCGGCAGCGCTCGCGGAATTGCCCGCGCCCGATGCGGTATTCCTGGGCGGCGGCACCGGCACGCCCGGCGTCTTTGAGCAGGCCTGGAGCCGGCTGCGGTCGGGTGGCCGCCTGGTTGCGAACGCGGTCACGGTCGCGGGCGAAGCGCGGCTTGCCATCTGGCACGCGACATACGGCGGTCGGCTCACGCGGATCGCGGTCTCGGAGGCAGAGACGCTCGGACGCGGACACGCCTGGCGCCCGCTGCTTCCGGTGACACAGCTCTGCATCCTCAAGGCCGACGTCCCGTGAGCCTCGCCGCCGCGATCGGCGGTTGGCGCGCCTACGCGCTGCTCGCTCTGCTGAGCCTCGCGCTTTACCTGCCGGGCCTGGCGACATTGCCGCCCACGGACCGCGACGAATCGCGCTTCGCCCAAGCGAGCCGGCAGATGCTCGAGAGCGACGATTTCCTGCGCATCCGCTTCCAGGACGAGCCACGCAACAAGAAGCCCGCCGGCATCTACTGGCTGCAGGCCGCGAGCGTGCACCTCCTGAGCACGCCCGCGAGCACGGCGATCTGGCCGTATCGGCTGCCATCGCTCCTTGGCGCGCTCGCTGCGGTGTTGCTGACCTTTCGCTTCGGTCAGGGCTGGGTTGGCCGCGAGGCGGCGTTCTGGGGCGCGGCGCTGCTGGCGGCCTCGCTCGGCCTTACCGTCGAGGCGCATCTCGCCAAGACCGACGCGGTGCTGCTCGCCACCGTGGTTCTGGCCCAGGGATCCCTCGGCGAGATCTATCGCAAGAGCCGCATCGACGAGCCCACCGGCACAATGTTGCCGCTCCTATTCTGGATCGCGCAAGGCGTTGGCATGCTGGTAAAAGGCCCGGTGACGCCGCTCGTGAGCCTGCTCGCCGCAGGCGCGCTCACTCTCGCCGACCGCAACGCGCGCTGGCTCGGTCGGCTGCATTTTTTCTGGGGCGTGCCGCTGACGCTGCTGATCACGGGTCCGTGGCTGGTCGCGATCATGGTGGCGACGGAGGGCGGCTTTGCCAGCGAATCCCTGGGCAGCGATCTCCTCGCCAAGCTCATGCACGGCCAGGAATCCCACGGCGCGCCGCCGGGCACTTACCTGGTGGCGGCGCTGATCATGTTCTGGCCAGGATCCCTCGCGCTCGCAGGCGCGGCGCGGCGCGGCTGGCGCGAGCGCGCGCAACCATCGGTCCGGTTCCTCATCGCCTGGATCGTGCCGTTCTGGCTGCTGATGGAGATCATCCCCACCAAGCTGCCGCATTACGTGCTGCCCGCCTATCCCGCGCTCGCGCTGCTCGCGGGCCGCGCGCTGGCGGACGGCGTCGGGGCAGCCCGCCGGCACTGGAGCGACCTCGTGGCGTGGTCGCTTTGGGGACTGGTCGCGCTCGCGCTCGGCATCGGCCTCCTTGCTCTGCCGGGGCGACTGGGAGAAGCGACGCCGGTTGCGAGCGTCGCCGCGGTCGCGGTCGCAGTCGGGCTCGCGGGTGCGGCACTGCTCAGCCTGTGGCGAGGCAAGGCGCGACCGTGGCTCGGGCTCGCGGCGGCAGCGGCCATGTGGGCCGGCGGCTTCGCGCTGATCCTGCCGCGCACCGACGCGCTCTGGTTGAGCCGCAGCGCCGCCGCGCTGGTCAACGGCCAGGATCGCGTCTTGCGGCCGGTCGTGGTCGCCGGCTATGCCGAGCCGAGCTTGGTGTTTCTCCTGGGCACCGCGACCAAGCTCACCAGCGGCACGGAAGCGGCGCTGATCCTCTCCAAATTGCCGGACACCCTTGTCCTCGTGAGCGATCGCGAGGACGCGGCGTTCCGCGCGGCGCTCCAGAAAGGCGTCGCCGTCGACTCTCTGGGCCACGTCTCCGGCCTCAACTATTCCAACGGCCGCGCCATGACCCTCACGCTCTACCAGGTCGCGCGATGAGCGGCACGCTCTACGGCCTTGGCGTGGGCCCCGGCGATCCCGAATTGGTGACGCTGAAGGCGTTGCGGGTCCTGCGTGCTCTGCCCGTCGTCGCTTACCCCGCTCCGCCCGAAGGCACGAGCTTTGCCCGCTCGGTGGTGGCGAGCCACCTGAGTCCGGCGCAAACGGAGATCGCCATCCGCGTGCCCATGACTCGAGCCGTGGCCCCGGCGCAAGCCGTCTACGACCGCGCCGCTCTCGATATCGGCCGGCATCTGGAGGCCAGCCGCGACGTCGGCGTGCTCTGCCAGGGTGATCCTTTCTTCTATGGCTCGTTCATCCAGCTCTTCGAGCGGCTCGCGCCGCGGTACCCGACCCAGGTGGTGCCCGGCGTCTCTTCGCTGACGGCTTGCGCCGCCGCGGCCGGCGTGCCGCTGGTAACGCGGGATGAGATCTTGACGGTCTTGCCGGCGACGCTCGCGGAAGCAGCGCTGGAGAAACGCCTGAAGCAGGCGGAGGCCGCCGCTATCCTGAAGCTCGGTCGACATCTGGCGAAGGTGAGACGCATCCTGAAGCGGCTCGGTCTCGCGGACCGCGCGACTTACATCGAGCATGCGAGCTTGGCGAGCCAGAAAGTCCAACCGCTCGCGGGCGCGGATCCGGCATCGGCGCCCTATTTCTCGATGATCCTCGTGCGTCGGGGCCAGGTCGCACGGTGAAGGCAGAATTGCCGAGGAATGCCGGGATCGTCGTGCTGGCATCGCGCGCGCTGCCGCTCGCGCGGCGCCTTCAGCGACTGTTGCCCGGCGCGGAAATCCAGCAGGCGCGCGCTGGCGGCGCGGTTCCTCTCTTCAAGTCCCTGTTCCGGACCGGGCGCGCGATCGTCGGGATTTGCGCCTCTGGAATCGTGATCCGCGCCCTGGCGCCTCTGCTCAAGGACAAAACCGCGGAGCCGCCCGTGGTAGCCGTGGCGGAAGATGGCTCGGTCGCCGTGCCGCTGCTCGGCGGACACCACGGCGCCAACGCGATGGCGCGCGCAATCGCCCGCGCGACCCGCGGCACGGCCGCGCTCACCACGGCGAGCGAGGAACGGCTGGGCCTGGCCCTCGACGCGCCGCCCCCAGGCTGGCGGGTGGCAAACCCGGAGCGCGCCAAGGCATTGATGGCGAGGTTGCTCGCAGGTGGCCGCGTGAGCGTCAAGCTGGAAGCCGGCAGCGCCGAGTGGCTCACCCGGCATCCCCAAATCTCCATCGTCGAGGGCAAGGCGGATATTCGCGTGAGCGATCGCGCGCCGAGCCCGCGCGAGCGCGCCCTGGTGCTGCATCCGCTGGTGCTGGCGCTGGGCGTCGGCGCATCGCGCCATTGCCCGCCCAAGGAGCTTGCGACCCTGGTGCGACGCGCGCTGCGCAGCGCCCAGCTCGCGACCGAGGCGATTGGCCTCGTGGTGTCGATCGATCTCAAGATGGACGAAGCCGCGGTGACCGCGCTTGCGGAGCGCCTTGACGTGCCCGCGCGATTTTTCCCGGCGACGCGGTTGCTGAAGGAGACCCCGCGGCTGCGGTCACCGTCAAAGGCCACGTTTCGAGCCACCGGTTGCTATGGCGTGGCAGAGGGCGCGGCGCTGGCCGCGGTCGGGCGCCAGGGCGCGCTGATCGTCGCCAAGCGGAAATCGCGCAACGCCACCTGCGCCATTGCACGCGCGCCGCGGACGCTCAATCCCGAGCGCATTGGGCGCGCACGCGGAAGCCTTGCGATCATCGGCATCGGCCCCGGTGACGCCGCCTGGCGCACACCTGAAGCGAGCGCAGCGCTCGCCCAAGCGAGCGACGTCGTGGGCTATCGCCTCTATCTCGATCTGCTGGGTGACGCGCTCCGAGGCAAGCGGCGCCACATGCTGGGGCTCGGCGCCGAGACCGATCGCGCGCGTCTCGCCCTCGACCTCGCGTCCGAGGGTCGCGCCGTGGCGCTGGTCTCGTCGGGCGATGCCGGCATCTATGGGCTCGCGAGCTTGGTCTTCGAACTCGTGGATCGCGCGGAGCGCCCGGAGTGGCGGCGGCTGCGGCTCAGCGTGGTGCCGGGGCTCTCCGCCCTGCAGGCCGCGGCGGCGCGAGCGGGCGCTCCCTTGGGGCACGATTTCGCGGTGATCTCGCTCTCGGATCTTCTGACACCGTGGACGCAGATCGCGCGCCGCCTCGGGGCTGCGGCCCGCGGAGATTTCGTGCTGGCGCTTTACAATCCGCGCTCGCGGCGGCGCACACATCAATTGGAGACCGCGCGGCGCATCCTCTTGCGGCACCGCCGGCCGGATACACCGGTGGTGCTGGCGCGCAACCTCGGCCGCATCGGCGAGCAGGTGACGCTCGGCACGCTCGCCGGCTTCGAGGCCCGCGCGGTCGATATGCTGACCTTGGTCCTGGTCGGCAGCCGGGCGACTCGGGTCTTGGCGGGCGACCCGCCCCGCCTCTATACGCCGCGCGGTTATCGCGCCTTGCCACAATGATCCATTTCATCGGCGCGGGCCCAGGGGCCCCCGACCTCATCACCGTGCGCGGACTTCGACTGATCGAGCGGTGCCCGGTCTGCCTTTACGCGGGCTCGCTGGTGCCCACGGCGGTGATCGCCGCTGCGCCCGAGACCGCGCGGGTGATCGACACCAGCGCACTCACGCTCGACGAAATCATCGCGGAGATGCGGGAAGCACACGGCCGGGGCCTCGACGTTGCGCGCGTTCATTCCGGCGACCTCTCGCTCTATGGCGCGATCGCCGAGCAGATGCGGCGCCTCGATGGGCTCCAGATTCCCTACGACCTGACGCCGGGCGTGCCGGCCTTCGCCGCCGCGGCAGCCGCGCTCGGCCTGGAGCTGACCTTGCCCGGCATCGTGCAGACCGTCATCCTCACGCGGACGGCCGTGCGCGCCTCGGCCATGCCGGCAGGCGAGGAGCTAGCACACCTTGCCCGGAGCCGCGCTACGCTCGCAATCCACCTCTCGATCGCGAACCTCGCAAAGGTGGTGCGCGAGCTCACGCCCGTCTACGGAGCGGATTGCCCGGTTGCGGTGGTGCACCGCGCAAGCTGGCCCGACCAGCGCATACTCCGCGGCACGCTCGGCGATATCCGCGCGCAAGCCAAGCAAGCCGGCATGACGCGGACCGCGATCATCCTGGTGGGACGCGCGCTCGGCGCCTCTTCATTCTCCGAGAGCCGCCTCTACGCTCCCGAGCACAGCCACGTGTTCCGGCCGAGGAAGCGCTGACACGAAGTCAGGGCTTCGCCGGCTCTTGAAGCAAGCGAGCGAGTGCCGGCTGGCCCGCCGCCCAACCGAAGGCGTCCCGGCCGGTGAAATCCTGCTTGCGCGGGTCGGCGCCGGCCGCGAGCAGTGTTTTGACGGCGTTCGGCTGTTTGTGCGCGATCGCGCCCATGAGGGGCGTGATGCCTTGCTTGTCTGTCGCATCGACGGTGGCATGCGCGGCCAGCAGCACCTTGAGAACGTCGACCCGGCCATTGTTCGCCGCCCAATGCAGGGGCAGGTTGCCGAGCTTGTCGCGCTGGTCCGGCGAGGCGCGCGCGTCGAGCAATTCCTTCGCCATCTCGGCGTTGCCGAGCTCCGCGGCGTAGCTCAACGCCGTGCGCCCCTGGGGGTCTGCCGCGTTGACGTTGACGCG
>DASZHJ010000454.1:0-5696 GCA_035938015.1 Allostellaceae bacterium
ACGCTACATCCCAGCGGATTTCCGCACGGGCCGCATCCCAAGGCGCTCGCGGGCGCGTTTAAGCCGAAGAAGCTCGAGACCGATGAGGTCGCGGTGATGGTGGATGCGCGCGACGCCCTCGAGATCGGCAAGCTGCCGCCGGGCGTCGAGGTCGAGGACTACGTCAATTCCTGGCGCACGGAGGCGCCATGAAGCTCGCGAGCCTCAAGCGGGGCGGCCGCGACGGCACGCTGGTCGTCGTAAGCCGGGATCTCTTGCGCTGCGCTGCGGTTCCGGCAGTGGCGCCCACGCTCCAGCGAGCGCTCGAGGATTGGGCGCTCGCGGAGCCCGCCCTTCGGGCTATCGCCATCCAGCTCGAGCAAGGCAAGCCTGACGCCCAGCCTTTCGACGCAACGCTCGCGGCAGCGCCGTTGCCGCGCGCCTACCAATGGCTCGACGGGTCCGCCTACCTCTATCACGTCGAGCTCGTGCGCAAGGCGCGCAAGGCCGAGATGCCGCCGAGCTTCTACAGCGATCCCCTGATGTATCAGGGCGGTTCCGACAGCTTCATCGGTCCGACCGACGATATCCTTGTCGCGGACGAATCATCGGGCATCGATTTCGAGAGCGAGGTCGCGGTGGTCGTGGACGACGTGCCCATGGGTGTCTCGGCAGATCAGGGCGCGAGCCACATCAAGCTGGTGATGCTCGTCAACGACGTGAGTCTCAGGAACCTGATCCCGACGGAGCTCGCCAAGGGCTTCGGCTTCTTGCATGGCAAGCCCGCCACATCCTTCTCGCCGGTGGCGGTGACGCCGGACGAGCTGGGTTCCGCCTGGGACGGCCGCAAGGTGAGTTTGCCGCTCACGAGCAGCCTCAACGGCACGCTCTTCGGCGAGCCCAACGCCGGCCGCGACATGAATTTCGATTTTCCCGCGCTGATCGCACACGCCGCGCGCACCCGCGAGCTCGAGGCCGGCACTATCGTCGGTTCCGGCACGGTCTCTAACCGCGATCCCGCGGCCGGCTCGGCCTGCCTTGCGGAGCAGCGGATGATCGAGACCATAGATGCCGGTGCACCTCAGACGCCCTTCCTCAAATTCGGCGACCGCGTGCGCATCGAGATGCTCGCGGATGGCCGCTCGATATTCGGAGCCATCGATCAGAAGGTGGTGCGCTACCAGCCACCCCGGTAGGACAGGCGGGTAAACGAGGGAGGCTCGTTTTCATGAAGCTCTACGGGTTTTTCCGCTCCTCGGCGGCGTTCCGCGTACGGATCGCGCTCAACCTCAAGGGGCTCGATTACGAGCAAGCGTCGATCCATCTGCGCAAGAATCAGCAGTCGGCCCCCGGTTATCTCAAACTCAATCCGCAGGCGCTGGTGCCGACGCTCGAGGACGACGGCCATCTCGTGCTGAGCCAGTCGCTGGCGATCATCGAATATCTCGACGAGACCCGCCCCACGCCGCCGCTGATGCCCTCGACACCGCTCGCACGCGCGCGCGTTCGCTCGCTGGCGCAGGCGGTCGCCTGCGACATCCACCCGATCGACAATCTGCGTGTGCTCCGGTATCTCGCGGATCCCCTGGGCCACGACGAGAAGACCGTCGAGGTCTGGTTCAATCACTGGATCGGGCTCGGCTTCGATGCGATCGAGCGGCGGCTTTCCAGCGAGGCCGATACCGGCCGCTTCTGCCATGGCGACGCACCAGGCCTCGCCGATTGCTGCCTGGTACCGCAGGTCGTGAACGCGCAGCGCCACAGGAGCTTCGACTTCGCGCCCTATCCCACGATCATGCGCATCTTCGAGGCCAGCCGAAGCGTGCCGGCGGTCGCCGCGGCGTTTCCGGAACGGCAGCCGGACGCGGAGTGAGAGGGCCGTGGGCGCGAAAGGCGCCGTTCTCTCGGCGCTACTCCTGGCGGCGAGCGCCACTGCCGTCGCCGAGGAACCACCCCTGCCATGCAAAGGCGCTCCCGCCGTGGTCGGTGCGTGCTTTTCCGTGCACGGCCGATTGGGAGTCTACAACGGCATCCCCATCCGAATTTGGGTTGTGGGAACCCGTCGGATGCTCGGGGTCAAGGACGCCGCGGGCGGCGGCGTGACCGTCCGCCCGGAAATCCAGAGACTGCTCTCGCTTGGCGAGCCCGGGGAGACCGTTGTCTACGGCGATTACGAGGTGTGCCCGCTGTCGAAGGTGCATGCCGGCTGGATGCAATTCGTCTGCGTCGAGGGCGCCACACATCTGATGGCGCGTGACCGGGCGGGCTCGAGCCCATAACCGGTCAGGGCACTGGCTTAAGCGAGATACCGGCCTGGGTCGGATCGTCCGCGAGGTTCTTCTGCCAGAACACGATGACCGCAAAGTCGATGGCTTGGGGCGCATCGCATCGCGGTAGATGCCGAAACGGGGCTGCCAGCCAGCGCGAGGGCGAGACCGACCTCCGGGTCTGGCACGATGGCCGCGTGCACGCGGTACCAATTGCCGGGCTCCAGCTGGCGCCCAATCCGGTCGCGGCTCAGGGTCCGGTCGGAAAGAATACGCGAAGGCGATGCCCGTCGGGATCGGAAGCCACGAAGGTGCGACCGAAGTCGAGGTCGGTCGGCTCCTGCAGGATCCGGAGTCCGAGCGCGCGCCAATCCGAGTGCGCCGCATCGACCGCAGCGGCCTCGCGCACGGTGACCGCGATCTCGCCGCCGCCACCCTTGGCGGCTGCGGCAGGCTCGACGGTGTGGCGGGACCACAGCCCCAGCATCACGCCCGAGTCCATCGCGAACATCGCAAAGGTCGGTGACGCCTCCACCGGCGGCCGACCCAGAAGCTTTTCATAGAATGCAGCGCTCGCCGCGGGGCTCTCGACGTAGAGGAGGACGAAATTGATATCGAGCATGAGGGTTCTCCTGCTTGGGAGCCACAATCTTTGCACAAGCCTCCTGCCAGATTATGGCAGCAGCAAAACACCGCTACTGCGGCGGGATGTCCTCGATGCCCCGCCATTCCCTGAGGAGCGCCTGCCGGCGTCGGGGATAGCGCTGCTCGCTGAGCTTCAGCGCCGCGATCCGGTCGGTGCGGAAATGGCGATAACCTCGGCGTAGCTCGCACCAGGCGGCGACCACGCGAGCGCGATCGAAGAAACCCAACGCGAACGGCCAGATCGTGCGCCGCGTCTGCTCGGCGTTTCGATCGCGATAGCGGATCCGGACTTTTCGCTCGCGCCGGATGGCCTCGCGGATGGTCGCAAGCTCGGCATCGCCCGCGGCGACCGCTTCTCCCGGGCCCACCAGCAGCGCCGAAGCCTCGAGCGCGTTGCGCAGATCCCCAGGTAGCACCGCTGCGATCTTGGCAAGCGCGTTACGCGCCGCAGCGCCGAGCCGGGTATCGCCACCGCGTTTGGCGACCCAGCGCGACCCCAGTACCAGAGCCTCGATCTCCTCTTCCGAGAACATCAACGGCGGCAACATGAAGCCGGGCTTCAGGATGTAGCCGACGCCGGCCTCGCCCTCGATCCCGGCGCCCTGCGATTGCAGGCTGGCGATGTCGCGATAGAGCGTGCGGATGCTGATCGCGAGCTCGTCCGCCAGCGCTTGGCCGCTTACAGGCTGGCGATGCCGCCGCAGGATCTGGATCAGGTCAAGCAGGCGCTCGGCGCGGGACAGGACGGCTCCTCTCGGCTCGGCGCAGTTTATTGCAAGACTACTGACAGAAGGTGGCAGCAGCAACGGCAGGGAAAGATCGGCCGTCAGTTTCGTCGCCGCACGAGGCGGCGGCCGACGGCTGCCATGAGCGTATTGGCCGCGAGTGCCAGCGCGAAGGTAATCGCCAAGACCGCGTACATGTCCGGGACGCGCAGAAAGTTGTAGTGCTGGATCGCGAGGTGGCCGAGTCCGGCCCTAGCGAATTTTATCTCCGCAAGCAACACCCCAACAATGGCAACGCCGAGCCCGAGGCGCATCCCCACGATGACCGGCTCCACCAACGAAGGCAGGAGCACCGTTCGCACGATCTGCCATCCCGAGGCATTGAAGCTGTGCGCCACGCGGATGAGCACGGGATCGACGCCTTTCATGCCTTCTGCGGTCGCGATCGCGACCGGGAAGAAGGTCGAAAGCGCGCCCATGCCGATCTTGGAGCCGGCTCCTACGCCGAGCATCAGCATGAGGATCGGCAAGAATACGATCTTGGGCGTCGCGGCCAAGCCCTGGAGATAGGGCGCCGCGGCCCGGTCCGCGAAGCGCCGCGCGCCGAGCAGCAGGCCGACGCTCGCGCCCGCTGCGGTGCCAGCGGCGAATCCCGCGATTACTTCGTAGGCGGTTTGGACCGCGTCGAGATAGATCGTCCGCTCGGAGAGCTGGTGGACCATCGAGGCGATGACCGCGAGCGACGACGGGATGATGCCTTCGTAGATGATCCCCGACCGCGCCACCAGTTCCCATGCCGCCCAGATGATCAGCACCGTCGCCAGGCGCACGGCAAGCGCGGTGCGCAGGTATCTGCCGATCATCGAGAGGACAGCCAGCGCTCGAGCCGGCCGGTCAGAAGAAAGAAGAGCGCACTCGCGGCGATCACTGAGAGGGTTGCCGCATACATCCCCGCGATCTCGTAGCGGTCGAACATGTCGCCGACGAGATAGCCGAGACCACCGAGATTGGCCAAGAACTCGATCCCGACGACATTGACCATCGCGTAGATCAGGGCGAGGCGGAGGCCCGTGAAAATAGCCGGCCTCGCTCCCGGCAGCAGAACTTTGCGCAGGACGATCCGCTCGTCGGCTCCGAATGATTTCGCCACCCTGATCAGCACGGGCGAGACCCCGAGGAACCCCTCGCGCGTCTTGAGCACGACGGGAATGAAAGCCACGGCCACGCCCATGGCGATGCCGACCAGGACCGACCTGCCGAGGATCACGAGAAACGCCGGGTAAAGGAGCACCATCGGGGCCGAGAAGAGCGCACCGATCCAGCTCTCCCAGGCGCGGTCTAGGATTGGGTGGCGGTAGAGCAGATAACCGAGCGGAATGCCGATCGCGGCGGCGATCGCTGCGGCCGCGAAGGTCGAGGCGAAGGTCGAGAGAAACGCCGCCGCGAGGCCCTCATCCTCGATCAGCCCGGGAAACGCTGCGATCACCTCGGTGGGCGGCGCGATCGCGAACCTGGATACCCAACCCGCGGCAATTGCGGCCTGGAGCAGCGCCGCGAGCGAGAGAACCCCGCCGACTCCCGCAAGCGCCGGGCCCCATGCTTTCATGGGCTATCTTGCCAGGTCTTTCGTCAGCTCCCTCATCGGCCGCAGCAACTCGTCCTGTTGCTCCGCCGTGAGTAGCTTCTCCAAGCGCTTGTTCTCGATCGCCTCGCGCATGGTCTGGTCGAGTCCGACGACCGTGTCGAGCGCAACGGCGGATTTGGCGAAATATTTCGCGCGCAGCGCCTCGACGGTCTCAGGCTTGACCTCGGCGAATTTCCCATAGTCCTGGAGCACCTGCGGGCTGGTATAGGCCCAATCGATGCTCTTCTGATAGGCGATGAGGAATCTCCGCAGCACGTCGTGGCGCGTGTTGAGCATAGTGGCGTTGGTGATGTTAACCCGGACTGTCTGCCCAGCAGCGCCTGGAGCATCGTTGCCGACCGCGATCACCCGCCGCTTACCCTCCTGCACCATCTCCAGCGGTCCCGGGACCGCGGACCAGCCGACGTCGATCTGACCGGACATCACCTGTGTCAG
>DASZHJ010000455.1:0-9269 GCA_035938015.1 Allostellaceae bacterium
GATCCCGCTCGCGGAGTTCGCCGCGATCTGCCATGCCCGCAACGTGCCGGTGATCGCCGATCTCGCCTCCGAATATGAGCTGCGCGGATTCCTGGCCGCCGGCACGGATATCGCGATTTACAGCGCGCACAAGTTCCTGAGCGGGCCCACGGCCGGCATCGTCGCGGGTCGCAAGGATCTCGTGCGCGCCGCCTTCCTTCAGAATCTTGGCGTTGGCCGCGGCATGAAGGTGGGCAAGGAGAGCATCGTTGGGACGATCGCCGCCCTCGAGGCCTGGGAGAAGCGCGATCACGCGGCGGTTCGCGCACGCGAGCAGGGCCATCTCGACCTCTGGATCGCGCGTCTCAAGGGGCTACCCGGGATTACCGCCGAGATCGTGCCGGATCCCACCGACAATCCGCTCGACCGGGCGAAGCTCGCGGTCGACCCGCGCGAGGCCCGCATCACCGCTTGGGATCTCGCGGATGCGTTGGCCCGCGGCGTGCCGCCCGTGATCGTGCGCGACCACGAGGCCGAGCACGGATACTTTTATCTCGATCCCTGCAACTTGCACGAGGGTGAGGCGGAGGTGGTGGCCGAGCGCCTCGTGGCGGAGCTCGCGCGTGCTCGGGCCGGCAACGGGCCCCCTGGCCGCAGCTACGCCGAGCGCCGACGCGCTCGTATCGCGGGCCTGCTGCGTTGGCCGGATTAGGCGCCAGGAGGGTCACGCGATGATATCGGGAACGAGCTGGCTCTCGAGCTTGAGGATCAGGTCCTTGAGGACGAGCTTCCGTTTCTTGAGGCGCTGAACTTGCAGCGTGTCGAAGGGCGCCGCCTCGCTGATCCGCGCGATGGCGTCATCGAGGTCGCGGTGCTCTGATCTCAGCTGCTCCAAGCGAGCTTTGATCGCTTCGAGGTCAAGGTCCATCGGACGCGGCAGTTGGCGAGTTTTGCTGTAATAGCAATATTATAACAGACTATGCAGGGGGATGGCGACGGCGCCAACCCGATCTCCTCTTGGGAAGGCACCATTATGCCGAAACCTGAGTCCCGGCGCACCCTGGCGCTGCTCACCAGCGGCGGTGATTGCGCCGGCCTCAATGCGGTGATCCGCGCGGTCGTTCACCGCGCCGTCCAAGGCTATGGCTGGCGGGTCATCGGGATTCGGCAAGGCACCATGGGCTTGCTCCGGCGTCCGGTCGACGCCGTAGAACTCGGCCTCACCACCGATGACGGCGCGTTGCTGCGGATGGCAGGCACCATCCTCGGCACCACCAATAAGGGCGATCCTTTCGCCTTTCCCGGCCCGGGCGGGCGCAAGCGTGATCGATCCAAGGAGTTCATCGAGGGATTTCGATCGACCGGTGCGCATGCGCTGATCGGCGTCGGCGGTGATGGAAGCTTCAGCATCCTGCGTCGCTTGGCGCAACAGGGCCGCATCAAGCTCGTGGGCATTCCCAAAACGATCGACAACGACGTCGGCGCGACCGAGAGCGCAATCGGCTACCACACGGCGGTGACCGTAGCGACCGAGGCGCTCGACCGACTGCAGCCGACAGCCGCGAGCCATGATCGCGTGATGATCCTCGAGGTCATGGGGCGCGATGCCGGTCACATTGCGCTCGCGGCAGGGATCGCGGGCGGTGCCGATGTCATCCTGATTCCCGAGATCGCCTACAAGCCGGCGTCCGTCGCGGCGCATATCGACGCGCTGCGCCGGCGCGGCCGCAATTTCGCGCTTATCGTGGTGGCCGAGGCCGTCCCCGATCCCGGCGGCAAGCGCGTGCGCCAGCGTCAGACCGGCACCTACGGCGGCATCGGCGATCGCCTCGCCGAGGTTCTGGCGCCGCTCACCGGGGCCGAAATACGCGTCACGGTGCTCGGGCACGTTCAACGCGGCGGCGCGCCCACCTGGAGCGATCGCCTGGTCGCGCAGGCCTTCGGGGTCCATGCCATGGACCTGGTGGCGCGCGGCAGCTTCGATCGCATGGTGGCGTGGCAGAATCGCGCCGTGGTGGATGTGCCGCTCGCCGACGCGATCGTCGCGCCGCAGACCGTGGACCCCCTGGGCGCCTTGGTGCGCACGGCGCGCGGCCTCGGGATTTCCCTGGGAGACGCCTGAGGGTCCAATGAGCATCCGGAGCCTCGCTCTCTGGGCTTTCGTGGCGCTGAGCATCGGCGGTTGCGCGCCCGCGCCGGCTCCGGGTCTGCCGCCCGATCGGCTCGCGCGGTTTTTCAGCGAGCTCGTCTACGGCAACCCGGCCGAACCCGAGGGTGTCTCCCCGACGCTTCTGCGCTGGACTCAGCCGGGGTTGATCTACGCCGTCGGTGGTGAGCGCGCGCCGGGCGACGACGCAAGGATCGCAAGCACACTCGAGCGCTTCTCCCGCTTGACCGGCCTCTCGATCGTGCCGGGAGAGGCGAAGCACGCGCAGCTTACCATCGATTTCGAGGCCGGCCCGATGGCGCCGGTCCATGACGAGCTCGCGCGATGCTATACGCGTATTGTCTATACCGAGGCGGGCCTGCAGTGGGCGCACGTCGTCGTCAACACGGAGACGCCGGGAACGTTGGCGGCTTGCCTCGACCATGAGTTCATGCATGCCTTCGGTTTCCCGCATCATTCTCCCATCATGCCCTCGGTGATGAGCCCGTTTCGGCGGATCGATACGCTGAGTGCGGCGGATCAAGCCGCGCTCGCGGCGCTTTACGATCCCCGGCTCAAAGCGGGCATGACGCGGGAAGCGGCGGCGCCGGCGTTAGGTTCCGTGATCGTGGCGCATGCACAGACCACAGCCTCATCTGCGACATTGTTCTCGGAGAATCCGGGCCGAGCCGCCGCCGATCTCGAATGGCACGCCGTCTTTTCCAACAAGACGGCCCTCGCATTCAACCCGCCGGGCCTTGATCACGCCGTCAGCCATCACTACTGGGCCGCGGCGCCCAACGGCAGCTACGTGGCGGAGGTCTCGCTGTGGTCAGCGATAGCGGCGGAGCGGCCGCGCGCCACCGTGCGCTATATCAGGCTCCGCGACCGGCTCGCTTTCGCGCACGCGCTCAGGCCCGAGGAGATGACCCTGGAATGGCGAGCCATCGCCGATTCAGGCCCGAGCCTAACGCCATCGATCGAGCGCCAGACGCCGCTCGGTCTCGTGCGATTTGCTGAGGCGGCGACGACCCAAGGACCCTGCATGGTGTTTGTTGCCGATATCCGCGAGGACAATGTCGAGCACAGCCGCGGCCGCATCGACGGCTATTACTGCGCACGCACGGGAATGGCGATCGACGCAGCCGCCGTGTTGGACGCGCTCGCGCTCCGCGCGCCCGGATATTCTGCACCGTCGCTCCAGCTGAGGCCCTGAGTTACCGGGAACGCGGCCGGCGCAATGGCTCGACCCCTTGCGGCCGGGGCTCGCCCCAACGCGTCACCGTACCGCTGTCGAGGCCGAACAGATCGAGCACTCGCCCGAGCGTGTGATCGACCATGGCTTCCAGGCTCTCCGGCCTTGCGTAGAAGGCCGGCACCGGCGGTGCCACGACGGCGCCGAGCTCCGAGAGCGTGGTGAGCATGCGCAGATGGCCGGTGTGGAGCGGGGTCTCGCGGACCAGAAGCACGAGGCGCCGCCGTTCCTTCAGCGTGACGTCTGCCGCCCGACTCAGCAGCGTAGAGGTGGTGCCGCTCGCAATCTCTGCCGCGCTCTTGATCGAGCAGGGCGCCACGATCATGCCCAGGGTCTTGAAGGATCCGGAGGAGATCGGGGCGGCCAGATCGGCGACACTGTGTACTTCATCGGCGAGGTCGCGAACGTCTTGGACTCGAAGATCGGTCTCGTGGGCAAGCGTGACCTCAGCCGCCTTTGTCATCACCAAATGGGTCTCAACAGGCATCGGGCGCAACATCTTGAGTAGACGCACGCCGTAAACAATTCCGGAGGCGCCGCTCAAGCCGACGATTAACCGTACCTTATCGCTCATCCGCCCAGGGGTCTCCGAGTCGCCACGGGGTCTGGACCCCGGGCAGCCGCGATAGCATATCCCTATTGATCCCAAGCCTCCACAGGAGGACCATGGGATAGTGCTCGTCTGATCCAAGGAGGAGCTGCATGTCGCTGCAGGATCGTATCGAGTCCCTTCGAGCCCGGCATCAGAGCCTGGAACTAGCCTTACAAGAAGAAATCCACCGGCCGCTGCCCAATGAAGATCTGATCCACGACATAAAGCGACAGAAGCTAAAGATTAAAGACGAGATCCAACTGCTGGAGCACGGGCACTAGCCCCAAATCCCCTCAAGCGGAGCACCCCCGGGCGCACCGGTGGGGCGCTCCTCACCAGATCTCCGGCGTCCAATCGGCCTCGCAGGCTCGCCTGCCGGGCCGTCGTGCGCGTCGCGCGGAATTCCCGTGCAAATGCCCAACCCTCGCCGCAGATCGGCCTGATTCGACCGCCACGCTTGCGCCGGTGATCGACGAGCGCCGCCTCGTCGGGACGAGGTGCCGTCATGTCTCGGAGTGGTGCCGCTGAAGCTGGTCCGGTCCCGATTTCCTTAGGGTTCCGCGTTTGGCTCGCCGATGCGCGGCACTATCAGATTGCGGCGCTGGGCTTCCTCCTCTCCTTCAACATCACGTCGCTCGACCTTGGCGCGCGACTGCTGCCGAGCGTTTTGGCCATCACGAGCGCGCTTGCGACGCAAGCGGCGTGCTCGCGCATCTGGCGCCTGCCACGGATCGATCTGCGCTCGCCACTCATCACGGGATTGTCGCTAAGCCTGCTGCTCCGCGCGGACGAGCCCTGGGTCTACGTCGCCGCTGGCATCATCGGTATCAGCGCCAAGTTCCTGCTGCGCCGTGACGGCAAGCATGTCTGGAACCCCGCGGGGCTCGCGATCGTGGTTTTGCTGTTCGGCACCAATCATGTCTGGATCTCGCCGGGGCAGTGGGGCGCCAGCGTCTGGTTTGCATCGCTGCTGGCGTTTCTCGCGATCTTGGTGCTGCAGGCGGCGCGGCGTGCCGACATCTCGCTGTTCTTCCTCAGCGCGCACGCGGCATTGCTGCTCGGCCGGGCGCTTTGGCTCGGGGATCCGCTGGCCATCCCACTGCATCAGCTCGAGAGTGGCTCGCTGCTGCTCTTCGCGTTCTTCATGATCTCGGATCCGCGTACCACACCGGATGCACGACTTGGCCGGCTGGCGCTCGCGCTTGCGGTGGCGCTGACCGCGCACTGGCTCGCCTTCTTCATGCAGATGCGACCGGCGCTCTACGTCGCGCTGATCGCGCTCTCGCCGCTGACGCCGTTCATCGACCGGGTCTTTCCGGCGGAACGGTTCCACTGGATCAAATCCGCCAACCCAGGAGCAACCCGATGAGTCCTCGTAGAGCCCGCCGCCTCAAGGCTACCGTCGCCGTCGCTGCGATCCTCGCACAGCTCGGCGCCGTCGCGATGCCTGCGGCAGCTTTTTGCGGTTTCTATGTCGCAAAGGCGGACAGCAAGCTCTTCAACAGGGCATCCAAGGTGGTGCTCAGCTGGGACAGCGGCAAGACCGCCGTCACCATGGCGAACGACTACGAGGGCGATCCGAAGGAATTCGCGATCGTCGTGCCGGTGCCCACCTTCATCGAGCGCCAGCAGATCGGCGTGGTCGACATGAAGACCATCGACCACCTCGACGCCTTCACCGCGCCGCGGCTGGTCGAGTATCACGACCCCGATCCCTGCGCGCCCGCAGTTGCGGCGACCGGGATGATGCTTTCCAGTCGAGCCATGCCGGCGGCGATGCCCGCTCCGATGCAGGTCGCCAAAGTGTATCGCGGCGTCACTGTCGAGGCGACGTACGACGTTGCGGAATACGACGTCTCGATCCTCTCGGCGAAGGAGAGCGATGGGCTCGTCGACTTCCTCAGGGACAACGGCTATCGCCTGCCCGACGGGGCCGAGGCGGTGCTCGGCAGCTACATCAAGCAGAAGATGCATTTCTTCATCGCCAAGGTGAATCTCGAGCGAATGGAACTCTCGGGCCGGCGCTTCCTACGGCCGCTCCAGGTTCGCTACGAGACATCGAAATTCATGCTGCCGCTGCGGCTCGGCACCCTCAACGCCAACGGACCGCAAGACCTGATCGTGCTCGCTCTGACCCGGAAAGGCCGGGTCGAGACCACGAACTACCAGACCAAGAAGCTGCCGACTGGAATGGAGGTGCCGCTTTACGTCAAGGACGACTTCGCTCCGTTCTACCGGGCGATGTTCGACCACGCGGTCGAGCGCGCCGACATGCGCGCGGTGTTCCTGGAATACGCGTGGGATATGGGTTGGTGCGATCCGTGCGCGGCCGAACCGCTCAAGAACAAGGAGCTTGTCGAGCTGGGCGCCCGCTGGATCGCGAGCGACGACGAGCAGCCCTTCCAGCCGACGCGCGACGCCGATGCTTTCGTGACGCGCCTCCACGTGCGCTACGATGCCGGGCGTTTCCCGGAGGATCTGGCCTTCATGGAGACCAAGGACCGCGAGAACTTCCAGGGCCGCTATGTTCTGCAGCATCCCTGGGAAGGCCGCGCCGCCTGTGCGGCCGGCGACCACTACTGGAAGTCCCTGCCGGAGCGCTATCGGCGCGAGGCCGCGAACCTGGCAGACCTCACGGGCTGGCAGATCGCGGAAATCCAGCCGCGCATGGAGGCGACCGGCCAGTCCTTCACCGCGAAGTCCGCCGACAACCGCTCGTTCTTCGATTGGATTTTCCCGCCGGGGCCGCGCTGATCGGTTGCCCTCACGGCCCTCCGCGCATGTGCCACAGCAGGGGCTGAAACAGGTCGGAGCGGTCGTCGGTCCAGGCTTGCACGCCGCCAGAATTGGTGGCGGACCAGCCGTGTTGGGCAACGAGGGGTGCCAGGAGCTCGGGCGCGTGGGCCATCGCGACCCACTTGCTCGAGCGTGCCAGGCGATCGGTCGTGGTATCGAACCGCCACACTGCCGTCAGGCCCAGGCGCTCGGCGGCCGCGGCTAGGATCGGCTGCAGGTCGATGAAGCGATTGGAGATGTTGACGACGATGAGGCCGTCGGGGGCGAGCTTCTCGAGATAAGCCGAGAGCGCCTCCAGGGTCAGAAGATGCGTCGGCACCGCATCGGAGCTGAAGGCATCGAGGACGATGAGGGGATAGCGACCGGCATCGCCTGACAGCAGCAGCCGGCCGTCGCCCAAGCGAATGCGCGCGTCCGGCTGACAATCCCGCAGGAATGAGAAATAGCGGGGTTCGCGCGCCACTCGCACCACGGCGGGATTGATCTCGTAGAAGGTCCAGGGCGCACTGCCCGATCCGTAGCAGGCGACCGTGCCGGCGCCGAGGCCGATCACGGCCGCTCCTTCGGCTCGACGATCGGCCAGCAGCGCCATGACGTCGCCGAGGGGCCCGCGCCGGTGATAGTAGCTGGTGGGCTCGTCGCGCGACGATGGCTCGGTGCTCTGCAGGCCGTGCAGGATCGAGCCGTTCACCAGCAGGTGCAGCTGATTGGGGCGGTCCTCCAGCACTTTGATCACACCGAAGAAGTTCCGCTCTCGATCGAGCGGCGGGAAGAGCAGGCTCGGCATGGCCGCCACCAGGAATGCCGCTGCCAGTCCGGTCGCTAGACGCGCGGGCACCCGCGAGAGCGGAAACAGCACGATCGCGAAGATCAGACTCAGCACGGGCGCGACCGCGGGCATCCGACCGACGAAGCTCAGCAGCATTGCGACGGCGGCGATGGCTCCGATACCCGCGGGGATCACCACGTCCCGGACATGCACGGGCTCTCCGCCGGCCGGTCGCAGCGCCATCGCGATGACGAGGACGAGCGGATATTCGATGACGTCCGGGAAGACGTTCGGGGCGATCAGCGCGTTAAAGGTGCCGCCGATCAACCCGCCGAGCGCGATGATGAGGTAGTACTCCCCGGTGCGCTCGGGGCCGGGGCGGCTGTCGGCGAGACGGCAATTGCAAACATAGGCGCAGAGGAACAGCAGGACGATCAGGATCAGGATCACCGGCCAGCCGCCGAATTCTCCCTCGACCAGCGCCTCCAGGACGATCAGCGCCGTGGCGATGGTCTGCGCGATCAAGACCGGCCACAGCGGCAGCCAGCGCCGACGCGCGAAGGCAAGCGCGAAGGTCAGGAGATAGAGCGCGAGCGGCACCACCCAGAAGAGCGGCCCCGCCGCGGCCTCGGTGGTGATCTTGGTGGTCGTGCCCGAGAGCAGACTCGAGGGCACCGCCGCAAGCGCCAGCCAGAGCGCGCGCTCCCGCCAGGGATGCGCCGGCGCAGGGCCCGGCCGCGCGTCCGCCGCTCGCGCGCCTTGCTCGCCGGATCGGCCCACCAACAAGGCGCAAGCCAGGATCAGTGCCGCGAGCGCGCCGTAGCCGATCGCCCAGGCGCGGGTCTGGAACGAAAGGCCGAGCGTGGGCTCGACCGCGAGGGGGAAGGCGAGGAGCGCGCCAAGGCTGCCGATGTTGCTGGCGGCGTAGAGGAAGTAGGGATCGTGGGCGTGGGGATGGGCTGTGCGGGTGAACCAGTGCTGCAGCAGCGGCGCCGAGGCCGAGAGCGCGATCAGCGGCGCGCCGATGCCGGCGGTCATCAAAAATAGAACCAAATAGACGGGGTGATCGGAGAGGGATGCGGCGGCGGGGAGCGCGGGAGGCAGGGAAATCGCGGCAAGCGCGAGTACAATTAGGTGAATCACAACCTGTAGACGAATAGGCACGGCGCGGGTCAGGAGGAAGCTGTAGGCGTATCCCGCGAGCAGCACAGCTTGATAGAACATGAGCGCGGTGACCCAGGTGGCCGGGGTGCCGCCCACCACGGGCAGGATCATCTTCGGGAACAGCGGCTCGAGCCAGAAGATCAGCAGCGCGCTCGCGAAGATGGTTGTGGAGAAAACCGCCGCAATCAGCGGTGCGCTCGACCTCGGCCCAGAGCCCCCCGCGGAACTCATCTCAGCCGAGCGCCTTCGCCTGCTCGCGGAGCACGTATTTCTGGATCTTGCCGGTGGAGGTCTTGGGGAGCGGGCCGAACACCACGGTGCGCGGCACCTTGAAGCGCGCCAGGCGCTCGCGGCAGAAGCCGATGATCTCCTCGGCGCTCGCCTCGCGGCCCGGCTTCAGCGTCACGAACGCGCAGGGGGTCTCGCCCCATCTCTCGTCGGGCCGCGCCACCACCGCCGCCTCCATCACCGCGGGATGCTGGTAGAGCACGCCCTCGAGCTCGATCGTAGAGATGTTCTCGCCGCCGGAGATGATGATGTCCTTCGAGCGGTCCTTGATCGCGACATA
>DASZHJ010000456.1:0-9114 GCA_035938015.1 Allostellaceae bacterium
TACGCCGCGGAGGATTTCGACTGGCCGCGCCAACAGGGCTTCCGCGTGGTGCAGGCGGAGGAGTGCTGGTACCGCTCGCTGGCGCCGCTCATGGCGGAGGTGCGGGAGCAGATGGGCCGAGGCCCCGTTTATCTGACCTTCGACATCGACGGCCTCGATTCCTCCGTAGCGCCGGGCACCGGCACGCCCGAGCCCGGCGGCCTCACGGGCTCGCAGGCACTGGAAATCATCCGCGGCTGCCGCGGCCTCAATGTGGTGGGCGGCGACCTCGTCGAGGTGGCGCCACCTTACGATCCTTCGGGCAACACGGCGCTGCTGGCGGCCGGGCTGCTGTTCGAGATGCTGTGCGTGCTGCCCGGCGTGCCCTATCGTTGAGACGCCCGCGGTAAGCTGGAAGAGTACAGGGGGAGGAGCCATGCAGATCGTCGTCTTGGGTGCGGGGGTGGTCGGCGTCACCACCGCCTATCAGCTGGCGAAGGACGGTCACGAAGTCACGGTGATCGACCGGCAGCCGATCGCCGCCAACGAGACCAGCTTCGGCAACGCCGGCATGATCGCGCCGGGCCATTCCTACACCTGGGCGTCGCCGAAGGCGCCGGGCATCCTGTTCCGCTCGCTGTTCCAGCGCGATCAAGCGCTGCGCTTGAGCCTCAGGGCCGATCCGCAGATGTGGGCGTGGTGCCTCAAGTTCCTGCGCAACTGCACTGCCGAGCGCGCCAGGGTCAACACGCTCCGCAAGCTCAAGCTCTGCCAATACTCGCAGGCGATTCTCAAGGAGACCGTGGCCGAGACGAGCATCGAGTACGACCGCAACACCCGCGGAATTCTCTATCTCTACCGCGATCAGGCCTCGTTCGAGGCCGGCGTCGAGCACATGAAGATCCTGCAGGACGGCGGCCAGGAGTTCCACGTGCTGGACTTCGCGGGCGTGATCCAGATCGATCCCGCCCTCAAGGCAGCGCGCGGCAAGATCCACGGCGGCTTGCACGGGCCCACGGACGAATCCGGCGATTGCCATCAATTCACCAATGCGCTCGCCGAGGCCTGCCGCAAGCGCGGTGTCACGTTCCGCTACGAGACGACGGTGTCGGGCTTCGAGACCGACGGCGACAAGGTGAGCGCCGTCACCACCGACAAGGGCGCGGTCAAGGGCGATCTCTTCGTGCTGTCGCTCGGCAGCTACGCGCCTTTTGCCGCGCGGAAGCTCGGCATCGACCTGCCGATCTATCCCGTGAAGGGCTACGCCGTCACCATCCCGATCAAGGACCAGGACCTGGCGCCCAGGCTGCCCGGCATCGACGAGAATTTCCTCATCGCCTATACGCCCATGGGCAACCGCATCCGCATGACCGCCACAGCCGAGTTTTCGGGCTACGACACGAGCCACACACCCGCCGATTTCCGCAGCGCGCTCGAGGTGGCCGAGACACTCTTTCCCGGCGCCGGCGACATCCCCCGCGCCTCTTATTGGGCGGGCTTGCGGCCAATGACGCCGGAAGGTTGGCCGCGCATCGGGCCGAGCCGCTATCGCAATTTCTATCTCAACGCCGGCCAGGGCCACATGGGCTGGACCATGTCGCACGGCTCGGCGCGGCTGGTGGCGGATCTGATCGGCGGCCGCAAACCCGCGATCGACGCCAGCGGATTCGCGGCGGCGTGATCTGATGACCCCCGAGGACTTCCGCAAGTTCGGCCACCGGCTGATCGACTGGCTGGCGGATTATCACGCGGGCATTGAAGAGCGCCCGGTGATGGCGCAAGTGAAGCCGGGCGACATCAAGAAGCAGCTGCCGCCCACGCCGCCGGAGCAGCCGGAGACCATGGAGGCGGTGCTGGCCGACCTCGATCGGATCGTGATGCCCGGTCTCTCCCACTGGCAGCATCCGCGCTTCTTCGGCTACTTCCCGGGCAATGCGCTGCGCGCGGGAATGCTCGCGGATTTCGTGAGCACGGGGCTCGGCGTGCTCGGCCTCGCCTGGCAATCGAGTCCGGCGGTGACCGAGGTCGAGGAGGTCATGGCGGACTGGGTCCGCCAGATGGTCGGGCTCTCGGACATGTGGAGCGGCGTGATCCAGGACACGGCCTCCACCAGCACGCTCGTGGCATTGATCTCGGCGCGCGAGCGCACGACGGATTACGCGCTCTCCCGCGGCGGCTTGCAGGCGGAAACGCAGCCGCTCGCGATCTACGTTTCCGCCCACAGCCACAGCTCCGTCGACAAGGGCGCGCTGCTCGCGGGCTTCGGCCGCGCGAATCTGAGGTTGGTCCCGTGCGATGCCGAATACGGCATGCGTGCCGATGCGCTCGAAGACTTGGTGCGCAGCGATCTCGCCGCGAGGGTGCGCCCCTGCGCGATTGTCGCCACGGTCGGAACCACCGCCACCACGGCGATCGACCCCATCCGCGGCCTCGCCCAGGTCGCTAGGCGACACGGCATCTGGCTCCACGTTGACGCGGCCATGGCGGGGAGCGCCATGATCCTCCCGGAATGCCGGTGGATGTGGGACGGCATCGAGGGCGCGGACTCCTTGGTTATCAACGTGCACAAATGGCTGGGCGCGCCCTTCGACTGCTCGCTCTATTACGTGCGCGACCCTCAGCACCTGATCCGCGTGATGTCGACCAACCCGAGCTTCCTGCAGTCCTCGGTCGACGGGCAGGTGAAGAGCTTGCGCGACTGGGGCATCCCGCTGGGACGGCGCTTCCGCGCGCTCAAGCTCTGGTTCCTGATCCGCGAGCAGGGGGTCGAGGCGCTGCGCGCGCGCTTGCGGCGGGACATGGCGAACGCACAATGGCTTGGCGCGCAGGTCGCGGCAACGCCGGGTTGGCGTGTGCTGGTGCCGGTGCGGCTGCAGACGGTGTGCCTGCGCCACGAGCCGCCGGGGCTATCGGCTGACGCGCTTGACCGCCACACGCTCGCGTGGGCGGAGCGCGTCAACCGCTCCGGTGCGGCCTATCTCACTCCCGCTGTCGTGGACGGGCGGTGGATGGTGCGGGTCTCTATCGGAGCGCTCGCCACCGAGCGCGACGACGTCGCCGCGGTCTGGCAGGCGATGCGGAACGCAGCCGAGGGTTAGGCCGCTGCGAACTGGGTCGCCAGATTGCCTTCGTAGGTGGTGGGGCCGACATGGCTGAGGCGGCTTGCGAGATCGGCCCAGATCTCGCCGCCCATGTCGATCCAGCGCTTGCAGAAGGCGAAATCCTCGCTGAGATAGATGCCGCTCTCGGGATCGATCATGCACTCGAAGAGTGCCACGCGGTTGGCGCTGCCGGCGAGCGCGTCGCCGTAATTGTGATCGCTGCGGAAGCGGAGCGACTGATGGCGCTCGCACATTTTCTCGAGCGCCTGGCGGCGGATCATTAGGAAACCGGTCCCGGCGTAGCGCACGCGCACGAACTCACCGCGGGTCTCGATCCGGCTGGGGTCCTCCACCTCGAGGACATAGTGCAGCGCCGCGGCGCTGGGTTCCGGCAGCCCGGCGGCCAGTGTCTGGCGCACCTTCTCCCAATCGATCCGCTTGATCGGATAGACGCCAGCGCAGACGTCAGCGCCGCACGCGAGGAGGCGCAGGACCTGCTCCGGCTCGAAGCCGATATCGGCATCGATGAAGAGGAGATGGGTGGCCGCGGGATCATCCAGGAACGCCGCCACCAGATTGGCCCGCGCCCGTGTGATCAGCGCGTCGTTCTGCTGCATCTCCAACTTGAGCTTGATATCGGCATAGGCGCGCAGTGCGATCTGCAGCTTGAAGAGCGAGGCGGTGTAGATGCTGGAAACCTGCCCGCCGAAACAAGGTGTCGCCACGACAAGCTGAATATCGTCCGCCACGGGCAGGCTCCTGAAAATCCGGGGAATGCTGGGCTGGACGCTAACGAAACATGGTAAAGAGCACGTTAATGCCCGCTGGATCGCAGAGGCGCGGCAAGTGTTTATTCGCCTGCGCATTGCCGGTTTGGCGCCCGGTGCTAAAGTCTCCTAGGTGCACTGCTCGCCCTGGAGGCCGCCCATGACCGTGAGCGCTCAGCAAACGTCCGCCCGCCGTGGAGCCGACGAGATCGCCGTCGTTCCCAATCGCGCGGCACTCGGAGCGGAGATCACCGGCGTCAATCTCAGAACTCTCGACGACGCAGGCTTCGCGCGGCTGCTGCAGGCATGGCACGATCACTCGGTGCTGCTCGTCCGCGGCCAAAACCTCAGCGATCAGGACCTGATCGCCTTCAGCCGCCGACTTGGCGATCTCGACTGGGCGCCGATCCAGGAGACCGGGCGGCGCTTCGTCGAGGGCCTGCCGGAGATCTATATCGTCTCGAACGTGACGCTGAACGGCGAGCCGATCGGCAGCCTCGGCGACGGCGAGGCCGTGTGGCACACCGACATGTCCTATCTCGAGGTGCCGCCCAAAGCGAGCATGCTCTACGCGCTCGAGGTGCCACCGACCGGCGGCAACACATCGTTCTGCACGATGTACGGTATCTACGACGCCTTGCCCGCGCGGTTGAAGGAGCGCATCGCCGGGCTCGAGATCAAGCACGACGGCACCTACAACAGCGGCGGCTATCTGCGCCAGGGCGTCACGCCTACCGACGATCCCATGACCTCGCCGGGCGCCGTGCATCCGCTGGTCTGCACGCATCCCGCCACCGGCCGGCGTACGCTCTACCTCGGCCGTCGCCGCAATGCCTATCTGGTCGGACTCGAGCTCGGAGAGTCCGAGGCATTGCTGGACGAGCTCTGGAGTTACGTCGACCGACCGGAATTCGCCTGGGAGCACGCCTGGCGCGTCGGCGATTTCGTGCTGTGGGACAATCGCTGCACCATGCACCGGCGCGACGCCTTCGACCCCAGGAGTCGCCGGATCATGCATCGCACCCAGGTCAAGGGCGAGCAGCGGCCCGCCGCCTGACCACGTCCAAGGCAAACTCCGCGACGGGCGTGCAAACCGCGCGCTTGTACTTGCGTCCGCCAAAACTCACGGATGTACCCGCTCTCTTCGAGTTCTTGGGCGATGCCGACGCGATGCGGCACACGCATGTCGATGCGTCCATCGGGGATTGCCGCCGTCGCATCGCCGCGCACGAACGACGTCGCCGTCGCGACGGCTATGCGCCCTGGACGGTCGTCACGAGGTCGGATGGCCGGATCGTCGGCTGGGGTGGGCTCTACACCGATCCCTTCGAGCCAGGCTGGGGCGTCGAGGTCGGGTACTTTTTCCACCGGGACGTCTGGGGCGAAGGCTACGCGACCGAGCTGGTCGCGGCCTGCCTCGACATCGCCGATCGCGTTCTGAAACTACCGGAGGTCGGCGCGTTCGCGCGGCCCCAGAATATCGCCTCCCGGCGTGTGCTCGAGAAGGCCGGCTTCGAGATGGTCAGGTTCGTCGCGGAACTGGACCGATGGCTTTACCGGCGCGTCCGTGCTCGCTCCGGAGGTCAGCCGAGATAGGCGCGCTGCACCTTTTCGTCATCGATGAGCTCAGAACCGCGGCCGACCAGGGCTACCTTGCCGCTCTCGAGCACGTAGGCGTAGTCCGCGATGTTGAGCGCCGCCAGAGCGTTTTGCTCGACCAGGAGGATCGTCACCCCCTGCTGGTTGATGACGCGGATGGTCTGGAAGACCTGCTCCACCAGCACCGGGGACAGGCCCATGCTGGGCTCGTCCATCAGGAGTAGCCGCGGGCGCGCCATGAGCGCACGCGCCGTCGCCACCATTTGCTGCTCGCCGCCCGAGAGCGTGCCCGCAACCTGCTTGATGCGCTCCTTGAGGCGCGGGAAGAGCGTCATCATGCGCTCCTTGTCCTCGGCGATGCCCGCGCGGTCGTTGCGCGCGAAGGCGCCCATGTGCAGGTTCTCATCCACGGTCAGACGGGCAAAGATTCGCCGGCCCTCCGGTACCTGCACGATCCCCATCTGCGAGATCTCGTGCGGGGGTATGTCCGCGAGGCTCTCGCCGTTCAGGCGGATATCGCCGAAGCGCGGATGCAGGAGCCCGCTGATCGCGCGCAGGGTCGTGGTCTTGCCGGCGCCGTTGGCGCCCACCAGCGTGACGATCTGGTGCTCCTCGACCGCGATCGAAACGCCCTTGAGCGCCTCGATGTTGTCGTAGAAGACGTGGATGTCGTCGATCTCCAGGAGCGCCATGAGTTCTCGCTAAGCCGGTGCCGGCGGCTCGATCAGGTGCTCGACCGTGTGCTGGCGCGCCACGGCCGGCGCGGAGGACGGCGTGCCAAGATAAGCCTCGATCACCTTGGGGTCCTTCTGCACCTCCGCGGGGGTACCTTCGGAGATCTTGACGCCGTGGTCGAGCACGGTGACCACGTCCGACATGCCCATCACCACGCGCATCTGGTGCTCGATCAGGATGATGGTGATGCCGTACTCGTCGCGCACCCGGCGAATGAAGTCCATCATGTCGGAGGTCTCGCGGGGGTTCATGCCCGCGGTCGGCTCGTCCAGCATCAGAAGCTTCGGCTGCGTCGCGAGCGCGCGTCCGATCTCGAGCCGGCGCTGCTCGCCGTAAGCCAAATTGCGCGCGATCACGTCACCCCGGCCACGCAGGCCGATGAACTGCAGCAGTTTCAACGCCTCGTCATGAGCCCGCGCTTCGTCCTGTCGGGTATGAAAACTGTTGAAGAGTGCGCCCCACCAATGCGACTTCAGGTGCAGGTGCATACCGACCAGCAGGTTCTCGATCGCCGTGATGTTCCGGAACAGGCGGATGTTCTGGTAAGTCCGGCTGATCCCGACCGCGGCGACGCGATCGGGCGTCAAGCCGTCGAGACGCTCGCCGCGAAACCAGATCTGCCCGCTGGTCGGCTTGATGTTCTGCATGATGCAGTTGAAGACCGTGGTCTTCCCGGCTCCGTTCGGGCCGATCACGCTATGGATCTCGCGCTCGCGGATCTCGAGGTCGAGGCCGCCTACGGCGGTGAGCCCCCCGAACCGCATCGTCAGCTGTTTCGTCGAGAGGATCGGCTCGGCGCCCAAATCTGCCCCCTATTCGCCGGGCCGGTGTTCGACCGACGCGGCGACGCCGGCAACCGCGGGCGGCGGCTCAACGACATCGAGATCGCCCGCGAAATCATGGAGCTCCCGCCTTCGCGTGGCCGAGGGCCAGAGGCCCTCCGGCCGGATCCGCATCATCACGATGAGCGCCACGCCGTAGAAGAGATAGCGATACTCGCCGAACTCGCGGAGCAGCTCCGGTAGCCCCACAAGCGCTAGCGAGCCCACGATGACCCCGGGGAGGCTCCCCATCCCGCCCACGATGATGAGCGCCAGCACGTTGATCGAGACGAGAAGCTGGAAACTGCTGGGGTAGACCGAGGTTAGCATCACCGCGAAGATCGAGCCGGAGAGGCCCGCGAACGCCGCGCCGAGGCCGTAGGCCAGCAGCTTGACCTTCACCAGGTTGATGCCGAGCGCTTGCGCGACGTCCTCGTCGTCGCGCACCGCCATCCAGGCGCGCCCAAGCCGGGAGCTCTCCAGGCGCCAGGCGAAATAGGCGGCGATCCCTGCGCATACGAGGGTCAGAAAGAACAGCGCCACGGGATCGGCGAGCTCGAAGGTGCCGATCTGGGGCTTCGGGATCTGCAGAATGCCCTGGGCGCCCGCGAGCAGCGGTGCGGCAGCATCGGATTGCACGATGACGCGCACGATCTCGCCAAGCCCCATGGTCGCAACCGCCAAGTAGTCGCCGCGCACGCCCAGCACCGGAATGCCGAACAGCACGCCGACGATCACCGAGATCATGACCGCGATCGGCATAGCCACCCAGAACGAAAGGTGCGGTATCGCGGTGAAAGCGGCGAGCGCGTGCGGGCTGTCGGCAGTCAGCAACGCCGTCGTGTAGGCGCCGACCGCGAAGAAGGCCACGAAGCCGAGATCGAGCAGACCCGCCAAGCCGACCTCGAGATTGAGGCCCATGCCCATGAGGATGTAGAGCCCGACCAACATGAGCACCTGGCCGATATAGGAGCCGGCGAGGATCGGCAGCAGGATCAGCACCAGCAGGGCGATTCCAGCCTTGGCGAGCTGGCCATTGCGGGTTTGCCACCAAGTTGTCGACCCCTCGGCCGGCGCGCGCGCGCGCTGTCTGGTCAAGAGCAGGCTTGCGCCGGTAGCGACGACGAAGATCGCGCCCGCGCCTTCCGGCGTGAGGCCCTCCCAGGTGTACAGCACGTCCCGCACGGCGCCGATCGTGTCGTTGAACTGCATCATGATCTGGATGAGCTCTTGGAAGACGCCAAAGAACAGCACCGCCATGCAGCCGATCAGCACGGGCTTGCGCACGGACGGCGGGCTTCTCGCCAAGAGCACGCCCACCGCGCCGAGCACGGCTCCCGCGGCAATCAGCAGCGGCACCGCATATTCGAGATCGAGCTCGAAAGTCAGCATGTCGGAGGTTTGCGGCGAGAGCGAGATGAAGATCGACCGGAGATCGATGGAGTTCATCGCGACCACGAGCAGTGCCAGCATCCCGCCGGTGATCACGCCCACGATCAGACCGTTCAGCACGATCGTGGCGGTCGGCTCATCGCGCTTGCCCCGGGCGAGGTAAGCCCCCGCGCCCAGCCCGATCGCCAGCAAGGCAGCATGGGCCATGGTCAAGACGTCCACGATGATCGCCCGGGCGTTGATCATCGGAAGAATGCCGACCACGGCGAGATAGACGGCGACCACGCCGAAGCTGAGCCCGATGACGATCGCCCGATGGAACGGAGAGCGCGCCCGCTTGCGCCGGACGCCGCGCGAGATCGCCTCGGCGGTCATGCTCGTTTCTTCGCCATGCGCTCACCCAGGATCCCGTGCGGACGGAAGATCAGGACCATGATGAGTAGGGTGAACGCGATGAGATCGCGCAGCTGGTAGGGCGCGGGGATCCCGATGCCGTCGAGGAACAAGGCGGGTCCCACGGACTCGACGAGCCCCAAGAAAAATCCGCCCAGCATGGCACCGGGTATGCTGCCGATGCCACCCAGGACCGCGGCGCCGAACGCCTTGATCCCGGGCTGGAAGCCCATGAAGAAGTAAACCTGCTTGAAGACGAAGGCGTAGAACACGCCGGCGATGCCCGCCATGGCGCCGCCGAGGGCGAAGGTGAAGACCACCACCTTG
>DASZHJ010000457.1:0-2470 GCA_035938015.1 Allostellaceae bacterium
CATCGCCGGCGTGCCGTCGGCGACGACCACCATGCCGGCATGGATGGAGTTGCCCATCCCCACGCCGCCGCCATGGTGCACCGAGACCCAGCTCGCGCCCGCGGCCGTGTTCACCAGCGCGTTGAGGATCGGCCAGTCCGCAATCGCATCGCTGCCGTCGCGCATGGCCTCGGTCTCGCGATAGGGCGACGCCACCGAGCCCGCGTCGAGGTGATCGCGGCCGATCACAATCGGGGCGCCAACCTCGCCGGACTTGACCATCTCGTTGAAGCGCAGGCCGACCTTGGCGCGTTCACCGTAGCCGAGCCAGCAGATGCGGGCCGGCAGGCCCTGGAACTGGACACGCTCACGCGCGAGGCGCAGCCATCGGTGCAGATGCTCGTTGTCCGGCAGCGCGTCCATGACGGCGCGGTCGGTGCGATAGATGTCCTCCGGGTCACCGCTCAGCGCGACCCAGCGGAATGGGCCCTTGCCCTCGGAGAACAGCGGGCGGATGTAGGCGGGGACGAAGCCCGGGATGTCGAAGGCATTGGTGACGCCCGCCTCGAGCGCGAGACCCCGCAAGTTGTTGCCGTAATCGAAGGTCTCGACGCCCTTGCGCTGGAAACCGAGCATGGCCCCGATGTGCTCGCGCACTGAGTGCTTCACCATCTCCAGGTATTCCTGCGGATCGCGCGCTCGCAGGTCGGCCGCTTC
Source organism: Allostellaceae bacterium (assembly GCA_035938015.1). Classification (GTDB taxonomy): domain Bacteria; phylum Pseudomonadota; class Alphaproteobacteria; order ATCC43930; family CGMCC-115725; genus DASZHJ01. The sequence continues at coordinate 697 of DASZHJ010000457.1, forward strand.
GTCGACGCTGAGTGGCGCCGGAATATAGCCGCGCAACGGGTCATGGGCCGATGTCTGGTCGGTGACGACATCGGGCTCGAACCCGCGGCGCAGGAGCTCTGCGTAAACCTCGGCGGCGTTGCCCACCACGCCGATCGACGTCGATGACTTCTTTTGGCGGGCCTCTTCGGCCCAGGCGACGGCCTCATCGAGGTTCGCCGTGGCCTTATCCAGGTAGCGAGTCTTCAGCCGGCGCTCGATGCGAGCCGCGTCCACTTCGACGCAGAGCGCGATGCCCTCGTGCATCGTCACCGCCAGCGGCTGCGCCCCGCCCATGCCGCCGAGCCCGCTGGTGAGCACGATTCGTCCACGGAGCGTGCCGTCGAATCGCTTGCTGGCCAGCGCGCCGAAGGTTTCGTACGTTCCCTGCAGGATCCCCTGGCTGCCGATGTAGATCCAGCTGCCGGCGGTCATCTGACCGTACATGATCAGGCCGAGCCGCTCGAGCTCCCAGAAGTGCTCCCAGGTGGCCCAGCGCGGCACCAGCAGGCTGTTCGCGAGCAGCACGCGCGGCGCGTACTCGTGGGTTCGAAAGATGCCGACCGCTTTTCCGGACTGGACCAGTAATGTCTCGTCGTCCTTGAGCCGCCGCAACGCCGCGACGATGGCGTGGAACGATGGCCAGTCGCGGGCCGCCTTGCCCGTGCCGCCGTAGACAACGAGGTCTTCCGGGCGTTCGGCGACTTCAGGGTCGAGGTTATTGCAGAGCATGCGCAGCGCCGCCTCCTGCTGCCAGCCGCGAGTAGTCAGCTCGGTGCCGCGCGCGGCGCGAATCGGGGTGGAGATGGTCAACGGGCCCCCACCCTACCCTCCCCCGCGAGCGGGGGAGGGAAAAGCGCTGGCGGCGATTTTCGCCAGCCGGCCGCTGCGGACCAGTTCGATGGTGGCCTGGATCTCGGGCTTGAGCACCCGGTCGTGGTCGAGCGTCGGCACCTTCTCCCGGATAGCCGCCTGGGCCTCGCCCGTCAGGCGGCCGGGCTTCAGCGGCGCCAGCAGATCGATGCCCTGTGCCGCACCGAGCGCCTCGAGCGCGAGAATGGCCTCGACGTTGGTCGCGACCTGGCGCGCGCGCTGGGCGCTATGCCAGCCCATGCTGTTGTGGTCTTCCTGGTCGGCCGATGTCGGCAGGGAATGGACACTCGCCGGTGTAGCGAGCAGCTGGTTGTCGGTGGCTAGCGCGGCGGCGGTGTACTGCAACAGCATGTAGCCCGAGTCGAGGCCCGAGTGGCGCGTGAGAAACGGCGGAAGCTCGGAAAGAAAGCCAGTGAGCATCCGGAACAGGCGCCGCTCGGAGATACTGCCGATCTCGCTCAGGCCGAGGTTGGCGGTGTCGAGCGCGAGCGCCAGCGGCTCGCCGTGGAAGTTGCCCCCGGAGAGCACGGCCTCGTCCTCGGCGAAGACCAATGGATTGTCGGTGCCGGCGTTGAGCTCAACGGTAAGGACCCGGCTGAGGTAGTCGATCGCGTCGTGGCAGGCGCCGTGCACCTGGGCTGCGCAGCGCAAGGAGTAGGCGTCCTGAACGCGGTCGCAAAGGACATGCGATTCGGCGATCCCGCTGCCTTCTGTCAGGGCAAAGATGCGTGCGGCTGACGCAACCTGCCCGGGATGCGGGCGCGCCGCGTGAATGCGGGGATCGAACGCGGTGCGCGAACCACGCAGCGCCTCAACGCTGAGCGCCGCCACGACGTCCGCGGTCAGGAGGAGTCGCTGCGCATCGTGTAGCACCAGGCTGGCG
>DASZHJ010000458.1:0-3068 GCA_035938015.1 Allostellaceae bacterium
CGAATACCGCCCTCGAGACGGCCTCCGCAGCACAAGGAGGTCAGCATGATCGATTACGATGTCGTTACCGGTCCGAGCCCAGCCGAGAAGCCACCCGCGCTCGCGCCCAAGCCGCCGCCGCGGCCGCCGGCAGCCGAGCTCGCTGCGAGACTGCCCGGCGAAACCGCGCCGGCACCGGGCGCCTCGACCTCACGAACTACCGAAGATGCAGGATGATGCCCATGATTATGTCGACGTCGACGCCGTTGCGCGCGAGCGGCACGATCAGCCGCTCCACGGCGTGATAGTTCTTCTTGGCGTCGGCGTACATGACTGGCCCCTTGCGATAGGCGGGCCGACGATGCTCGACGGTCTCGATATATTGCTGATGAATCGGTCCGTGAAACTCGGAATGCACCTTGTCGAGATACTCGCGGGTAAGGTCGCGGCCCATCATCTGGACGTAGTCGGTCCCGACCAGGCGGTACTTGAACCGCAGCGGCGCGCGTTCGACATCGACCAGGAACAGATGGGGCAGCAGGTTCACGATGACGGCGGGATCGACGTGCTGCCGCCCGGGCAACAGACCCTCGGCCGGATGCAGCGCCAGCCAATGGTCCATCAGCCGGCGGACCTTGGGATGCCAGTCCTGCGGGCTCTCCGCCAGCAGTGCGCGGTCCATCGTCAGGGTCTTCATTTCGCCTATGCGAACTCGCACGTTGGTTGGAGCGTTACAAAGCCATCGTGCTTGGATAACGCTCTCCCGAGGCGCCGGTCCAGTTGGTGAAACTACTTACTGACAGCCGCTAGTGTGATGATTCCTAAGTTCGCGTGCGAACTTCGGAATCTGAATCACACTAGCTTCAATAGGTTAGTAGCCCGCTCATCCTTGAAATTCGTAACACGAATTTCAGGGGCGGGACACTAGCGGAAGCGCCAGAGGCCCTTGCCGTAGGAGCGTGCGATGCTCTCGGCGCCGGCGTAACCGCCGCTGGCATGCCGATCAGCCACCGCCAAACCTTCGCCGACCAGATAGCCTGCGATGTCGACACCCGTCGCATCGAGGCAAACGCGCGCGGGATCCGTAGTGCCCACACCGGGCGGCAGCTGACATGTAACGCTGGCGCTGTGGGCGAGGCGCTCGGCGAGCATCGCCTGCGTCACCTCCGCGCAAGTCTGCGGCGCGCTTGTGCCGAGCGCGCACCGATCCGTGCTCGCCGGCGGCAGCACGCCGTAGAGCCGCACGGTGTGCCCCTCGATCGCGAGGCTGACGGTGCCGGTGGCGCGCGCGGCGCCCGAGAGCGAGCTCGGAACGACCGGAAGAGCGGCTTGCTGCGCCGGCTGGGCCGCCCCGCCCCGCCCGGGGCGATAGGGGGCAGGCGGAGCCGACGCCGTTTCGTTAAGCGACGGCCCGATCGAGGGCACGTAGGAGGGTGGCGGCGGCGCCGATCCGGAGGGGCGCGCAAGCGGGTGGCCTTGACGGTCCTGGAGGGTGACGTGAGGGATCACGCCCGGCTCGGTCTCGGGCACCGTGTGCACCGTGCGGGACTCCACTTCCTGCACGGGAAGCTCGCTCAGGTTGTCGCTCGGCGGAGCCGGCGGCACCGGCGGCGGCGGGGACGGTGCCGGCTCCTCCGCGGGCTGCGATGTCGCGGCGGCCTCAGGCAGCGCCGCAGGAAGCGGCACCGGCGCCGGCTGCTCGGCCGTCCGAAGCGCCATCGCGCCGATGGCGACGATTCCCGCGGCCAGCACAGGGCCGAGAGCAAGCAAGGTCCACTTTGGCATGCGCGCAACGGTACCTCGCTGCGCCGACGGCGCCAACGGCGGACGCCTCAACCATTGAGCGCGGACATGAGGCGGGAGATGAAACCCTCTATCGCGGACGTGTCGATCCAGCGCAGTACCGCAACGATTCCAGTGGTCGGATCGATCCATGTGGAATTGGCGCCCGCGCCGCTCGCAAAAATGCTCTCGGGCGAGGCGCTCGCAGAGCGTCCGCGATGGGTGTTGAGCCACCACAAGTAGCCGTAGGTCGGATTGAGATCGCAGGGCGTGATCGAGAGATCGATCCAGCGATCGGATAGGATAGGGCGGCCCGCCCAGGCGCCGCGCGCCAGCATCAGGAGTCCGACGCGGGCCTGGTCTTCGGCATGTATGAACACGCCGCCGCCCCAGTGACTGCCGCCCGAGACCGATTCCATGGAAATGCCGCCGATCTCGACCCTGGAATTGCGATAGCCGTGCCACTCCCAGCTCGAGGACGCACCGATCGGATGCATCACCGCGTCGGCGAGGACGCGAGGCAGCGGCTCGCGGAACAGCCGCAGCAGCGAGAGGCTGAGCCGGTTGACGCGGACGTCGTTGTATTCCCAATAGCCGCCGGGACCGCGCAGCGGCCGGTACGTCCCTTTGACGTTGCCGGGCTTGCCTTCGGTGAGCAGATTGCGGTTGCGATCGACGAGATCGGGCTTGTCCCAAAGCGAGCCTTGCCACTCCGAGGTCTGCTGCAGCATCTGGTGCCAAGTGATCGCTCTGTTGTGCGCGGACTCGAAGCCGCCGTCCTTGATGCGCGTGCCCACGCGCTCTTGCGGATCGGGCAGCAGGCCGCGGTCATAGGCGATGCCGGCGACCAGATTGAGGTAGCTCTTGGCGACGCTGAAGGTCATGTCGACCTGACGCGTGTCGCCCCAGCGCGCCACCACCCGGCCGTGCCGCGTGACGAGCCCGTTGGGCGCGCCGCGCGGACGCACGGGCCCGAGGATCTCGTTCCAGGGCGGCGGCTCGAAATAGGCGCTCGCCATCACGCTCGCGAGGTCGCGGCTCCAGGGCGTCTCGTGCTCGCGCGCGAAGGCGACGGCGGTCGCGAGGCGCGCTGCATCGAAGCCCTCGTCCTCCGGTGGCACCATCGGCCAGGGTGCCGGATCGGGCGATGGAAAGTAGAGCGATTCAGATGGCACCTGGCGTTCCGCCCGGAATACCCTTGTATGCCCGCGAGTATAGACAATCAGGGGCGGCCCGTCCCGCGACGCGAACGGGCAAGCCTCGGCACGAGCGCGGTTTTTCCTTGACAAAACGCCCTCCGCGCCGTC
>DASZHJ010000459.1:0-12964 GCA_035938015.1 Allostellaceae bacterium
TCGCCCGGGCTGTCGACGATCCAACCTTGTCAAAAGAGATCCTCGCGGCGGCACGGGACGTCCTCGGAGAGGTCCGACCGGTTCGCTAACGATGGCTTGTAGTTCTGGCAATAAATTTTGGGGCGTCGGTGACGCGGCCTCGGCGTCATTCGCAACGCAAGCTCCGATAACATTCGCTCGTGAATTCGCCTGATACGCCATGTCCCGTATGTCCGAGTTGGGTCCAAAACCGGTAGTGCTCTGGTCGAGTAGATCATTTCCACTCAGACCACAAAACGCGACATCTGCGCCTTTATGAGTGCACGCCCTGCCCACCTTGTTCAGAGCGACTGAACGCAGGCGCGCTAGGCTCGGCCGGACGATCACAGAGCGAGGTTTCGACCGTGGCCGCGCAGTTTGGATCCGCACGAAGCGTCCCTCCCTGGGGCGGGCGCGCTCGAGGGCTCGCCTGCCTCCACCGGGTCTCGTCGGGCTCGCAATTGTCCGGGCGGGAGTGGGGCGAGGCCGCCCCGCAAACGACTGAAGCCAAACTATCCCGCAACGCCAGAGACTTGGGCTCGTTGGCTTTGCTGGAAAACGCCGGAAATCCGCCGAAAAAACCGGGAAATCTCGCAGAAACGCCGGAAAAGCCGCTGGTCTTCAGTCGGCGGCGTGGACTCCCGCAGACGCGACATCGCGGCTCACATGGGAGGCGAAGCGCTCGAAATTCTTCTCGAAGCGCTTGGTGAGCTCGCGGGCAGTGTCGTCGTAGGACGGCTTGTCAGACCAGGTATCGCGCGGGTTCAGCACGCCGTTGGGCACGCCCGGGCAAGCCTGCGGCACGTGCAACCCGAAGAATGGGTCGCGCTTCGTCGCGACATCCTTGAGCTTGCCGTCAATCGCGGCGCGCACCAGCGTGCGCGTGTGCTGGATCTTCATGCGCTGTCCCACGCCGTAGGCGCCGCCGGACCAGCCGGTGTTGACGAGCCAGCAGACAGTCTTGTGCTTGCGGATGCGCTCGCCCAGCAGCTTCGCGTAGACGGACGGATGACGCGGCATGAAGGGCGCGCCGAAGCAGGTGGAGAACGTCGCTTGCGGTGCGTTGCCGAGCCCGCGCTCGGTGCCGGCAACCCGCGCCGTATAGCCCGAGAGGAAATGATAGGCCGCCTGATCCGGCGTCAACCGCGCGATCGGCGGCAGCACGCCGAAGGCATCCGCGGTCAGCATGATCACATTGGCGGGATGCCCGGCGACGCCGGTCAGACTCACGTTCGGGATGAAGTCGATGGGATAGCAAGCGCGGGTATTCTCGGTCAGGCTGTCGTCGTCGAGATTGGGCTGTCGCGTCGCGGGATCGAGCACGACGTTCTCCAGCACGGTGCCGAAGCGGCCGACCGTCGCATAGATCTCAGGCTCGGCCTCGGGCGAGAGACGGATCACCTTGGCATAGCAGCCGCCCTCGAAATTGAAGAGCCCCTTGGGGCTCCAGCCGTGCTCGTCGTCGCCCACGAGCGTGCGGGTGCCATCGGCCGAGAGCGTGGTCTTGCCGGTGCCGGAGAGGCCGAAGAACACCGCGCTGTCGCCCTTAGGCCCGACATTGACGGATCCGTGCATCGGCAGCACGTCCCTGGGCGGCAGCAGGAAGTTCAGGAGACCGAACACCGATTTCTTGATCTCGCCCGCATAGCGCGTGCCGCCGATCAGCACCAGCCGCTCGGTGAAATTGACGAGGATGAAGACCTCGGAGTGCAGCTGGTCGAGCGCGGGCGTTGCCTCGAAGTAGGGCAGGTGGATGATGGTGAAATCGGGACGGAAGCTCTTGAGCTCCGCGTGTGTCGGGCGCAGGAACATGTTGCGCGCGAAGAGGCTATGCCAGGCGCTGTCGCTGACCAGCCGCACGCAGAGCCGGTACTCCGGATCAGCGCCCGCAAAGCAATCGGTGACGAAGGCCTCGCGGCCCTGAAAATTCGCCAGCATGCGGAGCTTCAGGCTCTCGAACACCTCCGGCGACACGCGCTGATTGATGGCGTTCCAGTCGACCTCGCTCTCGGTCCCGGCGTCGGCGACGATGAACTTGTCGCGCGGCGTGCGGCCCGTGTGCACGCCGGTCAGCGCCACGAACGCGCCGCCGGCCGCGACCTCGCCCTCGCCCCGGCGCACGGCGTGCTCGTAGAGCACCGGCACGCTCAGGTTCCAGTGCTCGATGGCGAGCTTGCGAAACCCGTGCTGATCGAGGCCGATCGAGCCTTTGAAGCCGACCTCTTTGAGTGTTCCGTCCATCAGCGCGTTCCCTAATTTCGACTTATTGGTCTGGACCATAGCCGAGCGCCGCCACTCTCACAATCGGCCTCCCTTACCCGGCAAACGCGTTCAGGACCGCGAGAATTCCCGGCTATCCACAGCGGCGCGGATCGCTTCGAGACTGACGCTCGGAATAGGTAAACGCACCCGCGCGATCGAGCCGCCCCGGCGGAGGTCTAGCCCCTCCGGATCGATGCCCGTGACGCGCCAGCCCTTGCCTTCCAGTCCGAGCGACCGCACCGCAGCGTTAACCATCTTGGGGTCCGCATTCACCGCAGCAAGAGTCGCCGGCTCCTCTCGGGCGAAGCTGCCGTCAGGTGTCACCAGAAGATCACGCGCCTCCACCCAATGGATCCGGCCGAAGCCCGCGACCAGGTGCGCGCGTGTAACATTGAGGCGGTGCAGATGGAAATCGGCGAAGCCGGCATAGAGTTCTGCCGAGGGATGCCGCGCCAGGAAACGGCCTTTGAGGCGCGTGTTGTCGTCCGCAAGGCGGGCCTCGCCGAGTACGGTCACGCGCGGCCCGGTCAAGGGATCGTCGAGGCCCTGTGTGCCATCGAACAGCAGCGAGACCCTCCGCTCCGCCTTGATATTCTTCGCGTGCTCCGAGAGATCGGAGATCAGCAGCAGCGGCGAGGCGTCGTGATCGAGCGCCACCAGGACCAGGGAAGCGAAAGGCCAGCCGCCCTGAGATGTCGCAAGCGCGGCTCGGTCGGTTGCCCGCATGGCCATGCGCGCTCTCTGCGCGGGCGTAACGGACTGGGGATCGTGGGCCGAAATCATGCCAAAGGCGATCTTAGCGGCCTCTGTCCGGGCGGCAACGCCCGCTTGGCCGCGCCCACCGGCAGGGCCGGGCGGAGTGGGGTTGAAACGGCCGAGAAAGCGGCTAGTTTGCTCGCGCCAAGCCGAATTCCTGCCCAAAAGGTGCCACAGTGAGAGGAGAGACTCGGTCGTGATGAGAGGGACTCCAGGGCAACCCTTGCAGAGCCCACCCGCACAGCAGAAGGACCGACTCGTGGGCAGCACCATTGCGCTGGTCGATGACGACCGAAACATCCTGACCTCCGTCTCGATGACGCTGGAGGCGGAGGGCTTCACCGTGCGCTGCTATGCCGACGGCGCCGAGGCGCTCAAGGCGATCCAGCAGCAGCCGGTCGACCTCGCCATCCTCGACATCAAGATGCCGCGTATGGACGGCCTCGAGCTGCTCTCGCACCTGCGCAAGCAAAGTAAGATGCCGGTAATCTTCCTGACCTCGAAGGACGATGAGGTTGACGAGGTCTTGGGCTTGCGCATGGGCGCCGACGACTACATCAAGAAGCCGTTCTCGCAGCGGCTGCTGATCGAACGCATCCGGGCGCTGCTGCGCCGCGGCGACATGGCGCGCGCCGGGGAGAGTGAGAGCGAGCCCGTGGTCCAGCGCGGCGATCTCCTGCTCGATCCCGCCCGTCACCAATGCACCTGGAAAGGCGAGAGCGTCGATCTCACCGTAACCGAATTCCTGATTCTCAAGGCGCTGGCGCTTCGCCCCGGCCACGTGAAGAGCCGCGACCAGCTCATGGACAGCGCCTACGGCGAGCACATTTACGTCGACGACCGCACGATCGACAGCCACATCAAGCGCCTCCGGAAGAAATTCAAGTCCGGGGACAACGAGTTCTCGCAGATCGAGACACTCTACGGAGTGGGCTATCGCTACCGCGACCGATGATCCTCGCGCCCGCGCGCGGGAGGATCGAGACGAGCCGGCCTCGAGCACCGAGCCGCGGGAGACGCCGAGCCGCCGCGCCCGCCGACTGAGGCGGCGACTTTCCCCGCTCACCCGCCGCATCCTCGCGGTCAACGTTGCGGCCTTGGCGCTGCTGGGTCTTGGGCTTCTCTACCTCGGCGGTTACCGCACCAGCCTGATCAACGCGCAGCTCGACGCGCTCCAGACCCAGGGCGAGATCTCCGCTGCGGCGCTCGCGGAAGGCGCGGTGTTCGAGACGCCCGGCGAGCCCGAATACCTGATCCCTGAGCTCGGTCGGCAGATGCTGAAGCGGCTGGTCGAGCCCACCAAGACTCGCGCGCGCCTGTTCGATGCGGCGGGCACCCTGGTCGCCGACAGCCGCTGGTTACCGGGACCCGGGGACACCGTTCAGGTGGTGGCGCTGGAAGCGCCCGATGCCGAGACCTCCCCCGCGCGCCTCAGCGAGAAGATCCTGAACCGCTTGCGGCGCCTGCTGCCAGCCTCGACGGACTATCCGCCCTATGTCGAGTACGTGGCGCCGACGGCACAGGATTACACCGAGGTCGCCGCGGCGCTCGAGGGCGAGGCCGCGCGCGCCGTGCGCCGCGATCGGGAGAACGGCGAGCTCGTGCTGAGCGTTGCCGTGCCGATCCAGCGCTACAAGAAGGTGCTGGGCGCGGTGCTGTTCTCGGCCGGCAGCCACGACATCGAGCGGGCGATCAACCAGGTGCGCCTGGAGATCCTCAAGGTGTTTCTGATCGTGCTCAGCGTGACCGTGCTGCTGTCGATCTATCTCGCCGGAACGATCGCGCGGCCGATCCGGCGGCTCGCCATCGCGGCCGAGCGCGTGCGCCGCGGCCACGGCCGCCAGGTGGCGATCCCCGACCTCACGGATCGGCGCGATGAGATCGGCGAGCTCTCGGGGGCGCTGCGCGAGATGACCGACGCTCTCTGGCGCCGCATGGACGCAATCGAGCATTTCGCCGCCGACGTCGCGCACGAGATCAAGAACCCTTTGACCTCGCTCAAGAGCGCGGTCGAGACGGTGGCGCGCGTCACCGACCCCGAGAAGCAACGCCGGCTGCTTAACGTCGTGGTGGAGGACGTCGCGCGCTTGGACCGGCTGATCAGCGACATCTCCGATGCCTCGCGGCTCGACGCCGAGATGAGCCGCCTCGAGCTGGAGCCGGTGCCGGTGACCGACATGCTGCGGGCGCTCGTCGACGTGCACGAAGCCGCCCAGAAGGAGGGTGCACCGCGGCTCGAGCTGGTGCTCCCCCTCGGTCCCACCAAATCGGCGCTCGTCGTGCTCGGCATGGAGAGCCGGCTTGGCCAGGTGTTCCGCAACCTCATCGCGAACGCGATCTCGTTCAGTCCGCCCGGCGGCACGATCCGGATCGCCGCCGAGCGTGACGGCGATTTCGTCCGCGTCAGCGTGGAGGACGAGGGCCCCGGCATTCCCGAGGGCAAGCTCGAGGCGATCTTCGACCGCTTCTATACGGAACGGCCTGCGGGCGAGAAGTTCGGGACTCATAGCGGTCTCGGCCTTTCGATCTCCAAGCAGATCGTCGAGGCGCACCATGGCACCATCCGCGCCGAGAATCGCAAGGATGCCCAAGGCGGCATCGTCGGCGCCCGTTTCGTGGTCCTTCTGCCGGCGGCTTGACGAGCCCGATGCGGCCTCAGCCGGAGAGGCCCATCACGACTTCATATATCGTTATATCGCCGTGGCGAACCGGGCGCACGACGGCGCCGACCGCGTGGAGGGAGTCCGCGAGCGCGCGCGCTTCGGCTTCGTCGGTGCCGCTGCGGATGACCATTTCGCCGTGTACGCGGGCATCGCCGGCGGCATGGCGCACGGGCGCCGGCGCCAGTGGCACGGAAGCCACGCTTGGCGGCGCCAATTGGCGCGGCGGGGCGCTGGGAGCCACCGCGATCGATTGTCGCGGTGTTGGCGCAGCCCGAGCGGGCGCCTGTGCCGAATCAGGAACTGCCGCAGCCGAGTTCGGCGCAGTCGTTAGCGGCGCCGGGCCGGGCGCGGCTGGTAAAGGCACGGGTAGAGATTCGGCCGCGGACACTTGAACGGAAGCATCCGTGGCCGCCCCGCTGGCCTCAAAGGCGTGCAGCCCGGGCGAGGCCGCGTGGAGCGGCAGAGGCGGCGGCAGCGCCGCGACCGCGACTACATTCGCGTCCGACCCGCAGATGGATTTTCCCTGCACGAGCCGCCAGAGCCGGCAATCCTTGTGGGCGAGGAACGAGATCGCCTGATCGGTGACGGTCTTGCCGGTGGACGCCATCGAGAGTCCGTCCGCCACGAAAGACGCAATGGTAAACGCCGGCGGCAGGACACAGCCGGCGACGCCGGACACGAGCACGACCAACACGGCGATCCCGAACGGGCGCATGGTGCCTCCTGAGCCGCCGAATGCGAGCGACCGGAGACAATGCGACGCCAAGGCTTTAGGAACCGCGAAGCCACCTGGAGAACATCGGATGAACACGAGACCGATTGACGGAGATCATTGACAGCCTATCGGGTGTGGCTCACCTAACGACGGCTATGATTTTGGTGCACGGCACAACGGTCGCGCTGGAAGGGCAGGGCGTGCTGTTGCGTGGCCCGTCGGGCAGCGGCAAGAGCGATCTGGCGCTCCGCTTGATCGATAGCGGCGCGCACTTGGTCGCCGATGACCAGACCGAGCTCACGCGAAACGCCGACGTCCTCATAGCGGGATCGCCCGCCAGCATCGTTGGGCGAATGGAAGTGCGGGGGGTCGGCATCCTCGGAGTTCCGGCGGTGCCGAGCGCACCGCTCCGTCTGGTGGTCGATCTGGTGGCGCCGGACCGTGTCGAGCGCCTGCCAGGGCCCCAATTCTGCGAATATCTTCAATGCTCTCTGCCGCTGCTGGCGTTGGCGCCTTTCGAGGCCTCGACGCCCGCCAAGATCCGCCTCGCCCTCGCGAGCTTGGTTAAGACTGCGACGATCCCTATAGTTGGGACCCCATGACCCCATCGGCTCACGCCTCGGCTGCCGTTTCGGACGGTGCCCAAGCTGCGGCATCAAGCCGCGTGCTGGTGGTGACGGGCATGTCGGGTGCCGGCCGGTCGACCGCCCTCAAGGCCTTGGAGGACCTGGGTTACGAGGCGGTTGATAACCTGCCGCTCTCGCTTGTCCCGAGCCTAATGAGCCACCGCCCCTTGAGCGCTCCGCTGGCTGTCGGCGCCGACGTTCGGACCCGGGATTTCGGCGTCTCCGCGCTGGCAGACACCTTCCACCGCCTGACGCCGGAGGGCGGTGCGCAGCCCGTCGTGGTCTTCCTCGACTGCAGCGACGACCGGCTGGTGGGGCGGTTTACCGAGACGCGCCGCCGCCATCCACTGGCCTTGGACCGGCCAGTGATCGACGGGATCAGGCTCGAGCGGCAATACGTTTCGCCCTTGCGAGATCGGGCCGATCTCGTTATCGATACCACCGACCTCAGCCCGGCCGACCTCAAGCGCGTCCTTCACGGTCACTTCGCGCTCGATCGCTCACCCGGCATCGCACTTTCGGTGATCTCCTTCTCATACCGCAATGGTCTGCCGCGTGATGCCGACATCGTTTTCGATGCGCGTTTCTTGCGCAATCCGCACTACGTGCCGTTGCTCCGAACGCGAGCCGGGCTGGATCCCGAGGTCGGCGCTTATATCGCCGGCGACCCGGTTTTCCCGAGCTTCTTCCGCGACCTCGGCGCGCTCCTGGACTCGCTTCTGCCGCACTTCGAGCGAGAGGGGAAAAGCTATCTCACTATCGCCATCGGCTGTACTGGCGGCCGTCACCGCTCCGTTTACTTGGTGGAGCGGTTGGCGGCCTGGCTCGGGGAGCGGGGCCGCGCCGTGAGCGTGCGCCATCGCGACCTCGACCGCCCCGGCACCGCGGAGATGCACCCGCCCCGCGACGAAGCCGGCTCTTTCAAGGACGTTCAATGATCGGAATCGTCATCGTCACACACGGTCGGCTGGCCGCGGAGTTCATCGCCGCGCTCGAGCATGTCGTGGGACCCCAACGCGATATCGCGGCCATCTGCATCGGCCCGGATGACGACATGGAGCAGCGCCGGCAGGATATCCTGCAATCCGTGCGCGCCGTGGACACCGGCGACGGCGTCGTGCTGCTCACCGACATGTTCGGCGGCACCCCCTCGAACCTCGCGATATCCGTGATGGATCGCCCTAAGATCGAGGTGATCGCCGGCATCAACTTGCCCATGCTGATCAAGCTCGCCAGCCTACGCTCCACCGAGACTCTCGCCGATGCGGTGCGGGGCGCGCAGGAGGCGGGACGCAAGTACATCAATGTGGCTTCCCAGCTCCTCGCCGACGCGCGCGGATGAGCGACGTCGAGACCGCAGGCTCCGGCGCTGACCAGCCCGCGGGCGCGGCCCAGCGCACCGTCACCATCTGCAACAAGCGCGGCCTCCACGCCCGAGCCGCCGCCCGGTTCGTCAAGCTCGCCTGGCAATTCGATGCCGAGGTGACCGTAAGAAAGAACGGCACAACAGTCTCCGGCCGCTCAATCATGGGCCTGATGATGTTGGCGGCCGGGCCCGGCACCGCCATCGAGCTCGCCGCTACCGGCCGGGAGGCGGAGCGCGCCGTGGCGGCGCTCGCCGATCTCGTCGCCGGTGGCTTCGATGAGGGGTGAGGGCGCCGGCCGCAAAGAGCGAGCCGAGCGCGTGCTACGCGGGCTCGGCGTCTCGCCAGGCATCGCCATCGGACCCGCTTTCATCACCGAGGACGGCGAGGTTCCCGTACCCGAGCGCCGGATCGAGCCCGAGGACATCGCCGCCGAGCGCCAGCGCTTCGAGCAGGCGGTCCAGTTCTCGCTCAGACAGCTGAAGAAGCTCAAGGGCAAGGCGGCAGCGCTCCCGGCATCCGCCGCGGAGGAGATGGGCTATCTGCTCGACGCCCACGTGGCAATGCTCTCGAATTCGAGGCTGGTGCGTGGCGTCGAGCGACGCATCCGAGAGGAGCGCATCAACGCCGAGCGCGCTGTGCAGATGGAGATCGCGGCGCTCGGCGAGAGCTTCGCCGCCATGGAGGACGTCTACCTCGCCCAACGCATCGAGGACGTGCGAGTGGTGGGTGCGCGGCTCCTGCGCAACTTGACCCAGACTCCCTATACGGCGCTTCAGCGCCTGCCCGAAGGCACGGTGATCCTCGCCGAGGATTTGAGTCCGGCCGACACCGCGCTCATGGACCCCCGGCGCGTCGCCGGATTTGCCGCTGTGCTCGGCGGATCGGAGAGCCATACCGCCATCATGGCGCGGGCGCTTGGGCTGCCGGCCGTTCTGGCGGTGGCGGGCCTTTTCGGCGAGGTGCAGCCTGGCGATGCCGTGGTGATCGACGGCTCCGGCGGCACCGTGGTGCTCAACCCGACCGCCGCCACCATCGAGCGCTACGAGGAACGCCGCGAGGAGTTCCGCAAGGAGCAGCGCCAGCTCGCACGGTTGAAGCGCGTGCCAGCGGTGACCCGCGACGGCGAGGAAATCACGCTCGAGGCCAACCTCGAGCTGCCGCGCGAGCTCGAGCAGGCGCTCGCCGCTGGCGCTCAGGGCCTGGGTCTGGTGCGTACCGAGTTCCTCTATATGAACCGGGACGACTTGCCGGATGAGGAGGAGCAATACGAGGCCTACAAGACCCTGGTGCGCGGTATGGAGGGAAAGCCCGTAACCATTCGCACGCTCGATGTCGGCGGTGACAAGATCGCGGCACCCTTTGCGGAAAGCTTCGAGGGCCAAGGCGGCAACCCCGCGCTCGGTCTGCGGGCGATCCGGCTCTCTCTGAAGGAGCGCAAGCTCCTCGATGCCCAGCTCGCGGCGATCCTGCGCGCGAGCACGGAAGGGCCCGTGCGCATCCTGCTGCCGATGGTCAGCAACCTCGCCGAGGTGCGCGGGGTGCGCGAGGCGTTGCAACAGGTGACGCGGCGCCTGAAGCGGCGCGGGCTGGAGATCGCCGATCCGCCGCCGCCGCTCGGCGTAATGATCGAAATCCCCGGCGCGGCGCTCGCCGCTGACGCGCTGGCGAGCGAGAGCGATTTCTTCGCGATCGGCACCAACGATCTCATCCAATATACGCTCGCGATCGACCGCGGCGACGAGCAGGTCGCCTACCTCTATAACCCTCTGCACCCTGCGGTGCTGCGTCTCATCCAATTCGCGATAGAGGCCGCGTTGCGCGCCCGGATACCCGTGAGCGTCTGCGGCGAGATGGCGGGCGATCCCCGCTATACCGCGCTGCTTCTCGGCCTTGGCATTCGCGATCTCTCCATGGCGCCCGGCAATATCGCGCGGGTCAAGCGCCGCATCCGCCACCTCGACCTGCTCGCCGCTCAGCGCCGCGCCCGCGCCATCATGGATCAGATGGACGAAGCCCGGATCGCGAGCCTGCTCGACGATTTCAACGCGCTCACCGTACCCAAGATCGGCTCGCCACAGAGCCGGTAGCGCTCGTATTTCCCTGGCGAGACATTGGTGGGATTACGCCCACGCGGTACCGCTTGCCGCAATAGGGCGACGCTGGTATATGCCGCGTCTCACTTTTTCCGCGCCCGATCAGGAGTGGTTCATGGCCGACGCTGCCGACTACAAGGTTGCCGATTTGTCGCTGGCGGAGTGGGGGCGGCGCGAGCTCTCGATCGCCGAGAGCGAGATGCCGGGCTTGATGGCGATCCGCGAGGAGTACGGCGCCAAGAAGCCGCTCAAGGGCGCGCGCATCGCGGGCTCGCTGCACATGACGATCCAGACGGCGGTGCTGATCGAGACGCTGAAGCATCTGGGCGCCGACGTGCGCTGGGCCTCCTGCAACATCTTCTCGACCCAGGACCATGCTGCCGCCGCAATCGCCAAGTCGGGCACCCCAGTTTTTGCCTACAAGGGCGAGTCCCTGGAGGAGTACTGGGAGTTCACCCATCGCATCTTCCAGTGGGCCGATGGCGGCACCCCCAACATGATCCTCGACGACGGCGGCGACGCGACGCTGCTCGTGCATCTGGGCATCCGCGCGGCGCAGGATCCTTCGGTGATCTCCAAGCCCGCCAACGAAGAGGAAGAGGCGCTCTACGCCGCGATCAAGCGTTACCTTGGGGCGAAACCCGGCTGGTACGCGAAACTCGGAGAGAACATTCGTGGCGTCACGGAGGAGACAACCACCGGCGTTCACCGACTCTATCAGATGGCAAAGGAGGGCCGTCTGCTGTTTCCCGCCATCAACGTCAACGACAGCGTCACCAAGTCCAAGTTCGACAATCTCTACGGCTGCCGCGAGAGCCTGGTGGACGGCATCCGCCGCGCGACGGACGTGATGATGGCGGGAAAGGTCGCGGTCGTCGCGGGCTTCGGCGACGTCGGCAAGGGCTCGGCTGCCTCGCTGCGCAACGCGGGCGCGCGGGTGATGGTCACCGAGATCGATCCGATCTGCGCGCTTCAGGCGGCGATGGAAGGCTACCAGGTCATCACCATGGACGAAGCGGCGGGGATGGGCGACATCTTCGTCACCGCCACCGGCAATGTCGACGTGATCACCATCGAGCACATGCGGCGCATGAAGGATCGCGCTATCGTCTGCAACATCGGACATTTCGACAGCGAGATCCAGATTGGCGCGCTGCGCAACTGCAAGTGGGAAGAGGTGAAGCCGCAGGTCGACGAGGTCGTCATGCCCGACGGCAAGCGCCTCATCGTGCTCGCCAAGGGCCGGCTGGTGAATCTCGGCTGCGCCACCGGGCATCCGAGTTTCGTCATGAGCGCCTCCTTCAGCAACCAGGTGCTGGCACAGATCGAGCTCTTCACCAACACCGGCAAATACCAGAAGCAGGTCTATACTCTGCCCAAGCGGCTCGACGAGAAGGTTGCGGCATTACATTTGGCGAAGCTCGGCGTGAAGCTGACCCAACTGAGCGAGGCGCAGGCGTCTTACCTCGGGATCGCCAAGCAGGGGCCGTTCAAGCCCGATCACTACCGCTATTGATCTTGCTCTGACTCGAGCAGCCGCTCCAACTGGTCGAGCAAGCCGAGTTGGCCTTTCGAAATCTTGACGCGCGCCGTCGGCAGGTCGAGCCAAGCCGCGCGATCGACCTCCGGGACCTCCCGCCGTTGACCGGATCGGGGCGGCCATTCCATCTCGAAGGTGTTGCTGCGGATCTCATCGGCATCGCAGTCGCCTGCTACGGCCCAAGCGTGCACGAGCTTGCCGCTGGATTGGCGTATCGGCACAAGGGCCCGGAAATGGCCGCCGATATCGAGCCCGGTCTCTTCCCGAAATTCCCGTTGGGCCGCTGCCAATAGATGCTCACCGGGCGACGCCTCGCCCTTCGGAATGGACCATGCGCCCGCGTCCTTCTTGGCCCAGAAGGGACCGCCGGGATGCACCAGAAATACCTCCGGAGCTCCCCGCCGCACACGATAAAGCAGGAGCCCGGCACTGATCTTGGGCATGATTTCCAATCACGAGGCTGGCGTGTGCGCCAGTGTACACCGCAATGGGATCGCTCGGATGCCAGCAAGTTTTCCTTAGGGAATTCCCGGGCAAGGGCGATAATTCCACCAATGCGCCGAGTCGGCCCGATCTCGTTCCACGAGGCGCGTGATGGGGGAATGGGTGCGGCCTAGGAACTGGCTTGCCACGGTCGGGGCGTCGGCTCTGGTGCCCGTGCCGGCGCATGCCGCGGGGGTCGCAGATGTGGGGGCGCTCTCGCCGCTCCTCCTGCTCCTTGTTCTGATCGCTGTCTTGCCGCTGCTTTTCTGGGCCCGCCACCGACTGCGCCAACTCGAGGCGGAGCGCGCAAACCTCGCGGGGCAGATCGCCGCGCAGCGCGCCGAGCTCGGGGCGATGCCGGCGGCTCGCTATCGCTGGACGGCCGGCGGGACCGAAAGCTTCGAGCCAGGACCCGTCGAAGCCCTCGCGGGTACTGCCGGC
>DASZHJ010000460.1:0-23416 GCA_035938015.1 Allostellaceae bacterium
CTGACCATCGCCGGCGGATTCCAGTTCAGCGCGCTCAAGTACCACTGCCTAGACAAGTGCCGAACGCCGCTCAGCTTCGTGATCGAGCATTGGCGCGGGCGTGGCACGCGGCGGCAGGCCCTATTGCTCGGAATCCATCACGGGCTGTTCTGTATCGGCTGTTGCTGGGCGATCATGCTGCTGATGTTCGTGGTCGGCACCGGCAACGTCGGCTGGATGATGATGCTCGGCGCTGCAATGGCGCTTGAGAAAAACGCGCCCTGGGGCCGCCGATTGAGCGCGCCGCTGGGGCTCGGGCTCCTGCTTTGGTCGAGCATGCTGGCGCTCGGGCATATCTGAGCCGGCGCTAGAGTCCCTCTGGCTGCGGCGAGAGCCACTCCGCGCGCACTCGCGCCACCGTAGCGGGGTCGAGGAAATCCGCAAGGCGCGCCTCGATATGGCGGCTGAGCCGGGGCTCGAGTGGCATGCGGCCGCTTTCAATGAGAACGCACAGTCGTACTGCCCACATCATGGTGCGCAGCCAAGTGAGCCGGCGCGCCGGCAGCAGCCAAGGGCGCAGAGCGGCGGCCCGCTCGGGTCCAACCTCGCCGAGGTAATGCCGGTAGAAGTCCGCGACCTCGTCGGGCATCAACACCGCCTGGACGTCGAGATCCCAGGTCGTGGAGGTGTAGAGCGTCGCGTGAGCGAGATCGATCGCCGGCGAGCCGTAGCAGACCCGCTCGAGATCCACCAGAACGGCGTCCGCGTCGTTGCGAATTATAAAATTTCCGGGATGCGTATCGGTGCCGACGAGCGCGAGGGGCTGTGCCGTCGAGGCAATGCGGGCGGCGCAACGCTCGGCTTCCGCGTATTCGTCCTCGAGTGCCGCGCGGGTCGCCGGCGCAAGATCGAGACGCGGCAGGAAGTCCCTCTGCTGGGCGATCACCGCCAGGGTCGCGGCCACCGGCCCCTCGACGCCGTGATCGGGAAGCGGCGCGCGCGCCGAAGGCGGTGGCAGCGGCAGAGCATGCAGCCGCGCCAAGGTCTGCGCGATCGCGGGCAGATCTCGCGGCAGCTGCGGTTGGCGGCCCACGATCTCCTCGACCACCAGCGCGCCACGCGCCAGCGCCGGTGTGGGCGAGAGCGCGGCGATAAGCCTGGGTGTCACGCCCGCAGGCTCGGCTCGCTCGAAAGCCGCGGCCTCGCTCGCGAGCTGCGATCCGGCGTCGCCCGCCCATGGCGTCGCGCGCGGCACGCGCAGTACCAAGCCCATCCGCGTCAGGCGATAATGATCGTGGTTGACGCCCTTGGCGGGCATCGGGACGACATCGTCCGCGCCTAGGTCTGGCGTCGCGCCGAGGTGGCTCAGGGCATCGATGAGGGCGCTATCGACCAAGGCTGACAATTCCATCGCCGGGGTCGGCGGTTTGGCGGCTCGCCGACAGGGAGGTAAATTTGCGGGCAAAGTAGCCGCCATGCAATGAGCCCCTCCAACACGCTCATCTCGGTGATCATTCCCACGCTCGATGCCGCGGCGAGTCTGCCCGCGACCTTGGCGGCGCTGGCAGAAGCCCGTCCGTTGGTGCGCGAAGTCATCATTGCTGACGGGGGGTCTTGCGACGCGACGGTGGCGATCGCTGCAGCGGCGGGAGTGCGTGTCGAGACCGCCCCACGCGGACGCGGCGCGCAACTCGCGGCCGGTGCCGCCGTCGCGGCCGGCGACTGGTTTTGCTTCCTCCATGCGGATACGCGGCCTGAGCCCGGCTGGGCCACGGAGCTCGCGCGGTTCGTCGGCGATCCCCGCAACCGTGAGCGCGCGGCCTATCTCGCCTATCGGCTCGACGACACCTCGGCCCCCGCCCGGCGCCTGGAGCGGATCGTCGCCTGGCGCTCGCGTGTGTTGGGTCTCCCCTACGGGGACCAGGGCTTGATCCTTGCGCGCGACTTCTACCGCGCGCTCGGCGGCTTCCCACCGTTGGTGCTGATGGAGGACGTGGCCTTCGTGCGCCGTATCGGCCGAAGGCGTTTGGTTGCACTGAAGGCGGGAGCGCTCACCTCCGCGGCGCGCTATCGTCGCGAGGGCTATCTGCTGCGACCCCTGCGCAATCTCTGCTGCCTCGCGCTGTATTTCCTGGGTGCATCGCCTCGCCTCATCGGTCGGCTCTACGGATGAGATCGCCGCGGCACGTGGTCATCTTCGTCAAGGCGCCGCGTCTCGGCCAGGTGAAATCGCGGCTCGCCGCCGGAATCGGCGCGCTGCCCGCGTTGCGGTTCTATCGCGAGATGACAGTGCGCGTGCTGCGGACCCTGGAGCGGGACGCGCGCTGGCGCATCCTGGTCGCGGTCACGCCTCCCCGCGCGCTCCATGGACCATTTTGGAGTCCGACCCTCGCGCGCATCGATCAGGGTCCGGGCGATCTCGGGCGTCGGATGGCGCGCGCCTTCCGTGCCTTGCCGCCGGGGCCCGCGGTCATCGTGGGCTCTGATATCCCGGAGCTCGCGCCGCGCCATGTCGCGGCCGCCTTCCGCGCGCTAGGGCGTTCCGACGCCGTGCTCGGTCCGGCTGCCGATGGTGGATATTGGCTCGTCGGGCTCAAGCGGACGCGGCCGTTTCCCGCGGGGCTCTTCGAGGGGGTTCGTTGGTCGAGTTCGCATGCGCTCGCGGACACACGGGCAAGTCTGCCGCCACGCTTTTCCGTCGCACTCCTCGAAACGCTAGAGGACGTGGATGACCGGGATAGCTATTGCCGCTGGCGAAACGTGATCAGGACGCGACCGCGGGCTTCCTCAAGTGCTCCTGCAAGCGGGGCATGAGCTCCACCAGGTTACAGGGGCGGTGCCGGTTGTCGAGTTGCGGCTCCAGAATTTCCCAGCCGTCGCGGCACGCGCCGGGCGAACCCGGCAGCGCGAAGAGATAGGTGCCGCCGGCGACACCGCCGGTAGCGCGGCTTTGGATCGTGGACGTCCCGACCTTCTGATAGCTAAGCCAACGGAACAACTCGCCGAACCCGGCGATCTCCTTCTCGTAGACCTGATGGAACGCCTCGGGTGTCACGTCCCGGCCGGTGACGCCGGTGCCGCCGGTAGAGATCACGACGTCAACGCTGGCATCACCGATCCAGGCCTTCAGCTGCTGGATGATCGCGGCTTGATCGTCCTTGACGACGCGCCGTGCCACCACGCGGTGGCCGGCCTTGGTCGCGAGTTCCGCGAGCGTCCCGCCGGACTTGTCGTCTGCCTCGCTCCGGGTGTCGGAGACGGTCAGGATCGCGATGTTGACGGGCAGGAAGGGGCGAGTTTCGTCAATTCGCGGCATAGGAGCCACCTTGTCCGCTCGGAGGATCGAAAGCGGTATAGGTGGGCCAGTTGCCGGCTGCAAGCGCGTCGAGGTCGGGGGTCGGCTGCCCCAGGCGCATGCGGTAGATCCAGTAATTCGCCAGCACCCGCTCCGTATATCCGCGGGTCTCGCGGTTGGGGACGCTCTCGAGGAAAAGGAGGGGGTCGTCGCGCACGTCGTCGCTGGCGAGCCATTTGGGAATCGGCCCCGGTCCAGCGTTGTAAGCGGCCGTGAGCAACAGCAGGTTGTTGCCGACCCGATCAGTGGCCAGCAGATGATTGATATACTCCTGCGCCAGCGTGAGGTTGAGTTCGGGATCGCTGAGATTGCTGCGATCGGGTGCCGGCAGGCCGGCGCGTGCCGCCATGGACCGCGCGGTTGCCGGCATCAGCTGCATGACGCCCTGGGCTCCCGCGGGACTGCGCACCTGGACCATGAACTGGGATTCTTGCCGCATCAGCGCAAAGAGGAGCGCGCGATCTACCGTAAAGCCGCCCTTGGGCGTCCAGCGGGGAACCGGATAAAGCGCGCGGTCATGGTTGCGCCCGTCGGTGTGCGACAGGAAGGCGGCCAGCTGGAAGCTGAGCGCCGGCATATTGGCCCGGTCCGCCAGGGCTTCGACCGCCGGCATCACAGTGACGTCGCTTGCTGCCGCAACGGCACGCAGCTCAGCCTCGGCTCGTTGGTTGTCGCCGAGCTGGATCAGGGCCAAGACCCGACGGCCTGACGTCGTGGCGAGGAGCGTCCTCACGTCGGCGCTGCTGAAGGTCCCGGTATCGAAATCAAAGTAACTGTCGACGCCCATGGTCCGGCGAGCCAGCAAGCCATAGAAGGTGTAGGGTTCCTGCGCCGCAATCCCAAGCCAGTAATTCACCAGCTCCGGCCGGTGGTTGCGCAGCTCCGCGCGGGCGGTCCAGAACGCTGCCGCAGCGACGAGGCCGGGCGTCCCGTCAGGCGACTTGGCGGCGGCCTCGAAGTGCTGACGCGCTTCCGCGTAGTGCTTGGCGCGCCACTCGGCAAGCCCGGCGGTCCAATCTGCGAGCGGCTTGGCAGCCACGCGCCGGGTGGCATTGATGGCCAAGGCCCGCTTGGCCTCGCCAGCCGACATATAGGCGTCGGCAATGGCCGCGCGAACCTCGTCCAAGTCGGCATCGTCCAGCAGATGCTTCGCGTCCAATGCATTAAGAAGCGCCTCTGCCTTGGCGGGGTTGGATTTCGCAATGCGCCGGAGCTCGTCCTTGGGCTGATAGGTGTTGTCGAGGTCGGTCGAGGTGCGACTGCCGTCCGCGGCAAGGAGAGCGTCAATGTCGCCATCGCCGCCGTAACGCAGCGCAGGCGCCCATGTGCCGGGCTTGTTCGGGGCGGGCGAGCCGGCCGCTCGGCGCTGTACCGCGAGGGCATGAATGGCCGCCGCGTCGGCCTCCTCACCATAGTTTTGAAGCCAATCCGCGAGCTCTCGATAGGTCGCCTTGTAGGTCTTGCTCAAATAGCGTTGCGCCAGGACGTGGCCGACCAGCAACCGATCCTTGAGCAACTTCATCTCGTAGTCGGCGGCCGACCAGTTTGCGGCCTCCTGGATCTGGAAGATCCAGTGATAGCGCTGGATGTCCTCGATGGTGAGCACGCTCGGCAGTTCCGCCTCGTGTGCAGCTCCGCTCGGTGGTGGCAGGACGGCTGTGCGCTGGCTCTCGGTCGCCGATCCCCCAAGGGGCGCGAGCAATGATGCGCTTATGAGCGCGTATAGATGAAATTTCCGCCAAGTCGCTGAGGACCCGGCCCCCAATTCCCAATGGCGCATAAAAGCCCATTAGACGATGGGGAGCGGAAGGGCAAGGCAAAATTCCATCAAAGTGTGTGACGATTTAAGGCTGGCTTGTGAATTTCTTGCGGAGGTCACTGATTTACAACGAATCTCTCCCGACAACTGGACCCAGGGCCCGAGCGCGCCTTGCGGCCATTTGCCTTTGTGACCTGGGTCACAAGTCTTTGCTGCGAGGCCCGGGTCATGAGGGCTCCTGGTCAAGCCATGCCCTGCAGGCGTGCCTGCAGGCTCAGCAGATCGGCCCAGGACTCGCCCTTTCGCGAGGGCGTGCGCAGCAGGAAGGAGGGGTGGTATGTGGCAAGCGCCGGCACGGGAGCCGCGAGCCCGGGGACCGGAAGGTCAAACCAACGGCCCCGCAGCCGGGTGATGCCCTCGCTACGGCCGAGCAGGGTGCTGGCGGAGGTACCGCCGGCCATTACGACCGCCTTTGGATGCACCAGCGCGATGTGCCGCCACAAGAATGGCAGGCAGGCGGCGATCTCGTCCGGTGTCGGCTTGCGGTTCCCGGGCGGGCGCCAGAACAGCACGTTGGTGATGTAGGCGCCGCTGCGGTCAATCCCGATCGCCGCGAGCATCCGGTCGAGAAGCTGCCCCGCCCGGCCGACGAAGGGCCGACCGATCCGATCTTCGTCGGCACCGGGTGCCTCGCCCACGATCATGACGGACGCCGCGGGATTGCCGTCCGCGAAAACCGTATTAGTCGCAGTGCGCTTGAGGAGGCAACCCTCGAAAGCGCGCACTGTGGCCTCCAACTCAGCCAAGGTCTGGGCGCGCTCGGCGAGCTCGCGCGCGCTGGCCGCCGCGACGCCGGGTGCAACCAGCGGCGCTTTCGGGAGCGGGGTGGCGGCGCTCGGCGGGGCCGGGGGGCGGGCCGCCCGCGGCTCAGCGACGCCAGACACAGTCCAGTCATGGGGCTCGAGGTCGATCGCCTCGTCGGCGCCCATGGCGATGTACCAGTCGAGCAAGCTGGCGAGCGGATTGGCGGCAGCCATCGGACCGATCTTAGCCGCCGGAGCCGTTTCGTGGTGACCCGAATCGCTTGAGCCCTTCGTCGCGTGTGCGATACTTGGCCCGAGCGGATTCCTGTCTCCCCATTCAAGGCTGATCGACGCCATGACACGCGACACCATGGAATACGACGTCGTGATCGTGGGCGCGGGTCCGGCCGGGCTCGCCGCAGCGATCCGTCTGAAGCAGCTTTCGGCAGAGCGCCAGAAGGACGTCTCGGTCTGCATCGTCGAGAAGGGCTCGGAGGTGGGCGCGCACATTCTTTCCGGCGCGGTACTCGAGCCGCGCGCGCTCAATGAGCTTATCCCCGACTGGCGCGAACGCGGTGCGCCCCTCAATACGCCCGCTCGGAACGACCGTTTCCTGTTCCTGACGAAGCGGCGCGCCTTCCGCCTGCCGACGCCGCCGCAGATGCATAATCATGGCAACTATATCGTGAGCCTCGGCAATGTCTGCCGCTGGCTCGGGCGCGAGGCGGAGGCGCTTGGCGTCGAGATCTATCCCGGATTTGCCGCGGCGGAGGTGCTGTTCGACGAAGCCGGCGCCGTCGCCGGCGTGGCGACCGGGAGCATGGGCATCGGCCGCGACGGCGAGCCCACGGAGACTTTTCAGCCGGGAGTGGAGCTGCGCGGCAAGCGAACTCTGTTCGCGGAAGGCTGCCGTGGCTCGCTCACCAAGGGGCTCGCGCAGCGGTTCGGCTTGGCAATCGGATCGGATCCGCAGACATATGGCATCGGGATCAAAGAACTCTGGGAGGTGACGCCGGAGCAGCATCGCGCCGGCGAGGTGCTGCACACCGTCGGCTGGCCAATGGACCGCAACACCTACGGCGGCTCGTTTCTCTATCACCTTGAGAACAACCAGGTCGCGGTCGGCTTCGTGATCGGGCTCGACTACGAGAACCCGTTCCTGAACCCGTTCGAGGAATTCCAGCGTTTCAAGACGCATCCGGCAATCCGGCCGGTCTTTGAAGGTGGGCGCCGGATCGCCTACGGCGCGCGCGCCATCAACGAAGGTGGCTTCCAGGCGATTCCGAAACTGTCGTTTCCGGGCGGACTGGTGATCGGCTGCGCAGCGGGCTTCCTCAACGTGCCCAAGATCAAGGGCAGCCACACTGCGATGAAGTCCGGCATGGTGGCAGCGGAGGCCGTGTTCCGGCAGCTCCAGGGAGAGCAGGGAGCCGATTATCGCTCGGCGCTGGAGGCAAGCTGGATCTGGGACGAACTCTACCGCGTGCGCAACATCCGCCCAGGTTTCCGGTGGGGTCTTCTGCCCGGACTCGCCTACGCCGCCCTCGACACCTATTTGCTGCGCGGCCGCGCGCCCTGGACCTTTCACCACACGCCCGACCATTTGCATCTGAAAAAAGCAGCGGAGTGCCGGCCGATCGCTTACCCAAAACCCGACGGCAAGGTCACCTTCGATCGGCTCTCGTCGGTGTTCATTTCGAACACCAATCACGAGGAGAATCAGCCCTGCCATCTCCAGCTGAGGAATCCCGAGGTCGCGATTGCGGTGAACTACGCACTCTACGACGGGCCGGAGCAACGCTACTGTCCCGCCGGCGTCTACGAATTCGTTAAAGCCGAGACCGGCGAAGCGCGTCTGCAAATCAACGCCCAGAATTGCGTGCACTGCAAGACCTGCGACATCAAGGATCCCACGCAGAATATCAACTGGGTGGTGCCGGAGGGGGGAGGCGGCCCCAACTATCCAAACATGTGATCGCCCGTCCGGCGCCGATAAAATGACTTCTTTGTGGTAGTCTCGGGACTGGTGGATCGAATCAGCATGGCATTTGCGAGCAGGTTCAAAATGATGGGACGAGCAGCGATCCTGGGGGTCGCGGTAGTGCTGGCAGCGTGCGGCCAGGCGCCCTCCCAGGGTGCAACGAACTCCCAGACGGCGTCGCCCGCGGTGGACGACCCGGTCGCGATGGAAAGCGCCCTGGGGAGCTATCTTGCCGGCAGCCTCGCCCAGCAGGAGCACGCTTACGGCTCGGCCGCGGAGTATCTCGAGCGTGCGCTGAAGCAAGACCCCGAGAATACCGATCTGCTGCGCCGAGCGTTTCTCTTGCGGCTCAGCGAGGGCGAGGGCCCGCGCGCGACCGCACTGGCGCGCCGTCTGATCGCGGTCGACCCGCGGTCCGGCCTCGCCTCGCTCGTCTTGCTGGTCGAGCTGGCGAAGGCGGGGGACGACGCGGGGGCAGCGAGTGCGGCGGATCGGCTTCCCGCCGACGGGCTCTTGCGCTTCTCCGCACCCTTGATCACCGCTTGGACCAAGGCGGGCCTGCACGACCAGAAGGCGGCGCTTGCGGAGCTCGACCAATACGACCGGATGCGCGGCTTCGAGCAGCTGAAGGCGTTCCACCTCGCGCTCATCGACGACTACCTCGGTGACATCGATGGCGCCAACCAAGCGTACAAGAAGATCCTTGAGGGAACCGAGCGGCTGAATTGGCGGACCGCCGACATCGCCGGTCGCTTCCTGGAGCGTCACGGCCGATCGGAGGAAGCTAAGGCGCTCTACGAGCGCTTCTTGCGTGACAACCGCGACAACGGCGATCTCGTGAAGCCCAGCCTCGCGCGCATCGAGGCCGGACAGATCCCGCCTGCGACGGTGGGTGGAATCAAGGACGGGCTGGCGGAAGCGTTGTTCGACCTTGCGAGCGTGCTCAACCAGCGCGACACGCAAGATTTGGCGCTCCTTTACGCTCGGCTCGCCCTCGAGCTTTCGCCGAAATACGTGCTGGCGCAGTTGCTGATCGCGGAGATCGCGGAGTCCGAGCATCGGCTGCCCGAGGCACTCGCGGTCTATCGTTCGATCGATCGCTCTTCGCCGTTCGGCTGGAGCGCGCAGCTGCGCGCTGCGGAGGTTTTGGATGAGCTCGATCGCACGGACGAATCGGTGGGCGAGCTCAAGCGGATGGCGGCGGAGCGGCCGGATTCGGCGCAGCCATTGATCGAGCTCGGCGATATCTTGCGTGGCCGCAACCGGTTCCCCGATGCGGTCGCCGCTTACGATGGCGCCATCGCGCGGCTCGAGCCGGCCGAGGGTCGCTATTGGAGCCTGTTCTACAGCCGGGGCATCGCGCTCGAGCGGTCTGGGCAATGGCCGCGCGCCGAAGGCGACTTCCTGCGTGCGCTCGAGCTGCAGTCGGACCAGCCGCTCGTGCTCAACTATCTCGGTTATTCCTGGCTCGAGAAGCGAGAGCACCTAGACCGCGCTCTCAAGATGATCGAGCGCGCGGTCGAGCTCCGGCCGAACGACGGCTACATCGTCGACAGCCTCGGCTGGGCGCATTTCCAGCTCGGGGACTATCCGCAGTCAATTCAGTACCTGGAGCGTGCCATCGAGCTGTTGCCCGAGGATCCGACCATCAACGATCATCTCGGCGATGCCTATTGGCGCAGCGGTCGGCTTGCCGAAGCGCGCTATCAGTGGCAGCGCGCCCTTCAGTTCCAGCC
This sequence comes from Allostellaceae bacterium, assembly GCA_035938015.1. Classification (GTDB taxonomy): domain Bacteria; phylum Pseudomonadota; class Alphaproteobacteria; order ATCC43930; family CGMCC-115725; genus DASZHJ01. The sequence goes on from DASZHJ010000460.1 coordinate 9,614, forward strand.
CGAGGCCGACGAGGTCAAGACGATCGACGCGAAGCTCGACAAGGGCTTGGCGGCGCCGCCCACGGCTGCCACCTCGCGCGGCGGCTGAGCCTCGCGCGGTGACGCTGGTCCGGCGCCCGGCTCCGGCGAAGCTCAACCTTTACCTGCATGTGCTGGGGCGTCGCGAGGACGGCTATCACCTGATCGATAGCCTGGTGGCCTTTGCCGACGTCGCCGATGTCGTCAGCGTGCAACCGGCGCCGGCGCTCTCTTTGAAGATCATCGGGCCGTTTGCGCGCGCGCTCCGCGACGGCGCGTCGGAGAACCTGGTCTGGCGCGCGGCCACCGCGTTGGCTCGGCGGGCGGGCATCCGGCCGGGCGCTGCAATTACGCTCGAGAAGAACTTGCCGGTTGCCTCGGGCATCGGCGGTGGCTCGAGCGATGCCGCGGCGGCGCTGAAGGCCCTGGGCGAGCTTTGGCAGCTCGATCTGGGCGAGCGGCAATTCCAGGGTTTGGCCCAAGGCCTGGGCGCCGATGTGCCCGTGTGCCTGTTCGGGGAGCCCGCCTGGGTGGGTGGGATCGGAGAGGCCGTGGCGCCTGTGCCGCCGCTTCCGCCATGCGCGGTTGTCATAGTTAATCCCGGCTTGAGCCTCGCCACGCCGGCGGTCTTCAAGGCGCGGGCCGGCGCCTTTTCCGAGCCCGCTCGGTTCGACGCGGCGCCCGCCGACGTCGCCGCGCTGGCTCGTCTTCTTGAGACCCGACGCAACGACCTCACGGCTCCGGCACTCGTGCTCGCGCCCGAGATCTCCGAGGTGTTGCGGGTGCTCGATGCCGAGGCGGGCGCGCTCATCGCGCGCATGAGCGGCAGCGGCGCTACCTGTTTCGCGCTCTTTGCAGAGGAGGACGCCGCGCATGCTGCGGCGCAACGGCTCGGCGCCGCGCATCCGGGCTGGTGGGTCGCGGCGGGAAGATTGCTCTAAGGACGCATCTGGCCGGGGGCATGGCCTGATGATTAAATGCCGGGGATGACCGCGTCACGAGAGGCCAATCCGCACCCGACCCCACTCTGGGATGCCGCCTCGGATTACGTCCGGGTCGTGCTGCGCGAGGTCGAGGTGGAGGCGCAGGTGGGCCTGCATCCCTGGGAGCGGCATCCGGAGCGGCCGAGCCGCCTGCTGGTGAGCGTGGAGATGTTCGCGCATCTGGCTCGCGGCCCTGCCGCGCGCGGCGAAAAGCCCATGATCGATTATGACCGCGTTCGAAACGGGTTGCGCGGCTGGTCGACGCGTCCTCATACACCGCTCCTGGAAACGCTCGCCGAGGAGGTCGTCGACCTTTGCTTCGGGGACGCAGCGGTCGAGGCGTGCCGCGTCTCGATCGTGAAGCCGGACATCTTCAACGAGGCCGCGGGCGCCGGTATCGAGATCTATCGCGTGCGGCCGCGGACGGGCTGACGACCGATGGCCGAGCAGCGCACGGCACTCGTAACCGGCGGTGCGCGCCGGATCGGCGCCGCCATCGCCCGCGACCTCGCGGCCAACGGCTGGCGCATCGTGGTGCACTACAACCGATCGGAGCCGGAAGCTCGGGCGCTCGCCCGCGAGATCGCGCGCGCTGGCGGCGCGTGCGAGCTCGTCCGTGCCGATCTCGCCTCGCGAGCCGACGTCGAGGCGGTATTTCCGCGCGCGCTCGAGAGAGTCGATCGTATCGACTGCCTCATCAACAACGCGGCTGCCTTTCAATACGACACGATCGAGACGTTGAGCTGGCAGTCCTGGGATGCCCACATGGCCGCCAATCTTGCCGCGCCGTCGTTCCTCAGCCGGGATTTCGCGCGGCAGATTCCGGAAACCGGCGAGGGCGTGATCGTCAACCTGCTCGACCAGAAAGTCGCCAATCTCAATCCTGATTTTCTATCCTACACCGTAAGCAAGGTGGGGCTGCGCGGGCTGACCGAGACGTTGGCGTTGGCGCTGGCGCCGAGGATACGGGTCTGCGGCATCGCTCCGGGCGTCACCCTGATCAGCGGCAAGCAGACGCCGCAATCTTTCGAGAAGGCGTTCAAGGCAACGCCGCTCGGACGCAGCAGCACCGTCGAGGATATCGTGGCGGCGGTGCGGTTCATCCTGTCGACCCGGTCGCTCACCGGCCAGGTGCTGACGCTCGACGGCGGCGAAAGCCTGGCCGGCCGGCCCCGCGACGTGGCGTTCCAGGTGAAATAGCGCCACGAAGACCCTTAAGGCTTCTGCAACCGCTCGACGTCCGCCTTCAGACGGAACAGGAGCGCGCGGCTTGCCTCGCCGTCGACCTTGAGCTTGCGGTCGGTCTGATATTGGCGGATCGCTTCGGCGGTCTTGTCGGTGAGGGCGCCGTTCGGCGAGCCGGGGTCGAATTTCAGGCGCGCGAGATAACGCTGGATCTCAGCGACCTGAGTCTTGTCGACGGGTTGGGCGAGCGCGCTCGGAGTGGTGGCCGCGACCGACCCGGCGCTCGCTGCGGATCCCGCGCTCGCCGCCGGCGCGGCGCTTGCGGTCTGCTGCGGCTCGGCGCTGGCGATGGGACGCTTCACGCCCTCGGCCAGTTTCATCGCAAGCGCGCGTGCGGTCTTCAATTGCTGCGGCGACATCGTCTCGGCGGCGCGGCGCAGCTGGTCGCGCGCCTCGAGATCGCCCGAGGCTGCAGCGATGTTGAACCAGGCATAGGCATCGACGTGCGATTGCTCGACGCCGCGACCGTTGGCGTAGAGCGCGGCCAAATTGTATTGCGCGGTGACCACGCCTTGATCGGCGGCACGTCGGAACCAACGGGCGGCTTCCGCGTAGTCCTGCGCCACCCCGGTGCCGTTGGCGTAGGCCAAGCCGAGATTGAGTTCGGCCGACGGATGGTTCTGCTCGGCGGCGCTGTGATACCAGATCACGGCGCGCACGGGGTCCTTGGGCACGCCGAGCCCGTTGTCGTAGAGCGCGCCCAGATTGTACTGCGCGTCCGGCAACCCCTGCATTGCGGCCTTTAGGAACAGCTCCGCAGCCTTCTTGTAATCCTGCTTGACGCCGGTGCCGAACGCATAGCGCACCCCGAGGTTATAGTCCTGGATCACGACCTCGGGCGGCGCCGGGGGCGGCTGGACCCTGGGTCCGATCCCGGGCGGCAGGGCCGCTGCGGTAGTCGCTGCGGGCGGCGGAGGCTGGGCCGGTGCCGGCGGGGCGCTTTTAGCGTCGGACGGCGGTGATGGTGCGGGCGGGCTCGGCGGTGGCGCAGGAGTTGGGGCCGCTGCGGCCTCTGGCGTCGGAGATGCCGCCGCGGCCGGTTGTGGGGGTGGCGGACTCGGCGCTGGTACGGCCGGGATCGGAGCGATCAAGGCCGGCTCGGATGCGGCCAGCGGACTTGGCACTGGAACCGGCGCGGGCGCACTGGGGGTCGAAGCGGGTGCGACTGCGCTCGCGGTCGCGGCGGGCGCAGGGGCGGCGTCAGGCTTCGGGGCGGGTGCCGATCCGTTAGCCGGAGGCAGGGTGACCGTCACCACCGGCTGCACGGCCGATGGCGCACCGCCATAGCGGATGTAAAACGCGCCGGCGCCGAACGCCACGACGACGGTGATGATGAGCAGGGCCAAAGCGAGAATATGCCGTCCCGGCCGCGGCGGTGCGTAATAGAGCGTCGATACCTGCTTGGCCGGCTCCTCGCCGGGGCGCTCGGCGGTCAGTCTGATCTTGGACGCCGCTTCCTCCCGCGGCTCCTCCTCCGCGGGCGCTGGCTCCACGAGGGTCAGTGCGGAAGCCTCGGCCTGCCGCTCGCGCGATCGCGCGCGGGCCGCCGAGAGCAACATCGCCAACGATCGCGCGACCTCAGGGGTGGGCTTTTCGAGCTGAGCCGGCGCCGCCTCGGGCGGGGCCGCTGGGGCGACGGCGGCGAGGATCGCCCGTGTCAGCCAAGCCTCGGGTTTGATGCCCGCTGCCATTGCAGCGGCTTCGACGCCCCGGCGCAACTCCAGCGGAAGCTCGACCGCCTGCCAGGCGCGAGCACTCGCGAGTGCCGAGCGGCGGGGCCTGACGTCGGTCTCGGCTGTCATGGAAGAGGTTCGTCCCGCATAATGTCAGTTACGCCTGTACCTCATGCGATCCTCCCTTATCCGCCCCTTCTGGGGGCGCGGAGGTCGACCCCTTATAGGGCGCTCGGCCCCGATTGCCAATCGAGCGAGCGCTTTAGGCCGATCCCGGCGCCGACTCCAGCGCCCGTCCCTGCATCATTTGCTCCGCCATCGCTTCCGGATCCGGCGCACTCAGCAGGGCATAGGCTTGCGCCGGAGCCAATCGATCGCTGTCGATGGCGCGGCGCACCTTCTCGGGTAGGCCCAGAAGGCGCAGCGCCAGCACGATTTGAGACCGCTCGCGGGCTAGGCGCTGAGCGAGCACGCTCGGATTCACGCGGTACTCCGTGAGCAGCCGCAGATAGGCGCGACCTTCGTCGAGCGGCGAGAAATCTCCGCGACCCAGGTTTTCCGCCAGCGAGAGCATCAAGGCCTCGCTGTCATCGACCTCTACCAGCACAGCCGGCAGGTCGGCGCGGCCCACTCGCTCCGCGGCCAGTCGACGCCGCTCGCCCGCAACGACCTCGTAGTGGTGGGCATCCTCGACCAGGCGCCGCACCAGGATCGGCTCGCGCACTCCCTGGACGGCGACGGAAGCGGCAAGCGCGGGTATGGCGGCGTCGACATCGGTGGCTCGCCGCGCCCGGACGCGCGCGGGGAGCAGATCCGCCACCGCCAAGGTGACCACCGGTCCCGCAGGCAGCGACAAGGGGAGGATCGCCTGAGGTGGCGATGCCGGGCTCGGCGGCGTGAGCACGGGAGCGACGGACGTTCTGGGAGGTGTGGGTTCTGGAGCTGGCGGTGCCGCCGAAACCGGAGCGGCCGTAGGAGTTGGTTCTGCAGGCGATGGCGCGGGCGCCGCGGAAAATCGATCGAGATGCGGCCTCAGCGGAGCGGGTGGGCTTGCACTCGCGGGCAAGGTGGATTTGGTGGCGCTCGGTCCGGCCGAGAGCCCTTCGATCCGGGCCGCGAGCCAGCCCGACATGCCGCTGGCCGCCAGACGTTGCGCGTCCAGGGAAACGCGCCGCGCGCGATAGTGGTCGACGGAGGCAATATCCGAGGCGGGCACCGGCCGCTCCGGCGCCGTATTCTCCTCAGGCGCTGCCGATGGCTGATCGAGATTGGCGATCGGGATCGGCGTCTCGGCCGGCTCCGGCTCTCGCTCGGGCGCCTCAGGCACCGCCTCGACCGGCTCCGGCGGGGGATCCTCGGCGGGCAAGCTTCCGAGCTCCCGAATGATGGCAGCACGCACGCTTTCTGCGAACCAGTCGGCGAGCGGCACGCCGGCAGCTTCCGCCGCCGCCTCGGCCGCACGCCGTGCGTCCGGCGAGAGATCCCCTGGCTGCCAAGCGCCTCGCGCAGTCATTCTCGAAGTATACCAGCGATCTGCGGTCGGCCCTCAGGCTCTCTCATCCGCACTTCGAATAGCCGCAACTCGTGCACTGGTCGCAGTTCTCGATGCGGATGAGGGCGGCCTCGCCGCATTTCGGGCATTGTGCCATGCGGCGACCCTCGCCCGGCAGATTGGCGACCGCGCGCTTCTCCAGGAGCGCCGGGTTCTGCTCGCGCGGCGGCAGGAACCCGATATCGACCATGTGCTGCTCGATCACGTCGCCGATCGCGGCCAGCAGCGAGGGCACGTAGCGCCCGCCCATCCAGGCGCCGCCGCGCGGATCGAAAACGGCCTTCATCTCCTCCACCACGAAGGAGACATCGCCGCCGCGCCGGAACACCGCTGAGATCATGCGCGTCAAGCCCACGGTCCACGCATAGTGCTCCATGCTCTTCGAGTTGATGAAGATCTCGAAGGGCCGGCGCCTGCCGTCCTGCACGATGTCGTTGATGGTGATGTAGATCGCGTGGTCTGCCGCGGGCCAGCGGATCTTGTAGGTGCGGCCCGGCAGTGCCTCCGGCCGGTTGAGCGGTTGCGTCATGTAGACGACGGCGCCGGCCTCGTAGACATCGGCAGCCTTGGGCTGCGGCCGCGGCAGCGGCAGCTCGGCCTGAGCCAGGGGCTCCCGTGCACTCTCCGGCTTCGCCTCGAGCACGGCGCCGGTGATCTCGTTCGGGCGATAGGTGGTGCAGCCCTTGCAGCCGAGCTCGTAGGCTTGGAGATAGACGTCCTTGAATGCCGCGAAGGCGAAGTCGGCGGGTACGTTGATCGTCTTGGAAATAGAGCTGTCGATATACTTCTGCACCGCCGCCTGCATCACCACGTGGTCGCTGGGCGAGAGCGCCTGCACGTCGACGAAGGCCTCCGTGAGCGGCGCGTTCTCGCCTTTGAGGCGTCGGTAAAGCCGGTAGGCGTAGTCGGTGACCTCTTCCTCTCGACGCGTCCCGTCGGGCATGAGTACGTTGCGCGTGTAGCGGAAGCTGAACACCGGCTCGAGCCCCGAGGAGACATTGTCGGCGAGGATCGAGATCGTGCCGGTGGGCGCGACCGAGGTCAGCAGTGAATTGCGGACGCCATGGCGCTCGATCGCCGCGCGCACGTCGGCATCGAGGCCCCCGATGGTCTCGCCCGCGAGATATTTCTCCTTGTCGAAGAGCGGGAAGGCGCCTTTCTCGGCCGAGAGCTGGGTGGAGGCGAGATAGGCTTCGCGCTCGATGGCCTTGAGCCAGCTCTCCGTGAGCTCGACCGCACGCGCCGAGCCATAGCGCACGTTGCAAAGGATGAGCGCGTCGGCAAGCCCGGTGACGCCGAGGCCGATCCGGCGCTTGGCGCGGGCCTCGTGCGTCTGCTCGTCGAGCGGGAAGCGCGAGACGTCGACGACGTTGTCCATCATCCGGACCGCCACTGGCACCACTTGGCGCAGCCGCTCCATGTCGAGCCGCGCCTCGAGTGTGAAGGGATCGAGCACCAGGCTCGCGAGGTTGATCGATCCCAGGAGGCAGGCGCCGTAGGGGGGCAGGGGCTGCTCGCCGCACGGGTTGGTCGCGCTGATCGTCTCGCAGTAATAGAGGTTGTTTCGCTGATTGATGCGGTCGATGAAGATCACGCCGGGCTCGGCGTAGCTGTAGGTCGCCCGCATGATCTTGTCCCAGAGCTCGCGCGCCGGCAGCACCTTGAAGGTGGTGCCGCCGAACTTGAGCTCCCAGGGTCCGTCCTCTTTGACCGCCTGCATGAAGGCGTCGGTGACGAGCACCGAGAGATTGAACATGCGCAAGCGTCCGGGCTCGTGCTTCGCCTCGATGAAGGCCTCGATGTCCGGATGATCGCAGCGCAAGGTCGCCATCATGGCGCCGCGGCGATAGCCCGCGCTCATGATGGTGCGGCACATGGCGTCCCAGACGTCCATGAACGAGAGCGGCCCGGAGGCATCCGCGCCCACGCCTTTGACCGGCGCGCCCTTGGGACGGAGCGTCGAGAAGTCGTAGCCGATGCCGCCGCCCTGCTGCATGGTGAGCGCGGCCTCGCGCAGATGCGTGAAGATCCCGGACATGTCGTCGGGGATCGCACCCATGACGAAACAATTGAAGAGCGTCACCGTGCGCGCAGTGCCGGCACCCGCCACCACGCGGCCGGCGGGGAGAAACTTGAAGTCGCTGAGCGCCTCGTAGAAGCGCTCGGCCCAGAGCTCTGGCTCGCGTTCGGGTGCCGCCAGGGCCGTGGCGACGCGCCGCCAGGTGTCCTCGATGGTCTTGTCCACGGGCGCGCCGTCCGGCGATTTCAGCCGGTACTTCATGTCCCAGATCTGCTGGGAAATGGCGGCAACGCTGGGCATCGCGGGTGTCCTCAGAGCGGAGAAGTTCGCATTATGTTCTAGGAAACGCGCTCGAGCAAGCTGGCTTTAAGTGGCTATTCCCCTAAGCTTTTCAAGCTGATGCGAAATGCTTGAGGAGCCACCTGAGCGTCGGCTCCGGCGCTTCCTCGGGAACGTAGTGGCCGCAATCGATGGGCCCGCCGACGACATTGGCGGCATAGGTCCGCCAGATCGCGAGTACGTCGTCGTAGACGGTGCCGGTGTGGCTCCTGGCGCCCCAGATCGCCAGGAGCGGCGTGCGCACCTTGTTGCCGGCCCGCCAATCCGCCTCGTCCATATCGAGATCGCAGGTGACGCAGGCGCGGTAGTCCTCGCAGGAGCCGCGGATGGTCTTCCAGGTGAAACAGCGCACGTACTCGGCGAAGGCCTCGGGATCGAAGAATCCCAGACCGATGCCGGGCTTCGAGAGCTTGCGCTCCATGAACCACTGCGCCGGCACGCCAGCCATCATGCGCTCCGGCAGATCGTAAGGCTGTGCCATGAAAGGCCAATGCCACGATTTGAGCGCCCAGTTCTTCGACGTGTGGTTCCAGATGTAGTGGCTCGGCAGGATGTCGATCACCGCCGCGCGCTCGACCCGATCGGGATGGTCGAGGCACATTCGGTGCACGGCGCGCGCGCCGCGGTCGTGTCCGGCGGCAAAGAATGTCCGATAGCCGAGGCGCTCCATGATCTCGACCTGGTCCTGTGCCATCGCCCGGAAGGAATAGTTGACGTGGTTCTCGCCGCCGTCCTCTGGGCCAACGCTGTCGCCATAACCTCGCAGATCGGCGGCGACCACATGGAAGTGCCGGGCGAGCGGAGCCGCGAGCTTGTGCCAGGAGACGTGCGTCAGCGGGTTGCCGTGGAGCAGAAGCAGGGGCGGGCCCTTGCCGCCGTGCCGCAGATGGATACGGGCGCCACTCGTGGCCATGTCGACGCGGGTGAATCCCTCGAACATCGCACCTCCGGCCTGTCGTTTTCCGAGCCCGATCCTAGCATCGCCGGTGGCGCCTGCATGCGACGCCTCGTCAATTCAAAGGCAACACCCTATCGCTCCCCCGGCAAGAGCCGACGCGCGGGCGGCCAACGGTGCGGTTCAACTGGGTTTTCTGTATTATCCCCGGGACTCAGAGGGTGGACCGACGAGGTTATCCCCAGGGGCTCAGGCGGGGCATCGGCTTGGCTCGGGAGCCGCTACAATTCTCCATAATGACGCCCATGTCGGGCTCGAGCGGCCTCGGGCATAACCGGTCGGGCGCTCGCCGGACGCGAGGCTGATGTCGGAGATGAGAGTGCGGTGACGGCAATCCTCGAGCCGGTCGGACCTAAGCTCGGCCAGGCTCCCATGCTAAGCGCGCGGGAGCGACGGATCGCTTATTGGGCGATCGCCGCGGCGCTCCTTCTGCATATCGCGATCGCCATCGTCTGCATCGTCGATTGGGCGGCGCTGCTCAACCTCGCGCTGGCGCAACCCGATGTGCCCGAGGCGATTCCCGTGACCTTGGTCTACGAGCCGCCCCCGCCTCCGCCCAAACCGCAGGTCCAGCCCGAGCCGCCGAAGCCCCAGCCGCAACCGCCCATCACGCCGCGCATGTCGGGTGCCGACGAGAAGACCGAGGCAAAGATCGAGGACACGCCGCAGCCGGCGCTGCCGCAGCCGAAATCGCCGCCGCCCGAGCCCGCGCCGCAACAGAAGAAGCCGGCGCCGACGCGCGCCGGCAATCGGGAGCCCGCGAGCGTCGCGCCGACGACCTCCGCCGAACGCGAGGCCGCGGCGGCGCCCGAGACCAGGAAGCAGACGCCGCCGGCCCCGCTCTTCCACACCATCCGATTGCCCTCGCAGCATGGCGGCACTGGCGAGCGCGACACCGCGGGCGACCCTTACCTTAACCACCTGCTGCAGATCGTGGCCCGCAATCGGATCTATCCGCCGGCCTCCGAGTTCCCCGGGGGTGCCGAGCGGACGGTCGTTTACGATATGCTGATCGATCCCTCCGGGACTCTCGTGCAGATCAAGTTGGTGGATTCGTCTGGCTCGAGCATCGCCGACGAGGCGGCGGGCAACATGCTCCGGAACAGCACGCCCTTTCCACCACTGCCCGCCGATTGGCCGCATTTCCGTGCGTCGATCATCATTGAGATGACGATGTATTCGAACCAGCGCTGAGCCCAGCGGGCTCACCGTCGCAGGACGCCGTCGGTGAGGCGATACCAGGTGACGACCGCGCCCACATAGGCCCGCTGCAATCCGTGGAACGGGATCGGCTCGATCGGGGAGAAGGGCATGGGCAACGCCGCCGCGTTGGATGTGGCGATGTACTCCGCCATGGCCTTGCCCACGGCGGTTTGCAGGCCGATGCCCCGACCTTGGCAGCCCATGTCGATGAGCAGGCCTGGTGCGGGCTCGTGCAGGTGCGGGAGGTGGTCCCGCGTCACCGCGACGCGGCCGCACCAGCGGAAGGCGATCGGCACGCCCGCGAGCTGCGGGAACATTTTTCCGATTACGCGCACCAGATGCGCCCAGTCGCGCTCGCCCTTGGGCTCGCGGAACGGCCCGCGCCCGCCCATCAGCAGGCGCCCCTCGTGGTCGAGGCGGAAATAGAGCAGGAGCTTGCGCGTGTCCGACAATACGTGGCCCTCGGGCAGCACCGAGCGCCGGAGGTTGTCGCTGAGCGGCTCGGTCGCGACCTGGTAGGAATTGATCGCGACCGCCGTCCGTCGAAGCTGCGGCCAGAGCTCGCCGGTATAACCGTTGGTGCAGATGACGACGCGGTCGGCGGTGACGGTGTTGCCGCGCCCGGTCTCCACGGTCCAGCGCGCCCCCGCGCGCACGAGCCGCGTCGCAGGTGTCTCGCCGTGGATGCGTGCGCCGGCGGCGAGCGCCGCCTTGGCGAGTCCGCGCGCGTAGCTCAGGGGCTGGATGGCGCCGCCACGGCGGTCGACCCAGCCACCCAGATATTTGTCCGTGCCGGTTAGGCGAGCGACCTCGGGCCTGTCGAGGAATTGCACGGAAGCACCGAGGCGCGACCATTGCTCGGCGCGCGACCGCACGAGCTCGACGTTGGCGGCCGTATGCGCGCCCTGGATCCAGCCGCCGCGGTGCTGCGGCACCTCCATGCGGTGCTTCTCGATCAAGGCGAAGACGACGTCGGCGGTGCCGCCCGCGAACTCGATCAGGCGCTGGCCGCGCTCGGCGCCGAACATCTCGACGACCTCGTCGGGGTCGTATTTCAAGCCCGAAATCACCTGGCCGCCGTTGCGACCCGAGGCGCCCCAGCCGGGCTCGCGCGCCTCTAGCACCAGCGCGCGAATGCCCCGCTCGGCCAGGTGCAGCGCCGTCGAGAGTCCGGCATAGCCGCCGCCGACGATGCAGACATCGGCCGACGTCGACTCCTCGAGCGGCGGCGTCGGCGGCGCGGGCGCGGCGGTCGCGGCCCAGAGCGCGGGCGCGAGCGGGAAGGGCTCAGTCATGGCGGCAGCACTGTCCCCTGTTTACCGCTCGACGGCAACGGGCGAGCGGCACATCCCGAGAGGGGCCTTCTGCCGGTCGAGAGGCCCAAGGCCTCTCGGAGCAGCGTGCACGTCCGGCCGGTGGGGCTCACGTCGCTTCGGCGACCAGGCGCTCCGTGGCGGCCTCGATGCGGGACTGCAGCTCCGCGAGGAATGCCTTCCGCTCGAGGCCGGGCGGCAGCGGCGCCAACGCCTCGACCACGATGCGCCCGGGCCGCTTCAGGAAGCTGCGGCGCGGCCAGAACAGTCCGGAGTTGACGGCGAGCGGCACCACGGGGAGCCCGAGCTGCGTATAGAGCGCCGCGACGCCGGGGTGGTATGCGCGCTGAGTGCCGACTGCCGTGCGTGTGCCCTCAGGGAAGATCACGATCGGCCGCCCCTCGGCCACCACCGCGCGGGCGCGGCGGACCATGGCTTTGAGCGCGGTGGCGCCGGCGCCACGGTCGACCGGGATCATGCCGGCCTTGCGTACATACCAGCCGTAGCAGGGGATCCAAAGCAACTCTCGCTTGAGCACGATCGCAACGTCGCCCAAGAGCGCCGGCACGGCGAGCGTGTCCCAGGCCGATTGATGTTTCATGGCGATGATCGCCGGCTGCCTCGGCAGGTGCTCGGCGCCCCTGAGCTCGTAGTCGATGCCGGCGATCGCGCGCGCGAGAGCGAGCACGGTGCCCGACCACCAGCAGCCGAAGCGCATCACGGAGGCGCGCGGCGCCAGCAGCAGCGGCAGCGCCGCGATCCCCAACAGCGCCGTCCACCCATAGAAGACGAGGTTGAAAAGAACGGAGCGGAGCTCGGTCACGCGGGCTGCTCGGCGTCGGGCTTGCTGCTGCCCAGCCAGGGGCGGACCAGCGCCCACAGGTACTTGTCGTACTCGCCGATGATGAGATCGAGCGTTCCGGGCCACGCCCACCAGCGCTCTCGCCTCACAGCATCCGGGAATACCGGGTGCGGGATGATCCGCGCCTCTGGCATGGCGCGCTCGAACTCCAGCAGCGCGCGGCGCATGTGGTAGCTCGCGGTGACGAGCCGCAGCGAGCGATAGCCTTCCTGCCGCATCCAAGCGGCGGTCTCCTGGGCATTGCCGTACGTGTTGTCGGCGCTATGGCCTAGCACGATGCAGCATTGTACCGAATCGGGCGATTGGCGCTGGGCGTGCAGCAGGGCGGTGACATCCGTGCCGTGATAGACGCCGGAGACGAAGAGCTTCTTGGCCTTACCCGCGGTCAGCAGTTGCAACCCGCTTTGCACGCGCTGGCTGCCGCCGGTCAGCACCACGATGGCGTCGGTCGTGGTGGCGGTGTCCTCAACGACATCCGCGATGCTCTCCGCGAACCAGACGAGACCGCCGGCATAGGCCATGAACAGCACCGCCGCCGCCAGGCCCAAGCGCCTGAGCGGCCGGCCCTTGCGAGCGGACGTGGCGGTTGCCGGCGCGGCGCTCATCAGGGCAGGCGCTTGAGTGCGCGCAGCACCGTGATGCGCGCGGTCAGCATGGCGACGAGCCCAGCGGCGACCGGCAGCAACAGAAGCAGCACCCATTCGATCGCCGGTGCGCTCAAGGCCGGCAGCACCCGCACGGCCTCGCCGAGCGCGCCCACCTGGGTCGCCGCGGCCGCGACGCCGACGAGGGTCATGATCGCAAGCACGAGGCCCGCGAGGCCGCCTTTGACGCCGAGCTGGAGCGCGTGCCACTCGAACTGCCGCGCGATGTAGCCGTCGCGCGCGCCGATCAGATGCAGGACCTCGACGATACCGTGATGCACGGCAAGTCCGGTTCGAGTGGCGAAGATCACGGCGAGCACCGCCGCCACGCCGACAAGCGCCACGACCATGCCGGCAACGATCTCGATCGCGAGCGCGGTGCGCAGTACGCGGTCGAGCCAACGCCGGTGATCGTCGAGTTGAGTACCCGGTACGACGGCGGCGAGCCGCTCTCCCAGAGCCGCGAGGTCGACGCCCGCGCGGGGCTCGATCTCAACGTCGATGAGGCGCGGCAACGGCAGGTCGGCGGCATCGATGCCGGTGCCGAGCCAGGGCGCCAGCAGCTCCGCCGTCCGCTTGGCGTCGAAGGCATCGGCGCGCACCACGCCGGGCGTGGTCCGAAGCACCTTGAGCGCTTGCTCGATCGCGCCGTCGTCCTGATTTCCGGCGGAGGCGGCCGGCAGCTCCACCGTGAGCGTGCCGGTGAGCCCGCGGTCCCAACGCGCCATCGCGTCGCGCACCACCAGCGTGCCCGCAAGCGCGAGGCTCGCGAGATAGACCATGAGCGCAACGATCCACGGCAGGAAGCGCACGGAGCCGTCGCGGTTGAGCGGGAGATCCAGACGGGCACGAAAGATCATCCCGCGCTCCGCTTGCGTGCGCGCTCGGTGCGAAGCTCGCCGTTCGCCAGGTGCAAGTGCGGATGGTCGAAACGGTCGACCAGACCCTGGTTGTGGGTCGCGATCAGCAGCGTGGTGCCGAGCTTGTTCAGCTCCT
>DASZHJ010000461.1:0-3575 GCA_035938015.1 Allostellaceae bacterium
CCAACAACCCCTCCCAGGCGGATCTGCTCTATCCGCAGATCAGCTACCTCACGCTCAATCCGCAGGACGGCGCGCACACCTTCATCCCGATCTTCGGCGTGCCGATCCCGCAGGAGCAAACGGATTTCCTCACGGGCACGCCCGTGAAGCTCGACCTCGCGGTGATCCTCTCCGAGCAGACCGTCAACGACTGCGCGCCGCAGAAATGGAAGAACCCGTTCATCCTCGACATCAGCAACGAGCGGGCGCCCTGGCCGATCGCCACGGCGACGGTCGGGCCGTTCCCCGGGAATTTCTGCGCCAAGGGCTCGCGTTTCGGCACGCATGAGATGCCGCGGCGGATCTATGCGCCCTATTACGGCAAGCTGCTCATCGTCTCCTATTTCAACGCGGGGCTGCAGGTGTTCGACATCCGCGATCCCTTCAATCCCCGCCGCGTCGCCTATTTCATCCAGGCGCCGAACCGCAACACCGAGGCGACATGCGGAACGTTCCGGGGCAATACGCAGTACTGCCGCAAGGTCGCCTTCTCCGACCTCGGCGAGCTCGACGATCGCGGCTATATCTACAACATGGACCGCGCCGGCGCGGGCCTCACCATCCTGAGCCTGACCGGCGACGCGCTTGCCGCAACGATGGGCAAGCCGGGCGCGAAATAACGGCGCGCCGCGGCGCCGGTCCCCACTCGGTCGTCATGCGCGCCCCCGGACTGCGATCCGGGGGTTTGTTCCGCGCATCCACGTGTTCCTGCGCGGCCCCAAGGGAAGATTCACCACAGAGACACGGAGGACACAGAGTGACGGAGCTGCGGCGCGACCGCCGTCTTTAGCTTCCAAGGGGCTTCGCGGTTCAGAGTCACCGCCAAGTCGCCAAGGACGCCAAGAAGCGATTCTCACGACCCGGCCGCAACTCGATATCTCCGTGTCCTCAGTGTCTCCGTGGTGAACCCTCCTTGGGCGCCCGCGCGCCGGCTCAACCCTGCACGATCAGCAGCAGATAGGCGGCGAACAGCACCAGGTGCACCACGCCCTGGATGACGTTGGTGCGGCCGCTCGCGAAGGTGATGACGGAGACCGCGAGCGTCAGCAGCAGCATCACCATGTCCGTATGCTCGACGCCGAGCGCCAGGCTCTGGCCGGTCACCCGGCTCACCAGGATCATGGCGGGAACCGTGAGGCCGATGGTCGAGAGCACGGAGCCCAGGAAGATGTTGAGCGAGCGCTGGATCTGGTTCGCCGCCGCGGCGCGGATCGCGCCGATCGCCTCGGGGGTCGCCACCAGCACCGCGATCAGCACGCCGCCCAGCGCCGCGGGAGCGCCGAGCGTCTCGATCACGTAGTCGATGGGCACGGCGAGCTGCTCGGCGAGAAACACGATCGGCACGAGATAGGCCACGAGGAAGCCCGCATGAACCGCGACCGGCTGGCCTTCCCGGCCGCGTTTTGCGGGGCCGGCTTCCTCGTCCCCGAGCGCGAAGAATCCGCGATGCCGCCCGGTCTGGGTCACCAGGAAGGCCGCATAGAGGCCGACCGACACCAGCACCAGAAAGATCTGCTGCCCGCCCGCGAGCGTGGGTCCCGGCGTCGTCTGGGTGAAGCTGGGCAGCACCAGGCTCAGCACCACCAGCGGAACGATCACGCCCAGATAGGAATTGGCACCCTGGAGATTGTAGGCCTGCTCGCGGTGGCGCCAGCCGCCCATGAGCAGCGACAAGCCGACCATGCCGTTCAGGATGATCATCACCACCGCGAACATGGTGTCGCGCGCGAGCGTGGGGTTCTCCTTGCCGTGGGTCATCACCGCGGCGATGCTCATGACCTCGATGAAGGTCACCGAGAGGGTCAGGATCAGCGTGCCGTAGGGCTCGCCCAGCCGGCGCGCCAAATGCTCGGCATGCGCGACCACGCGCAGCGACGATCCCAGCACCACCGCGAACAGCCACAAGAACATCAGCGCGAGCTTCGTGGGATCGCCGAGGTCGAGCAGCAGAACGTGCCGGTACTCGAAGAACACCAGCGCCGTTCCGTAGCTCGCCAGCAGAAACCATTCCCGTCGCAACACCCCCATCTCGATGCGCCCCCAACGCGCTCGATCGTCTCCGCCGCCACGGCCCGAAGACTAGCACCCTATGCCCATGATACTGTCGGGCATGAGCAAAACAGTCATCAACGCCCAGGAGGCAGCAGAGCTTCAGCGCCTCTACGCCCAACTCCCCCAGGCCTGTCGGCGCGCGGCCGCGGCGCTTCGCACGACGCCCCCCGACCATAAGCTGGACGGCGACGCTCTCGCCCGCTTCTTGGAGGCGGACCGCAAGGCCGGGGACATCGCTCGGCAGATCAGGAGAATATTGGGCGACGAGTGAGCCGGCGCCCCAGGCGCCCGCGCCCCTCCAGACCCTTCCTTCAATCTCGTCTCATTGCCGTCATGGCCGGACTTGTTCCGGCCATCCACGCGTGTCTCGTCCGGCGAAGAACACGTGGACCCCCGGGACAAGCCCGGGGGTGACGATTGCGAGGGGCGGTTGCTCGCGCAGACTCGCAGGCGCATTCGGCGAAGGGAAAACCCTCGCGGGGAGCGCGGTGCGCTCGCGCACGCGCGAGTGAAATCAACTCAATGTGATTTTCATTTCGGCCGTGGGCGGCGCGTTCATGGACGGTGCCGGCTTGTAGGTCTTCGTCGGCCGATGCGAGACAGTCCGTGCCCGACGAGCCACGCCGCAGTCCAGCCGATCCGATTGAGCTCCTCGCGCGTGCCCGCGAGTTCCATAAAACCGGCCGGACCGCGGAGGCCGAGCGGCTTTATCGCGCGGCGATCGACCTCTCGCCCGGCTCGGCCGAGCCCCGGCATTGGCTGGGCGTCCTCTATGTCCAGACCGGCCGCGCTGCCGAGGCGGTGGAGGCGATCTCCCATGCGCTCAGCCTGGCGCCCGACAACGCGCTTTACCTGAACCATCTTGGTCACGCGTTTCTGGCGGCGCGGCAGCCCGAGCAGGCGATCGCGGCCTACCGCAAGGTGATCGCGCTCGAGCCGGGTCTGGTCGATGCCCAGCTCAACCTCGGCATCCTCCTGCGCGAGCGGGGCGACCTTACCGATGCCGCGCAATGCTTTCGCGGCGCGATCCGCGCGCGGCCCACGGAGCTCGGTGCCTATCTCAATCTCGGGATCACGCTGCAGGAGATGGCGGCCTATGACGAGGCGGTCGAGGTCCTGCGCCAGGCGATGGCCATCGACCCCCGGTCCTTCGAGGCGCCCTACAACCTCGGCGGCGTGCTCGCGGCGCAGCGGCGGTTCGAGGAGGCGGTGACCGCCTATCGCCTGGCGCTCGCCGCCAATCCGCGCGAGCCCTGGATCCACGTGAACCTTGGCTATGTCCTGCAGGAGCAGCGGCAGCTCGATGCCGCGATCGCCTGCTACCGGCGCGCGATCGAGCTGGCGCCCGAGTTCGGCCCGGCCTTCGCCAAGCTCGGGAGCGCGCTGCACGAGAGCGGCGATCTTCCGGCGGCGCTCGCGGCCATGCGGCGCGCCATCGCGCTCGAGCCCGGCGATCCCCGCCTGCACGTCAATATCGGCCAGAC
>DASZHJ010000462.1:0-22404 GCA_035938015.1 Allostellaceae bacterium
CGACTGCAGCTCTTCCTTCGAGGTCTCCAGCTCCTCGTTCGCAGACTGCAGCTCCTGGTTCATCGAGGACAGTTCCTCGTTGCTGGATTTCAACTCCTCGTTCGAGGATTCGAGCTCCTCGGTGGTGACCTGTAGCCGCTCTCGCATGTTCGTGAGCTCGGCCTCGAGCTGCACGACTCGGGCGCTTTCCAGCTCCTCGGCGCGATGCTTCGTCGAGGCCTTCGTCACCGGGATGGCGACGCCGATATCCTTGAACACCACCATGTAAAGGGTGTCCTGGCCGCCCTGCTGCTGCTGGTGCAGCGGCTGGACGACGATCTCCATTACTTGGCGGCCACCATCGGCCTCTAGGCTGATATTTCCGCGGCTCACGAGCTGCTGGCTGGAGATCGCTTTTTGCAGTGCCGCCCGCAGCTCGAGCCGGAGCCCGCGGCGCGCCATGCTGAAGAGGCTGTGGGTTGGGGCACCCACGGGAAAATCGAGATATTTGCCGATCCGCCCGGATATGTAGAGGAGCTCGCCATCCCTGTTGACGATGACGTAGGCAGGCGTATGCCGGTCGAGCAGCTCGCGCTCGGCGAGCGAGCGGACGTCGCCGTCCGCGGCGGGCGATTGCATCGTCTTCCCGACAGCCTGATATGACGGCGCCGGTGCGATGAGCGGAAACTCCGGCAAGCTGCGTTCCGACAGATTGCGGCGCTGGAAGATCCGGTGCGTCCGGTCGGTCGTGGAGAACAGTCGCGCATGCCGCGATATGTTCTCGGACGTTCCCAGCACCAAATATCCACCCTCGCCCAGAGCGTAATGGAATAGCGGGATCACTCGGCTCTGCAGCTCCGGCGTGAGATAGATCAGCAGGTTGCGGCACGAGATCAGATCGAGCTTCGAGAAGGGCGCGTCGCGCAGCACATTGTGGAGCGAGAAGAGGCAGATCTCGCGGAGCTCGGCGATCACCCGAAAGGTGCCGTCCTCGCGGACGAAATAGCGCTTGAGGCGGCGCTCGGGCACGTCGCGAGCGATGGTCGCGGGGTACCGACCCGTGCGGGCGAGCTTGATCGCGTGCTCGTCGATGTCGGTCGCGAAGACCTGCACTTTCAGGGCTTCGCGCCCCGCAGGCACGTGATCGCGCAGCAGCATCGCGATCGAATATGCCTCCTCGCCGGTTGAGCAGCCGGGGACCCAGACGCGAACCGAATCCCGCCCGCTCTCGCTGGCGAACAGCCGAGGAATGACATGCTGCTCCAGCGCCGCATAGACCTCGGGATCTCGGAAAAAGCTGGTGACCCCGATCAGCAGATCCTGCAGCAGCAGCTCAACCTCGTGGGGCTCCCTGCGGAGTCGCTCGAGGAACTCGGCGGGATCGGCGATCTTAAGCACCTGCAGGCGCCGCTGGACCCGGCGGATCAGGCTCTTTTCCTTGTAGCCGCTGAAGTCGTGACCGGTCCGCGCGCGCAACACAGCGCAGATTTGCGTCAACGGAATCGCGCTTTCCGCGATCGCCGGCTCCGGCGCGACGCGCTTGAAATAATCGGCGAGCCTCCCCGGCAGGTCTTGCGCCGGCAGGACGAAGTCGACCAAGCCGGTCGAGAGCGCACTATGCATCATGCCGTCGTACTCGGCATCCGATTGCGCCAACGTAAGGCCGCCATGCTCCTTGATCGCGCGCAGCCCGAGCGTGCCGTCGCTGCCTGTTCCCGACAGGATGACGCAGGCAGCATTCTCGTTCTGGTCCCGCGCCAGCGACATGAAAAACGTGTCGATGGGCATGCGCAGCTCTTCGGTCGCCTTGAAGGGTGCCAGGCGCAGCCCTCGGTGCTCGATGGTCAGGCTCGTGTTCGAGGGGATGACATAGATTTTGTTCGGCTCGACGATCAATCCTTCCGAAGCCGTGATGACCGGCAACTTGGAGTCACGCGCGATGATCTCCGCCAATCGGCTCTTGTGGCTGGGATCGAGATGCACCACCACCACGAAGCCGAGGCCGCTCTCGGCCGGGATGGCGCCGATGAAGGCTTTGAGCGCGCTGATCGCGCCGGCGGAGCCGCCGATGCAGATGATAGGACTCGCCGGCGCGTGACGTCCCACCCCCTCCGCCGGCAGAGCCGCATGTTTTCGCTGGTTCCTCGCTCCCCGTTTCGCCATCCGCCTCTCTCTCCGGATCGTCGCTGCCGTTGCCCTCGCCGAGGAGTTCCGGGAACAACGCCGCATCTTGCTCGTATCGCCCTGCCCGCGTCTCGAACAGTCGCGATATTGCATCGTTTCTGAAGACTGCGCTCGTGCTCGGCGCAACGGCGCGCAAACGCACTGCGCTCCTGATGCAGCCGCAGCAACTCCCAGAGCCTGCGCTCGGTCTCTTCCGCCTCAGCAGCGCGCTTTGCGGCGGCGGAACAGCCGTGTCCAGCGTGGCGACGATAGCCTAGCAAGGCACCGTCCACAATCTCCCACAGGGCACCGCAGGCGGGGCAGTTGAACCGCGAGGGTGCGCCGAGCCGGTCAATCGTCTTCATCGAGCTGGGCTCGGCACGTCTGGTCGTGCGCCCGGATAGAGTCCGCCGCGCTATTCAACGATGCGGTTGATCCTTGGCCATCGGGGCAATCGGCAATGGAACGGGTTGCAACGCTTCGTGAGCAGGCGTCGGTCCTGAGGACGCTAGCCGCCAGCATCGACATCAAGACGATCGAGATCAGCTCCTCGACCTCGCCGCGCGCTGCGATGAACTCGCGAAATCGATGGAAGAGAACCCCGAGGCGGCAGGGATCAAGCCGCCCGCTTAACGCATACGGCGGTCGCTCGGCTGTCCTCGCGCTCTCCGAGATTCTAAATCGTCGCACCGGGGAACTTCGCCCGCTGCGGTCTATCCATCCTCGTTTCGGGCATGACTGCGTAAACGGCGGGGCTGGCAGGAACCGGACGTTTACACCTCGTCAACCATGATCGCGCCACGCACTAAAGCTCGAAGCGAGCCCACGAAATGACGCAGGTCAACTCGGGGGCCTTTTTGCTCACCCGGAATCGGGATAATCGGCCGGAATCCGCAGGATTCGTTTCACCGCATTTTAACGAAAGACCTGAAAAACTGGTATCCGCCAGGGAATACAAGGGTTCCCGTTTCCAGCGGAGGACAAGATGAGTTTGTCGAGACGGTCCGTCGAAATGCTGCTCGATCTCGTTGAGATCAAGATCAGCTATATGGACATAGCCGACCGCGAAGATGCGCGCGATCTGGTGGTGCTCGAGCGCTGCCGCGAGGAACTGAGGTCGCTGACCGGCATCGCCGGCGCGGCCGCCGCCTCGGCGACACTCGCCCGCCGCGTCGGACGTCCCCGTATCGCCGCCTGACGCGCCTGCCCGCCAATCAGGCGGGTACCTGCATCCCGCGGCCGACCGCGGGACGAGCGCTGATCTCTCGATACCAGCGCCCCACGTTCGGGAAATCGCCGAGCGCCACTTTGTGCCACTCGTGCCGCGCGACCCACGGATATGTGGCGATGTCGGCGATCGAATACTCTCCCGCAAGGTAAGCCGCCTTCCTCAGCTGCGCTTCGAGCACGCCATAGAGCCGGCGCGTCTCCTTGCTGTAGCGCTCGATCGCGTAGGGCACGGGCTCGGGCGCTGCTCGCAGGAAATGGTGCACCTGGCCGAACATCGGTCCAACCCCGCCCATCTGGAACATCAGCCACTCCAGCACGACGTAGCGGGCCGCCGGGTCCCTCGGCAGGAGCTTTCCGTGTTTCTCCGCGAGGTAAATCAGGATCGCGCCCGATTCGAAGAGCGTGAGGGGCTTGCCGCCGGGACCCTCGGGATCGACGATCGCGGGGATCTTGCTGTTGGGGTTGATGGCGACGAAGTCCGGCTTGAATTGATCGCCTTTGGAGATATCGACCTTGTGGACGCGATAGGAGAGGCCGGTCTCTTCCAGCATGATCGAGACCTTGCGTCCATTGGGCGTACCCCACGTGTAGAGATCGATCATCGCGCCAGCCTCCGTTAAACTCAAGACCGACCCTTACCTGACCGGAACGTCAGCCGCAAGAGACGGGGTAGCGCCGATCCGCGCGCCCGACTAGGCTCCGGCCGTCGCAATCGGGATAGACGGAGGGCGCATGGCGCGCTCGCTCATTCATCCAGTGGTTCTCTCGGGCGGATCGGGCACACGGCTCTGGCCGCTCTCGCGCGCGCTCAGTCCGAAACAGCTTCTGCCGCTGATCTCGGACAAGAGCCTGCTGCAGGAGACCGTGCTGCGAGTCAACGACGCTCGGCAGTTTGCGGCGCCTCTGGTGATCGCGAACGACGAGCACCGGTTCCTCGTGGGCGAGCAGCTGCGGGCGATCGGCGCGAGGCCGCGCGCGCTGGTGCTGGAGCCTCAGGGGCGTAATACCGCGCCCGCTATTTGCGTGGCAGCGCTCATTCTGAGCGCCGACGACCCCGATGCGCTGTTGCTGGTGCTACCGTCGGATCATGCAATCAAGCACCGTGCCGCTTTCCTGGCCGGGGTCGAGCGCGCCGTCGCCGCGGCGCGAGCGGGAGCGCTCGTGACGTTCGGCGTGGCGCCCGACCGGACCGAGACCAGCTATGGGTATATCCGGCGCGGCAAGCCATGGCCAGAAATCGATGGCTGCTTCGCCGTTGTGGAATTCGTGGAGAAGCCGGATGCGACGCGCGCCGCCAAAATGGTGGCCGCTGGCGACTATTACTGGAACAGCGGCATGTTCGTGCTGCCGGCTAAGGTCTATCTGCAGGAGCTCGCGCGTCGGGATAATGCGATGATCGAATCCTGCCGACGCGCGCTCTCGGAGGCGAAGCGCGACCTGGATTTTCTGCGCCTGGAGGCCACGGCATTCACCGCCGCGCGTTCGATCTCGATCGACTATGCCGTCATGGAGCACACTAAGGCAGCGGCTGTTGTTGCCGTGGACATCGGCTGGAGCGATGTCGGCAGCTTTGACGCTCTCTGGCAGGCGGGGTCCAAGGATGCCGACGGCAACGTCGCCGTGGGTAACGCGGTGACGGTGGATACCCGCAATTCCTATCTTCGGGCCGAGCATGGGCTGGTGACGACACTCGGCGTCGAGGACCTCATCGTGGTGGCCACGGCGGACGCCGTGCTGGTGGTTCCGCGAGCGCGCGCCTCCGATCTGAAGCAGCTGGTCGCGAAGCTCGAGCGTGAGGGCCGCAGCGAACTGCAGACCCATCCGCTCGTCGAGCGGCCCTGGGGCAGCTACCGCTCCATTCACAACGGCGAGCGCGTACAGGTGAAGCACATCGTGGTGAAACCCGGTGGCCGGCTCTCCCTGCAATACCATCACAAGCGCGCGGAGCATTGGGTGGTGGTGCGCGGCACGGCCAGGGTGACCCGCGGCGAGGAGGTCACGATGCTCGGGGAGGATCAATCGACCTATATCCCAATCGGCATGCCGCACCGCCTCGAGAATCCCGGCGACACGCCCGTGCACCTGATCGAGGTACAGACCGGGAGTTACCTCGGGGAGGACGACATCGTGCGGCTCGAGGACACCTACGGCCGGGTCGCGAAGGGCTGAGCCATGCGCACTGACGTCGTGGTGATCGGAGGCGGCGCGATCGGCGCCGCGGCAGCCTACTTCCTTCGCAATCATAGGAAGCCCTGCACCGTCGCCGTCATCGAGCGCGATCCCACTTATGCGCTCGCCTCGACGCCGCGGGCCTCGGGCGGCGTCCGGCGGCTGTTCTCGCTGCCGGAGAACATCCGGCTTTCGCAGTACAGCATTCCCTTCTTCGAGCGGTTCGCGACCGAGATGGCAGTGGACGGCGAGTCCGCTCCCATCGGCTTCAAGAAGAACGGCTACCTCTTCATCGTGCCACCGGGCTCGATCGAGACGCTGAGAGCCAACGTTGAGGCGCAGGAACGCGAGGGCGTTCGCGTAACGTGGCTCGAACCGCGGGAGATCGCAGCCAAGTTTCCCTCGATGAGGGTCGACGACCTCGGCGCCGGTGTGCAGTCCCCGGAGGACGGCTGGCTTGACCCGCACTCCGTGCTGCAGGGCTTCCGACGAAAGGCGCGCTCGCTGGGCGCGGAGTTCATCGCGGACGAGGTGACCGGCATCGATGCCGAGCGCGGCGCAGTCCGCGGCGTGCGGCTCAAATCCGGCCGATCGATCGCGACCGATGCCGTCGTCAACGCGGCCGGCGCCTGGGCCAAGGAAATCTGCGCCATGGTCGACTGGCCCGTGCCCATCGAGCCGATGCGGCGCTATGAGCATTATTTCGAGATAGAGGACCCGATCGAGCCCTTGCCCTATATCAAGGACGTCAACCGGCTCGCCTTCCGGCCGGAGGGCAAGGGCTACTCAGGCGGCTTGCCGGACCTGGCGGAGCCGCGCGGGTTCAATTTCGAGGTCGACCACGGATATTTCGAGCGAGTGGTATGGCCGGCCCTCGCCTCTCGCTTTTCCGCCTTCGAGCGCACCAAGCTGCGCAGCACCATGCCCGGGCTCTACGACCAAAACGAGCTCGACGGCAATATGATCATCGGTCCCTGGGCGGGCAGGCTCGAGAATTTCTTCCTGCTCGCGGGGTTCTCGGGGCATGGGCTCATGCACGCCCCTGGCAGCGGCCGCGCCATCGCGGAATTGATCCTCGACGGCGGCTATCAAACGCTCGACTTGAGCCGCTTCGGTTGGCAGAGAGCCGCTGACGGACGGCCCTATCGCGAGCGCGGGATCATCTGAGAATCGTCTCGCGCGGGGTGCCGCCTGCTCTTCGGCGGGCGTTCAAGGACAGACCCCTACGCCGGGATCAGGACCCTATAAAGCGCGGATCGCGCTTCTCCTTGAACGCGGCAATGCCTTCGGCGAAATCGGCACTCCCGCGCACGCGGGCCAGCGCCTGACTCGTCTCCACCATTTGCTCAACGGGTCCGGCTTGCAGAATTATGTTGTTTACGAAGCCTTTTAGCGTGGCGATCACCAGCGGCGCCATCTGAGCCAACTCGTGGCCCATTGCGACAGCCTCTTGCTCGTGCAGGCCGTTGGCGACGACGCGGTTGACGAAACCCACCTCGTAGGCCCGCCGCGCCGGGATCTTGGTGCCCAGCAACATCACCTCCATGGCGAGCTTGTGAGGCATGCGGCTCACCAGCGAGCTGATCATGCCGCCAGTCAGGCCAAGCTTAGCTTCGGGGTAATAGAACTGCGTGTCCTCGGTAGAAACCATGAGATCGCACATCATCGCGATCACGAGGCCGCCGCCCACGCACCAGCCGCTGGTCGCGGCGATAATCGGCTTGCCCGTCTTGAATCCCACATTGGGGATGCATCGCCACAGCTCGGGCAGGTCGCTTACGTCTGCACCGGCGGTGAAGGCACGGGAGCCGGCCGCCGACAGCACAGCCACGCGCTGCTCGGAGCGATCGAAGGCGTTGAAGGCGGCCTGTAGCTCAATCGCCACAGCGCTGTTGATCGCGTTCAGCCGCGCGGGCCGATTGATGCGAATGATCGAGACCGGCCCCTGCTCCTCCACGGTCACTACGGGTGCGACGACGGACATGTGTGCTCTCCTTTTCAGCTGAGCAACGCTCGGGCATCGACGACCACGCAGCCCTCGCCAGAGCGCCTCACGATAAGCGGGTTTATGTCGAGCACCTGCAACCGGCCGCGCAGATCATGCGCCAACCAACCGAGGCGGACGACGGCGTCCACAACGGCGTCAATGTCCAGCGGGTGTCGACCGCGCAGACCCTGTAGCAGTGCGTACACCTTGAGCCGCCCGAGCATGTCGCGTGCGCTCTCGGCCGACACCGGCGCGGGAGCGACAACCAAGTCTTCCAGAAACTCGACGAGAATACCGCCGGCGCCCACCACGATCTGAGGCCCGAACTGGTGGTCGACCGATACGCCGAGAATCAATTCGGCATCGCCGGTAACCATTCGCTGGACCAGGAACGCCTCGAGCCCGGAGAGACGTCGGCGCATGTCTTCCAATGCCGCTTTAAGCGCAGATTTCGAGGCGAGGCCAAGCGCCACGCCGCCAACGTCGCTCTTGTGCACCAAGTCGCGACTGAGCGCCTTAAGGGCCACGGGATAACCGAGCCGCGCTGCTGCCGCGCAAGCGGCGGCGCTGTCACGGCACACCGCCTGCTCCACGGCGGGCAGCCCGTAGGCCCGCAGCAAGCCGTACATTGTCGCGGGATCAAGCGCGCCCAACGGCAACCCGGCAGGCGGGGCCGTCGGGAGGTCCGGCGGCCGTTGGGGGGTCGCGAGCACGCGTTCGGCAGACCAATCGAGCCAACCGCGCACAGCGCGGATCGCGTCGTCGAGGCTGTCGGTGAACGGTAGGTGCTGCGTCACCAACTCAGCGCGCGCGGCGTCCGCGGCTTGGCCGGGCGCCATAACGAACATGCAGGGCTTACCGGCGGCGATCGCGGCATGGGCAATTTTACCGGTGGTGCGCGCCAGCATCGGCGCGGTGGTGATGAGCGCGATCGTCACGTCCTCGGCGGGGTCGCCACCGACAAGCGCCATCGTTTGGTCGGCAATCTCCACCGCTTCGCCGCCCGCCAGCCGACCGCCGAGATCGATCGGGTTGCGCGCTTGGCCGGGTGAGAAAAGTTGGCCCAAGCTCCGCTCGGTCTTAGGAGCGAACCGGGTGAGCCTAATGCCGGCTCCCGCCAAGCGGTCCGCGGCTATTGCCCCTCCGCCGCCGGAGGTGGTGAGGATCGCGGCCGATCGCACTTTTCGGCCAGGGAACCGGACAAGGCTTGCCGCCAGCAGCACCATGGCATCGAGGTCGTCCATCACCACCACGCCCGTTTCGCGGCAGACTGCTGCGAGGGCATCGAACCTGCCGGCGAGACTGGCCGTGTGCGAGAAAACGGCCTGAGCGCCCGCCTCGGTGCGTCCAGCCTTCACCATGAGCCACGGCTTGCCGGCAGCCTTAGCGCGGCGGGCCAGGCCGACGAAGCGGGCTGGATCCTTGAGCTCTTCGACATAGGTGCAGATGACCTCTGTCCGCGAATCCTCGAGGAAATATTCGGCGAAATCGCAGATCTCGAGGTCGGCCTGATTGCCCACCGATACGCAATGCGAAAAGCCGATGCCTCGCGACCCCGCGCGGTCGAATAGCGTTGCCATCAGCGCCCCGCTCTGACTCGCAAAGCCAATGGGATCGGCGCGCAGCGCGTCGACCTCCAGTGCCGGCGAGGAGCACAGGACCACATGGTTCGCAGGGCTGATCAGGCCGAGACAGTTTGGCCCGATCAGCCTCATGCCCCCGGCGCGGGCGGTGCGCACGATCTCCGCCTCGAGTGCAGCCCCTTCAGGCCCTTCGTCGGAGAACTTGCTGGTGATGATGATGCCGCAACGCACGCCCATCTCCGAGCAATGCGTCACCATTTCAGCGACGCTTGGGCGCGGCACTGCCATGACGACCATGTCGGCCGGTTGCGGGGTGGCGCGGATGTCAGGATAAGTCTTGATACCAAATAACTCGGCCCGGTTGGGATTGATCGGATAGACGGCGCCGGGATACCGGTGCTTCAAGAGCATTCGATAGAGACGGCCGCCGAATTTTGCCTGGTCCTCCGACGCGCCGATCACCGCGACCGAGCGCGGCGCCATCAGTTCGGCGATGAGCGCAGGTCGTCGGCCGAATTCGGGCAGTTCGGGTCGGCTCATCGTCCACGTCTCCAGTGCGTTAGTTGGATCGGCCGACGATCACAAACGCTCCTCGTCTCAGGCCAGTCACCCCGATTTTGGCAGCCGGTTTCCGCAACCACTTCTCAGTGCTCGACGGACTGCAGTTCTTCCTTGCGCCTTGCCACTAAGGCATCGAGGGCCTCGACGATGGCGGGATCGACCGGCGGCTGCTCGTAGATTTCGAGTGCCTTCTGCCAGATCTGCGTCGCCCGCTTCGTGATTTCCCGGGCTCGCCGCGGCCGCCGAGCGGAGCGTGGCGTATCCATGTTCCTCCCCTTACCGCGCCGACGGCGCGGGCCCTATCCCGCGAGCTTTTTCTTCAGGAGCTCGTTGACCAGCGCCGGGTTCGCCTTGCCCTGGGTTGCCTTCATCACCTGGCCGACGAAGAAACCGAACAGCTTGTCCTTTCCGGAGCGATATTCGCCGACTTTGTCGGCCTGCGCCTTCATCACGGCGTCTATCGCGGCCTCAATGGCGCCGGTGTCGGTCACCTGCTTGAGGCCGCGCTCCTCGACGAGCGCCGCCGGGCTCTTGCCGCTCTCCACCATGGCCGCGAACACGTCCTTGGCAAGCCGACCGGAAATCGTCCTGTCGTACTGAAGCTTGAGGAGCTCCGCCAGCATGAACGGCGTCACTGGGAATTCGTCGATGCCCTTGCCGGACGCGTTGAGCGCGGCGAAATAGTCGCCCATGACGATGTTCGCAGCATCGACCGCGAGCTGGCTTTTGGGGAGCCCGGTCCCTGCCCGCTCGAGCTCGGAGAGGACGCGTTCATAGAAAGCCGCGGATTCCTTCTCCGCCACCAGCACGCTCGCGTTGTAAGCGGAGAGGCCGAGCTCGCGCTCGAACCGCGCCTTCTTGGCGTCCGGTAGCTCCGGCAGCTCCTTGCGGAGCGCCTCCACGCGCTTCGGATCGAGCACCAGCGGTAGCAGATCGGGATCCGGGAAATAGCGGTAATCGTGCGCGTGCTCCTTGGAGCGCATGGGCCGCGTGACGCCGCGGCTGGCGTCGAAGAGCCGCGTCTCCTGCCGGACGCTGCCGCCGTCCTCGACGAGCTCGATCTGCCGGCGGGCCTCGTGCTCGATCGCCTGCATGACGTAGCGGATCGAATTCACGTTCTTGATCTCGCAGCGGGTCGAGAGCGGCGCCCCAGGCTTGCGCACGGAGACGTTGCAGTCGCAACGCAGCGAGCCTTCCTCCATGTTGCCGTCGCAAGTGCCGAGATACCTTAGGATCGAGCGCAGCTTCTTGAGATAGGCGCCGGCTTCCTCGGCCGTACGCATGTCGGGCTCGGAGACGATCTCCATCAGCGCAATGCCGGCGCGGTTGAGATCGACGTAGGTGTACTCGGCGTGCTGGTCGTGCAGGCTCTTGCCGGCGTCCTGCTCGAGGTGCAGACGCGTGATCCCGACCTCGCGTGTCGAGCCGTCCGGTAGGTCGAGAACGATCGTGCCCTTGCCCACGATCGGCCGCGTGTACTGCGAGATCTGATAGCCGGCGGGCAGGTCCGCGTAGAAGTAGTTCTTTCGATCGAACACCGAGATCAAATTGATCTCGGCCCGGAGCCCTAAGCCGGTGCGCACCGCCTGGTCCACGCAGTGCCGATTGATCACCGGCAGCATGCCCGGAAAGGCCGCGTCTACGGTGGAGACCTGCGTGTTGGGCTCGGCGCCGAACTCGGTCGCGGCACCCGAGAACAGCTTCGCGCGCGAGATCACCTGCGCGTGCACCTCGAGGCCGATCACGACCTCCCACTCGCCCGTGCGGCCCTCGACGAGGCTCATGCGTGGCCTCCCGCGATGAAGGCCGGCATGTGCGTGAAGCCCGCCGCGCGCTCCAGCACCTCGCCCACACGCAGAACCATCGCCTCGTCGAAGGCGCGACCAATCACCTGCAACCCCAGGGGTAACCCGTCCGACGACAATCCCGCGGGAACCGAAATGCCAGGCAGGCCCGCGAGATTCACTGGCACGGTGAAGACGTCGTTCAGATACATGGCGATGGGATCATCGCTGTTCTCGCCAATTGCGAAGGCGGCGCTGGGCGCCGTCGGCGCCAGGATCGCGTCGCAGCTCTTGAACGCATCCGCGAAATCGCGTGCGATCAAGGCGCGGAGCTTCTGCGCCTTCAGGTAATAGGCGTCGTAGTAGCCCGCCGAGAGCACGTAGGTACCGATTAGGACGCGGCGCTTCACCTCAACGCCGAATCCGGCGGCGCGCGTCGCCTCGTACATCTCGTCGAGGCTCTCGCCGGGCACGCGCAACCCGAAGCGCACGCCGTCATAGCGCGCGAGGTTCGACGAGGCTTCTGCCGGCGCGATAATGTAATAGGCCGGCAGCGCATATTTCGTCATCTTGAGGCTGACATCGACGGGCGTGGCACCGGCGGACCTGAGCCACGCGATGCCCTGCTGCCAGAGTTGCTCGATTTCGGCGGCCATGCCGTCGACGCGATACTCTCGGGGAATGCCGACCTTGAGGCCGCGGACGTCGCCGGTGAGCGCCGCCTCGAAATCGGGCACCTCGATCGGGGCTGAGGTCGAATCCTTGGGATCGTGACCGGCCATCGCGCCCAGCATGATCGCGGCGTCACGCACGCTGCGCGTCATCGGTCCCGCCTGGTCGAGCGAGGAGGCGAAGGCGACGATGCCCCAGCGGGAGCAGCGGCCGTAAGTCGGCTTCAAACCGACGATGCCGGAAAAGCTCGCGGGCTGCCGGATCGAGCCGCCGGTGTCCGTGCCGGTGGCACCCATCGCGGCCCGCGCAGCCACCGCCGCCGCCGATCCGCCAGAGGACCCGCCGGGCACCAGTGGCCGGTTGTCGCCTCGCCGCCGCCACGGGTTCTTCACCGGGCCGAAGGCGCTGGTGATGTTGGAGGAACCCATGGCGAACTCGTCCATGTTGACCTTGCCCAACATTGTAGCGCCGGCATTCCAGAGGTTTGCTGTCACGGTCGATTCGTAGGGCGGCTTGAAGCCCTCGAGGATGCGCGATCCCGCGGTGGTCTGGATGCCGTCGGTGCAAAAGAGATCCTTGATCGCGATCGGGATGCCTTCGAGGGCGCCCGCATCGCCGCGCGCGAGACGCGCGTCGGAGGCGCTTGCCATCTCCAACGCCCGCTCCGGCGTCTCCACGAGATACGCGTTGAGCGGACGCGTTTCCGCAACGGCGGTGATGTGCGCTTCGGCGAGCTCCCGCGCGGAGAAGGCCTTCTTCCGCAGACCCTCGCGCGCGCCGGCGATGGTGAAATGGGTCAGCGCCGTCATCATTCCACCACCTTGGGCACCAAGAAGAAGCCGTGCGCGTGCTGCGGCGCGTTGGAGAGGATCTTGTCGCGCGCACTGCCGTCGGTGACGCGGTCCTCTCGCATCGGCAGCGTCATCTCAGCAACGCTCGCCATCGGCTCGACGCCGTCCGTATTCACTTCGCCAAGCTGCTCGATCCAGGTGAGGATGTGCGAAAGCTCGCGTGCGAGCTGCTCCAGCTCGCTCTCAGGCACCTTGATCCGCGCCAGGGTGGCGATGCGCGCCACTGTGGCCTTGTCCAAAGCCATGATGTAGATGTCTCCGCGCGCGCGGGACCTCCGCGCCGCCCTACCTAGCACCCGATATGGCGATCTGCAACCCTGCCGACCTCCCGCAAATCCTCGCAAAAGGCCAGCGCGTGCTCGGTCTCGACGTGGGCACCAAGACCATCGGGCTCGCGCTATCGGACACGCTGCTGATGGTGGCCACACCGCTCCGCACCATCCGCCGCACGCGCTTCAAGGCGGATGCCGCCGAGGTGCTGCGCGAGGTGGACGCGCACGGCGTCGGTGCTCTCGCGATCGGGTTGCCGATCGCGCTCGACGGCCGCGAGAGCCCGCGCTCGCAGTCGGTGCGGCAGTTCGCGCGCAACCTGGCGGAAATCCGGAATCTGCCCATGGTTTTCTGGGACGAACGCCTGTCCACCGCCGCCGTCGAGCGCACCATGATCGAAGCCGATCTGACGCGCCGCCGACGCAGCGAAATCATCGACCGCACGGCCGCCGCCTACATCCTGCAGGGATTGTTGGACAGACTGGCGCACGGCAGGGCGAGCGAGCGGGCACGGGGCGCCTGAGCATGCCTGGCCCGCTCGCTGAGATCCGCGTCTTCGACATGAGCCGCGTGCTCGCGGGTCCCAGCTGTGCGCAGCTCCTAGGGGACCTCGGCGCGGACGTGATCAAGGTCGAGCGACCCGGCGAGGGCGACGACACGCGGAAGTGGGGCCCGCCCTACCTCAAGGACACCCAGGGACGCGACACCACGGAAAGCGCCTATTACCTCTCGGCGAACCGCGCCAAGCGCTCCCTCACGCTCGACTTCACCAAGGCCGCCGGTCGCGACCTCGCCCGACGCCTGATCGCCTGCTCGGACGTGCTGATCGAGAACTACAAGGTCGGCACGCTCGCCAAGCATGGCCTCGGCTATCCCGAGCTCCGCGCCGAGTTCCCGCGCCTGGTCTATTGCTCCATCACGGGCTTCGGCCAGACCGGCCCCTACGCGCCGCGCGCGGGCTACGACTACCTGATCCAGGCCATGGGCGGGATCATGAGCCTGACCGGCGAGCCCGGGGGAGAGCCGATGAAAGTCGCGGTAGCGATCGCCGATCTCATGACGGGCATGTACAGCAGTGTCGCGATCCTGGCGGCGCTGCGCCACCGTGATGCCACCGGCGAGGGTCAGCACATTGACATGGCGCTGCTCGACACCCAGATCGCCTGGCTTGCCAATCTCGGCCAGAGCTATCTCACCTCGGGCGACCTCCCCGCCCGGCTCGGCAATGCGCACGCGACCGTGGTGCCCTACCAGGTCTTCAAGACCTCCGACGGTCATATCGTGGTGGCGATCGGCAACGACGGGCAGTTCCGCAAGTTCTGCGATTTCGCAGGCGCGCCGGCCTTGGCGCGGGACCCGCGCTTCGCCACCAATCCCGCGCGCATCCGGCAACGCGACGAGCTGATCCCGGAGATGAGCGGGATCATCGCGCGGCAAAGCTCGGCCTATTGGATCCGCGAGCTCGAGCGGGTCGGCGTACCCTGCGGTCCCATCAACGACCTCGCCCAGGTCTTCGCCGATCCGCAGGTGCAAGCTCGCCGCATGACGGTCGAGTTGCCGCACCCTGCCGCCAGCGGTGAGCCCACCCGGCTGATCGCCAACCCGATCAGGCTGTCGCAAACGCCGATCCGGTACGATCGCGCACCGCCGACGCTCGGTCAGCATACCGACGAGGTGCTGCGGGAGCTGCTCGACCTCTCCGCCGCGGAAATCGCCGCGCTCCGTAACGACGGCGTGATCTAGCGGAGCGTCGCCTCTACGTATGGCGGCCGACGCCTGCGATGCTGTAATCTTGTCGGGCCTCTGCCGCGCATTCCCCTACGCCGGGAACGGCGGGCAGCATGGGAGGGGGTTCTCATGGCGGACCGCCACGTCGCCTCGACTCGCCGCAAAGTCCGAGTCCTGCCCAGCAGCCTCTGGATCGCCTCGGGCGCGATTGCACTGGTCGGCTTCATCCTGCGGCCGCTCGGCTCCTACTTCGGCCGCGAGTTCCGCTATACCGGAATTGCCGTGATCGCCTTCGGGCTCGTAGTCGCCGTGGTCGCGTGGCTCAGCGAGCGCTGGAGTCGGGCAAAAGATCCGGACTAGCTCCGCCGCGACTCGCCGCGCGCCTTGCGAGCTGCGCGGCACCTCCCTATAGTCCCGGCTTTAATGACTGGCACCGTCGACTCCCGCGCCTTTCCCCACCGGCATCTTCTGGGAATCGAGGGACTCTCGCCGGACGACATCACCCTCCTGCTCGACAAGTCAGACGGCTACGTCGAGCAGAATCGGCAGGCCGACAAGAAGCGGTCGCTGTTGCGCGGCCGCACGATCATCAACGTCTTCTTCGAGAATTCGACACGCACGCGCACGTCCTTCGAGGTCGCAGGCAAGCGCCTCGGCGGCGACGTCATCAACATGTCCGTGGCGGGCAGCTCGATCAAGAAAGGCGAGACACTGATCGACACCGCCATGACCCTCAACGCCATGCACCCTGACGTGCTGGTAGTCCGCCATCACGAGTCGGGCGCGGTGCATCTGCTCGCCCAAAAGGTAAACTGCGCCGTGGTGAATGCTGGCGACGGCAGCCACGAGCACCCGACCCAAGCACTGCTCGACGCCCTCACGATCCGCCGCCGCAAGGGCGGGCTGCAGGGCCTGGTGGTGGCGATCTGCGGCGATATCCTGCACAGCAGGGTCGCGCGCTCCAACATTCACCTGCTCAACATCATGGGCGCGCGAGTGCGCGTGGTGGCGCCGCGCACGCTCTTGCCCGCGCAGGTAGACCGCATGGGCGTCGAGATCTTCCACGACATGGCCACGGGCTTGAAAGGCGTCGACATCGTCATGATGTTGAGGCTCCAGACAGAGCGCATGCATGGCAGCTTCGTGCCCTCGATCCGCGAGTACTTCCACTTCTTCGGCCTGGACGCGCGCAAGCTCGCCGCCGCGAAGCCCGATGCGCTCATCATGCATCCAGGCCCGATGAACCGCGGCGTCGAGATCGACAGCGAGGTCGCCGACGATCTTGATCGCAGCCTGATCCGCCAACAGGTCGAGATGGGCGTTGCCGTCCGTATGGGGTGCCTCGAGGTGCTGACCCGCGAGCTCGGCAACGGGCCGCCGGTGAAATGAGCCGATGACCGCGCGCACGCTGCTCAAGAACGCGCGCCTCCTCGATCCCGCCACGGGGCTCGACCAGAAGGGCCACCTCCTGATCGCCGATGGCAAGATCGCGGCGGTGGGTCCGGGCGCCGGCACCGACAGCTCCGGCGCGGCCATCATCGAGTGCCACGGCCATTGCCTGGCGCCGGGATTGGTGGATATGCGGGTCGAGCTCCGCGAGCCCGGCCGCGAGCACGAAGAGACCATGGAAACCGGCAGCGCCGCCGCCGCGGCGGGCGGCGTCACGACGATGGTGGCGCTTCCCAACACCGAGCCCGCGATCGATGACGTGGCGCTGGTCGAGTTCGTGGCCCGGCGCTCCCGCGAGATCCGCGGCGTCCACATCCGGACCTACGCCGCGGCGACCCGAGGCCTCAAGGGTCGGGAGATCACCGAGATCGGTCTGCTAAGAGGAGCGGGCGCGGTCGCCTTCACCGACGCCAACACGGCGATCGCAGACGCCGTGGTGCTGCGCCGGGCCTTCTCTTACGCCCGCACATTCGATGCGCTCATCGTGCAGCACCCGGAGGAGCCCAGCCTCGCAGCCGGCGGCGACATGACCGAGGGCGAGATTGCGACCCGCCTTGGGCTTTCCGGAATCACCCCCGCCGCCGAAGTGATCATGATCGAGCGCGACCTGCGGCTGGTGGAGATCACCGGCGCGCGCTACCACGTGGCGCATGTCTCCACCGCCGCGGCCATCGACGCGATCCGGGCCGCGAAGGCGCGCGGCCTACCCGTGACCTGTGACACCGCGCCGCCCTATTTCGCGCTCAACGAGACGGCTGTCGGCGAATACCGCACCTTCGCCAAGCTGTCTCCCCCGCTCCGCAGCGAGGGGGATCGCCGCGCCGTCGTGGCGGGGCTTCGGGACGGCACCGTCGACGCGATCGCCAGCGACCACTCGCCGCATCCCCAAGATTCGAAGCGCCTGCCCTTCGCCTCGGCCGAGGCCGGCATCATCGGGCTCGAGACCCTGCTGGCCCTCACACTGGAACTCGTACACAACGGACACCTCACCGTGTTGCAGGCGATGCGCGCGTTGAGCCAGCGCCCCGCGGAGATCCTGCGGCTCCCTGCGGGGCGGCTCGCCGAGGGAACTCCAGCGGACCTCGTGCTGTTCGATCTCGACCGGCCCGGGCGCATCGACGTCGACAGCTTCCGCTCCAAATCTAAGAACTCGCCCTTCGACGGCCGTCCGGTGCAGGGCCGCGTGCTCAAGACCATGGTGGAGGGGCGGCTCGTCTTCGGGGATGGCTAGAGGTCCACTGAAACCTGTTCATCTCATCGGCGCTTGCTCCGGCTGGGGCGCGGGCGTGCACGAGGCCGAGGATGGACCGCGCGGGCTCCAAGACTTCGGCCTCGCGGAGCGCTTGGCTGCCGACGGCGTGCACGTAAGCTGGGCCGCGATGGTCGGGCCGGAGAAGCGCTGGCGCGACCACGGCGATCTGGCGCCGCCGGAAGTCTTCGAGCTGGTCGCGCGCCACAACGCGGCGCTTGCAGACACGGTGGCGGCAGCCATGGCCGCCCGCGCGCTTCCGGTCGTGATCGGCGGCGACCACGCGATCGCCATAGGCACCTGGGGCGGCGTCTCGCGGGCGATGCGACGGGCTCCCTTCGGCCTGA
This sequence comes from Allostellaceae bacterium, assembly GCA_035938015.1. GTDB lineage: Bacteria > Pseudomonadota > Alphaproteobacteria > ATCC43930 > CGMCC-115725 > DASZHJ01. Next base: position 18,023 of record DASZHJ010000462.1, read on the forward strand.
TCTGGATGGACGCACACCTCGACGCCCACACGGTCGCGACGACGCCCTCCATGAACGCCCATGGCATGAGCGCCGCAGTGCTCCTTGGCCACGGTGCGCCGGAATTTCTCGCGGTCGGCGGCGGCGCCCTCAGGCCGGAGCATCTCTGCTACATCGGCGTCCGCTCCTACGAGGCGGCGGAATGGGTCCTGCTGCGCCGGCTCGGCGTCCGGATCTTCTATATGGAGGAGGTGCGCGAGCGTGGCCTGTCGGCAGTGATGGCCGACGCGCTTGCGATCGTCACGCGCGGCACTCGCGGCTTCGGCCTCACCGTCGATCTCGACGGCTTCGATCCCGTCGATGTCCCTGGCGTGGGCCTACCGGTGGCGGGCGGCTTGCGCGGCGCGGAGGCCGCCGCCGTGCTCCACGGCATCGCGCGCGATCCCCGCCTGCGCGCGCTGGAAATCGTGGAATACGCTCCCGCCCTCGACCGCGATGAGCGCACCGCCCAGCTGGTGCTCACCCTCCTCGCTTCGGCGCTGGTGCCGGCCGCTCGGGCGGCCGCGGTCTCCACCGCCGCCTGAACGCGCGGAGATGCCCCAACTCCTCGGTGGCGCTGCCTACGTATGGCCCTATTACGCCGGCGGCGTGCTGGCCTATTTGCTGGGATCGATACCCTTCGGTCTGCTGCTGACGAGGCTCGCAGGCCTCGGCGACATCCGCAAGATCGGCTCCGGTAATATCGGCGCCACGAATGTGCTCCGCACTGGCCGCAAAGGTCTCGCGGCGCTGACGCTTCTGCTGGATTTCGGCAAAGGGCTCGTGGCGGTCCGGTTGGGTGGTAGCTTCTTCGGGCCGGACATGGAGATCTTCGCAGGCTTCGGCGTACTGCTCGGCCACATGTTCCCCGTCTGGCTGCGGTTCGAGGGCGGCAAGGGCGTCGCCACGGCGGGAGGCGTGCTGCTGGCGCTCAACTGGCAGGTCGGAGTCGCCTCGCTCGTCGCCTGGATCTTGGTCGCGGCTGCGTTCCGCTATTCATCGCTCGCGGCCATCGCCGCCTGCATCGTGGCACCTGCATCCACCTACTGGCTGACCCAGCGCATTGACCTCACGGAAATCGTCGGCCTGATCGCGCTCTTAGTGATCCTGCGCCACCGCGGGAACATCGCGCGCCTCATTCGTGGCGAGGAGGGCAAGATCCGGCTGGGCTCGAAGCCCGAGTGAGTTGACGGACCCGGCCGCCCTCGCCATGGTGCGCGGCTCATGCCTGCGGCCTCGCGCGCCCTCAATCCCGCCGAACGGCTCGACTGGTTGCGGCTGCTCCGCACCGAGAACGTCGGGCCGATCACGTTTTATCAGCTGCTGCAGCGCTTCGGCTCGGCCGCCGCGGCACTGGAGGCGCTGCCGGGCTTTGCCCGCAAAGGCGGGCGTTCCGCCGGCATCGCGATCTGCTCGCGCGCCGACGCCGAGCGCGAGGTCGCAGCACTCGCTAAAGCGGGCGGGCGGCTGGTCGCCTGGGGCGAGCCCGACTATCCGCCCGCGCTTGCAGTCATCGACGACGCGCCGCCGCTGATCTCGGTGGTGGGCGACGCGCGGGTGCTGCAGCGGCGCGCCATCGCTGTCGTGGGCGCCCGCAATGCCTCGGCAAATGGCCGCCGCTTCGCCCGCGATATCGCCGCCGAGCTCGGCCGGACCGGATTCCTGGTGGTTTCCGGCCTCGCGCGCGGCATCGACGCCGCGGCTCACCAGGGCGCGCTCGAGGCCGGCACGCTTGCCGTAGTCGCGGGCGGGGTCGACGCAGTCTATCCCGAGGAGAACCGGGCGCTCCACGAGGCGATCGCCGAGCGCGGCGTGATCGCGGCGGAACTGCCCGTCGGCACCGAGCCGCAGGCGCGGCATTTCCCGCGCCGGAACCGGATCATCTCAGGCGTATCCCTCGGCGTGCTGGTGGTCGAAGCCGCGCTCAAGTCCGGCTCCCTGATCACGGCTCGCTTCGCGCTAGAGCAGGGTCGGGAAGTATTCGCCGTTCCCGGGTCCCCGCTGGACCCCCGCTGCCGGGGCGCCAACGACCTTATAAGAGGAGGGGCGACCCTGGTCGAAGGCGTGGAGGATGTCCTGAACGCGCTTGGCGGCCAGCTCTCGGACCCTCGGCGGCCTGCCTTTACCCGGCCCGGAGGAGTGGCCTTAAGCGACGGAAATGACACGGAAAATCAGACGGATTCCGCCCGCGCAAAGGTGCTGGAGGGGCTGGGGCCCAGCCCGGTGCTGGTTGACGAACTCGTCCGGCAGTGCCAATTGTCTCCCGCAATTGTGGCCACCGTGCTCCTCGAGCTGGAACTCGCCGGACGGCTGGAACGCCAGCCGGGCAACCGAGTAACCCTGCTTTAAGACCCATCAGCAACCCTGCGGCTGGTCAAAGCAATTTGCCAGAGTGTCCGTGAACGTCGTCATCGTCGAATCGCCTGCGAAGGCGAAAACCATCAACAAGTACCTGGGCAAGGACTTCACGGTCCTCGCGAGCTACGGCCATGTCCGGGACCTGCCGGCAAAGGACGGCTCGGTCCGTCCCGACGAAGGCTTCTCCATGTCCTGGGAGGTGGCCGACCGCGCCGACAAGCGTCTGAAGGAGATCGCCCAGGCGGTCAAGGGCGCTGAGCACCTGTACCTCGCGACCGACCCCGACCGTGAAGGCGAAGCGATCTCCTGGCACGTCCAGGAGGTACTGCGCCAGCGCAAGGCCCTCGCCGGCGTTGACGTCAAGCGCGTGGTCTTCAACGAGGTGACCAAGGCGGCGGTGCTGGACGCCTTCCAGCATCCGCGCGAGATCAACAAGGAGTTGGTCGACGCCTACCTTGCCCGCCGCGCCCTCGATTATCTCGTAGGCTTCACGCTCTCGCCGGTGCTGTGGCGCAAGCTCCCGGGCAGCCGATCGGCCGGGCGCGTGCAGTCCGTGGCGCTCAGGCTGATCTGCGAGCGCGAAGCGGAGATCGAGGTCTTCAAGCCGCGGGAGTTCTGGAGCGTCGAGGTCGAGTTCCGGACCTCCGATGGCCAGATCTTCACCGCCCGCCTCACCCATCTCGACGGCAAGCGTCTCGACAAATTCGATCTCGACAGCGAGGAGAAGGCGAAGGCTGCGGTCGCGACAATCCTCGCCGAGCCCGGCTTCACGGTCGCATCGGTCGAGAAAAAGCAGGTTCGTCGGCATCCGCCGGCGCCCTTCACCACCTCGACGTTGCAGCAGGAAGCGTCGCGCAAGCTTGGCCTCGGCGCCCAGCGCATCATGCGCACGGCTCAGCGCCTCTACGAGGGCGTCGATATCGGGGGCGAGGCGGTCGGCCTTATCACGTACATGCGCACCGACGGCGTGACGCTCTCGGGCGAGGCGATCACCGCGGCGCGCAAACTCATCGAGCAGTCCTACGGTGCCCAGTACCGGCCCGAGAGCCCGCGCGTCTATAAGAGCACCGCCAAGAATGCGCAGGAGGCTCACGAGGCGATCCGGCCCACGGATTTGTTCCGGCGGCCCGAGCAGGTTGCGCGCCACCTCAATTCCGACGAGCGCGGCCTCTACGAGTTGATCTGGAAGCGCGCGGTGGCCTCGCAGATGGAATCGGCGCTGCTGGATCAGGTCGCGGTGGAGATCGCCGGGCCCGACAATCGCACAGTGCTGCGCGCGACGGGCTCGACCATCGTGTTCGACGGCTTCCTCACGCTCTATCACGAGGATCGCGACGAGGACGACGAGGACGAGGAAAATCGCCGCCTGCCGCCGCTGAGCCAGCATGCCGCGCTCGGCCGTGGCACGGTAACGCCGGAGCAGCACTTCACCCAACCGCCGCCGCGGTACAGCGAAGCAAGCTTGGTGAAGAAGCTCGAGGAGCTCGGCATCGGGCGACCCTCAACCTACGCCTCGATCATCCAGGTGCTGCAGGACCGCAAGTACGTCCGGCTTGACAAGCGGCGGTTCATCCCCGAGGAGCGCGGCCGTATCGTGACGGCCTTCCTCGCCAATTTCTTCCAGCGCTACATCCAATACGACTTCACCGCCGACCTCGAGAACCAGCTCGACGACATTTCCGGCGGCCGCACCGACTGGAAGAAGGTGCTGGAGGATTTCTGGCGCGACTTTTCTGCCGCGGTCGACGGCACCAAGAACCTGCGCGGAACGCAAGTGGTGACGGCGCTCGATGAGGCGCTCGGGCCTCACTTCTTCCCGGCGAACGACAGCGGCAAGGACCCCCGTGCGTGCCCCGCCTGCGCTACCGGCCGGCTGGGTATCAAGCTCGGCCGCTACGGCGGCTTCATCGGCTGCTCCAATTATCCAGAGTGCAAGATGACGCGTCCCTTGAGCCTCGAGCACGCCAACGGCAATGGCGAGCCCGGCTCGGACTTCGTGGGCCCTC
>DASZHJ010000463.1:0-3394 GCA_035938015.1 Allostellaceae bacterium
CTACCGTAGGCTCTACCGCGAGCAAGTGCTGCAAGCCGACCAAGGCTGCGATTTCGATTTCCTGCGCGCCCAGCCGACGCGCGGATGAGTGGGGCGCTCGTGATCGCGCGCGTCGCCAGCCTGCTCCTCGCCGTCGCGATCGCGGCTCCCGCGCGCGCGCAGGAGATCCGGATTCCCGTGCTGGTGCCCCTCACGGGCATTCTGGCTCTCGAGGGCACGAGCCAACGGAACGGCGCGCTGCTCGCGATCTCGCATCCGCCCGAGGGCGTGACGGCGCGCGCCGAGGTCGCCGACACCGGCGCCGCCCCCGAGCTCGCGGTGACGGCGCTCGAGAAGGCGCTCGACCCCGGCACGCCCGTCGCCGTGGTGGCCTCGATGTTCGGCCCGCAGATCCTGGCGATGCTGCCGATCGGCGCCGAGCGCAAGGTGCCGCTGATCACGATCTCCGGCTCGGTCGCCGTGACCGAGCAGAATAACCCCTATGTGTTCCGTTTCTTCCCGAGCGATGCCGTGGTCAAGGTGGCGCAAGCCCGCTACGTCGTCGAGACGCTCAAGAAGGCACGGCCCGCGATCGTCTACCAGACCACGGCCTATGGGCAGGGCGGCAAGACGGTGCTGGAGAGCACCTTCGCCAAGCTTGGCGTCAAGCCGGTGCTCTCCGAGGGTGTCGACACCTCGGTCAAGGACCTGCTGCCCGTGCTCACGCGCGCACGCGGCGCCGGCGCCGACGTCCTGGTGCTCCAGCTGCACGCGCCCTCGACCGCGCTCATCATCAAGCAGGCGGCGGCCATGGGGCTGGACCTGCCGGTGGTTTCGGGCTCCGCCATCGGCCAGCCCGCCACCGCGGCGCTGCTCGAGCCCAAGGAGCTCGCCGGGGTCTGCGCGGAGAGCGCCTCCTCGCCGATCTCCGGCGGTACGGCGGCGCTCCAGAAGTTCACCGGGGATTACCGGCAGGCCTTCGGCGGCGAGCCCGATGCCTATGCGCTCGCGCAATATGACGGCACCGAGATGATGCTCGCGGCCGTCAAGTCGGGCGCCACGACGCCCGAAGCCGTGCGGCAGGCGCTCTCGACCATGAGCTACGTTGGCCTCGCGATGACCTACAAGTCCGATGGACGCGGCAACATGGCCCACTCCGCCGTGATCCTCTGCTATGACGGCGCGAGCCGCGTGCCGAAGATCGTCCAGAGCTACGACAACATCGACGCCTCGATGTAGCGCCTGCTCATTGCGTCGACCAGCCCCTCACCCTCCCACCGCTTTGCGGCGGGCCCCTCCCTCTCCCACTAACGTGGGCGAGGGGCTTAGGAGCCCCTCTCCCGCGCTCGGGCGGGAGAGGGAGGGACCCACGGCGCAGCCGTGGGAGGGTGAGGGCGCGAGAGGGCACGGCACGTGGCGATGAGCCTTCTTCAGCTCGTGCTCAATGGGATGGCGCTGGGCGCGGCCTATGCGCTGGTGGCGCTGGGCTTCGTGCTGGTGCTCAACGCCACCGGCGCGGTCAATTTCGCCCAAGGGGACCTCGTGATGGCGGGAGGCTATACGTCGGCGGCGCTGGCGGCGGCGTTGCCGCTGCCTGGTCTGGCCTTGCTGCCCGTGGTGATCGGCGCGATGGCGCTGCTCGGCCTCTTGGTTGCGGGCCTCGCTTATTTTCCGCTGATGCGGCGGCCGGCCACGGCGGTGTTCGTGAGCACTATCGCGATCGGGCTCGTGCTGCAGAACGCGGCGCTCAACCTGTTCGGGCCGGAGCCGCGGACAGCACCGCCGGTCTGGGACAGCGAGCCGCTTCGTTGGGGCGCGGTCACGCTCTCGAGCCAGGCGCTCGCGGTGATCGGCATCGCGGCGGTCCTCGTGTCGGGCCAAGCCTGGCTTCTCGCCCGCACGCGCCTCGGCCGCAATCTCCGAGCGACGGCACAAGATCGCGACATGGCGGCGGCGCTGGGCATTCCCGTCACCGCGATGATCGCGCTCAGTTTCGCGTTGGCGGCGGCGCTGGCGGGCGCCGCGGGCGCGCTGCTCGCCAACCAATTCTTCGTAACGCCCACGACGGGCGGGGCGCTCATCCTCAAGGCCTATATCGCCGTGGTGATCGGAGGCTGGGGCTCGCTTGCGGGCGCGGTGGTCGGCGCGCTGCTGGTGGGGCTCTTCGAGACCGTGGTAGCGGCTGCGGTCTCCTACACGGCGGCGAGCGCGCTCCTCTACGCGGCGCTGCTCGTTATCCTGCTCCTGCGGCCGCAGGGCCTGTTCGGCGAGGCGGCGGGCCGGCGAGCATGACCCTCGCCGCCGCACCGCCGAGGACGAGGCGCGGCCTCGGCGATGGCGCGCTCTGGGCTCTCCTCCTATTGGGGCTCGCGCTCTACGCCGGCACCCTCGCCTCGCCTTATGGGCTGCGTGTCCTGGCGCTGGCGGGCTGCCAAGCGCTGCTCGTGCTGGGCTACCAGTTCATCTTCGGTCATGCCGGGGCTTTGTCGCTGGCGCAAGGCGCGTTTTTCGGCCTCGGCGCCTATGTGACGGCGATCCTGGGCGCGCGCTATCACTGGGATTTCGCGGCGACCTTCCCGTTGTCGATCCTGGTGCCGCTCGGGCTCGCCGCCATCGTGGCGGTGCCGGTGCTGCGTCTTGCCTCGCATTACTTCGCGCTCGCCACGCTGGGCCTGGCGCAGGTGGCGCTGCTCCTCGTGGTGAACGCAGACGATTGGACCGGCGGCGCGCTCGGCCTCACGGGCGTGCCGGGGATCGCCGTGCGCGGCGAGGCGCTGCCGCGCGGCCTGCCGCTCGCGGCGGCGGTGTGGGGCGCGGTCGCGGTGGGCGCATGGCTTTCTTGGCGCGTCACCCGCGGGCTCACGGGCACGGCCTACGCCGTGCTGCGCAGCGATCCGATCGCGGCCTCCGCGATCGGGCTCGGGCAAAGCCGGCTGCGGTTCGCCGCGTTCCTGTCGAGCGCCGCCTATGCGGGCGCGGCGGGCGCGCTGCAGGCGCATACGGTCGGCGTGGTCTCCTCCGAGACGCTGGAGTTCTCGGTCATGGTCACCTGCCTCGCCATGACCGTGATCGGCGGCAGTACGCGGATCGCGGGCGCGCTCCTGGGCGCGCTGCTGCTGACCTACCTGCCGGAATGGCTGCGCTTTCTTCAGGGCTATGCGCTCCTCGCCTATGGCGTGGCGCTCTTGGCGATGATCATCCTCACGCCCGATGGGATCGCGGGCCTCATCGGCCGAGCCTTTGCACGCGGGCGGCAGGGGGCGCGGCCACCGCCGACGCCCGTTCGGCTGCAGGGATCGAGGTCGGCGACGCTCGAGGCGCGAAGCCTCACCAAGCGCTTCGGCGGGGTCCTCGCCCTCGATGGCGTGGATCTCGTGATCGAGCCCGGCCAGATCCTCGGCCTGATCGGACCCAA
>DASZHJ010000464.1:0-5901 GCA_035938015.1 Allostellaceae bacterium
CTGCGTTGCCAACGCCTATGTGGCGCCGATTGCGCTCAAGTATCTTCTCGAGCTCGAGCGGTCGTTGGGTGTGCCGCTCTTCATCATGCTGTCCGACGGCGGCATCACGACGGCGCGGAGCGCGAGCGAGCAGCCGATCGCTTTGGTGGAATCGGGTCCCGCGGCGGGCGCCATGGGCGCGGCTTTTCTCGCGCGCCAAGCCGGCTGGGACGACGTGATCGCCTTCGACATGGGCGGCACCACAGCCAAGGTGAGCCTGATCCACGAGGGTTTGCCGCACCGCGGCCATGAGCTCGAGGTTGCCCGCCTACAGCGCTTTAAGAAAGGCAGCGGGTTGCCGCTGCGCCTGCCGGCGATCGAACTCATCGAGATCGGTGCCGGCGGCGGCAGCATCGCGGGCATGGACGAGCTCGGTCTGCTGCGCGTGGGACCGCGCAGCGCGGGCGCGGTTCCGGGTCCTGCCTGCTATGGCCGCGGCGGCGAGGAGCCGACGGTCACGGACGCCGACCTGATCCGCGGCTATCTTGCGCCCGACCGGTTCTTGGGTGGACGGATGCGGCTCGACCGCTCGCGCGCGGTGGGGGCGCTTGAGCGCCTCGGCGACCGCCTCGGCCTCGGTGTGGCGGAGACGGCAGCCGGGATCGCTCGCGTGGTCGACAACAACATGGCAACCGCGGCTCGCGTGCACATTGCGGAGTCCGGGACGGACCCCCTGCGCTATCGCATGGTGGCCTTCGGTGGCGCTGGCCCCGTGCACGCCTACGAAATCGCCCGCCTTCTCAACGTGAGCGAGGTGATCTTCCCGCGCGGCGCCGGCGTCGCATCCGCGATCGGCATGCTGGTGGCGCCGCGCAGCGTCGAGTACACGCGCAGCCTGATCATGAAGCTCGACGGTCTCGATTGGCGGCTAGTGGACGAAGCCATTGCCCAGCTCGAGGCGCGGGGTCGGGCGGTGTTGCGCGAAGCCGATCTGCGCGACGACGAGATCGTTGTCGAGTTCTCCGCCGATATGCGCTACGTCGGCCAAGGCTTCGAGGTGACGGTTCCCCTCGATCGCGGCAGCCACGCCGAACGCGATGCCGCGCCATGGCGGCGCGCGTTCAATGCCCAATACGAAATGCGGTTCGGCCGCAACCTCGACGCGCTCTCCGTGGAGGTCGTGTCGTGGCGTGTGCGGGTGGTGGCGCCCGCCTCTGTGTCCGAGCTTCGCTTCGCCGAGCGGGATTCGCCCAAGGGCGATGCGCCGCTTGAGCGTCGCACGGCCTATTTCGAGGAATGCGCGGGCTTCGTGGAGGTCCCGGTCTTCGTGCGGAGCCGTTTGTCGGGCGGCGTCCACATCACCGGCCCGGCCTTGATCGAGGAGGCGGAATCGACGGCCGTGGTCGGTCCGAGCGCATCGGTCGTTGCGGACACCCACGGCAACCTGATCATGAGCCTGCGAGGCAGACCATGAAGGAGATCCGTCTCGACGCCCCCTGAACCCGATCGAGGCCTGCGCCTGCTGGCAACGGCGCAGCCGGTGCTGCGGCTTCGTGCCGACCTCTCGCGAATCCTGCCGCTCTCGGCCATCCGGGCCGAGTTCGACGCCGGTGCCGCTCAGGTGGTTTTTCTTGCTCTGAGCGGTCTGCCGGCGGCTCCCGCGGAGATGTTGACCGCGGACGAGGAGGCGCGCGCGCGGCGGCTCGTCGCGCAACCGGTCAAACGCGGGTTCGTGTCCGGGCGGTGGCTCCTGCGCTCGGTACTGTCGGCTCTCACCGGCATCGAGCCGCGGCTGCTGGAGCTTCAGGCGGGTCCGCACGGCAAGTTGTTCCTGTCCGGTCATGAGCGCCTCGGACCATCCTTCAACCTGTCCCATTCCGGTGATCTTGCCGCCCTCGCGCTGCTTCGCGATCGGCGAGTCGGCATCGATATCGAAACCGAGCGTCCGCTCACTGACCGCGATCTGCTGGCGCGCCGCATGCTCGGTCCACGCGAGCGCGTGCGGTTCGAAGCCTTGCCCGAGAACGCCCGAGAAGGCGCTTTGCTTGCGGCGTGGACGCGCAAGGAGGCCGTGCTCAAGGCTATTGGTACAGGCGTCTCCGGAGCTCTGCAGTCGATCGAGGTGCTGCCCGACGCGACCGCGGAGGCTGGCGACCACCCGGTCGTCCACCCCGCGGACCCATCGGCAACTTGGTCCGTACGTATGCTCTCGATGCCGCCCGGATTTTATGGGGCAATCGCCATCGAGGGAGAAGTCAGACGTTTGGTGTTCTGGCAGGCGATCCCGTTCGGCGGGAGCAAGGAGTTCGATGTCGGGCGCGGTTAACGGCGGGCCTATGCCGGCACTCGGCGCCGCTTGGCTCAGGAGACAAACGGTCTCGCCAAGGCGATCTGCGACAAATTAAGAAGCGGCGCCGATCAGCGCTTGCTCCTTGCTCCCATTCAGCCTAGAGACGGCTCCCGTGAGCCAGACCGTCTTGGTGACCGGGGGCGCCGGCTATATCGGTAGCCACGCCTGCAAGAGCTTGGCGCGAGCCGGATATCGGCCCGTGGCCTATGACAGCCTGATCAGGGGCCGCCGCGAAGCCGTGCGGTGGGGCCCATTCGTGGAAGCGGACCTCGCGGACGCCGAGCGGCTTGCCGATACCTTGAAGCGCTTCGACGTGGCCGCCGTTATGCACTTCGGGGCCTTCGCCTATGTCGGCGAATCCATGACCAACCCCGAGCTCTATTTCGGCAATAACGTGTGCAACAGCCTGCGCCTCCTCGAGGCGATGCGCGCCAGGGGCGTGCACCACATCGTGTTCTCCTCGACGGCCGCGGTCTATGGCACACCCGATCGCGTGCCGATCCCCGAGACCGCCCCGCAGCGACCGGTCAATCCCTATGGCGAGAGCAAGCTCATGGTGGAGCGGATGCTGCACTGGTACGACGCGGCGCACGGTTTCTCCCATGCGGCGCTGCGCTACTTCAACGCGGCGGGCGCCGACCCCGATGGCGAGATCGGCGAGGATCACGAGCCTGAGACCCATCTGATCCCGTTGGTGCTGCAAGCGGCCATGGGGCGGCGGCCCCAGATCGACGTCCTCGGCACCGACTACCCCACGCCCGACGGCACCGCGATCCGCGACTACGTCCACGTCCAGGACCTGGCCGAGGCGCATGTCAAAGCGCTCGCGCATCTCTTGAGGGGTGGCGGTAGCCTCCAACTGAATCTCGGCACCGGAGCGGGCCACTCCGTGCGCGAGGTGATCGCGGCGGCCGAGCGCGTCACGGGTCGGCGTGTACCGCAGAGAGAGACCGAGCGCCGTCCCGGCGATCCACCGGTGCTTGTCGCAGAGGTGATCAGGACGCGGGAGGTGCTGGATTGGGTTCCCGTGCTCTCCTCGCTGGACACCATTCTCGCGACCGCCTGGGCGTGGCACAATCGGCGAAGCCGTTGACGCGCGGCCGAGTCGCGCGGACGGGGTGACTTCGAGCCGCGATCTCCGCTACCCTGTGATCCAGTCATTGGAACGCACGAGGAGCCCATGGCATTCGATCCCGAGGAAATCACGCAGCTGAAGCGTCCGCAGGGTTTGCCGTTCCGGATCGCCAAGATCGGCCATGTCGTGCTCAATGTCAGCGACATGCGGCGCTCCGTGCGCTTCTACACGGAGATCCTGGGCTTCCAGGTCTCCGACGTCTATCCCGATGGCATGGTTCCCGGCGGCATGGTGTTCATGCGCTGCAACGCCGACCACCACGGCGTGGCGCTGGTCGCGATCATGCCGGGCCAGTCGCACAACATGGAGCTCAACCACATGGCCTTCGAGGTGGGGACCCTCGAGGAGGTGCTGCGCGCCCGCGATTTTCTTCGCGCGCACAAGGTGCCCATCGATTTCGAGGGCCGCCGCCGCGCCGGCTGTCAGATCGCAGTCGAGTTCCGCGATCCCGATGGCCACCGCCTGGAGATCTACTGGGGTCTCGACCAAGTCGGCAGCGACGGCCGCGCCCGTCCATCAAGCGAATGGAAATGGGCACAGAGCCTCGAGCAGGCGATCGCCGATCCCGTCCGCGGTCAGGATACGGCGGTGCAGGATCCGGTGCTGGTGAAGCGTTAGCCTTAGAAATATCGATAGTGGCCGATGATCGTCCAGGAGAACAGGACGTCCTCGAGCCGTGCACCGGCGCCGATGTTGTGCACAATCTCATAATCGCGGGAGCCCGAGGCCCGGGTGTCGCTCACCACTCCAATGTGCAAGAGGCCGCCGCCGAGATCCCAGGCGACGACGTCGCCGGGCGCGTAATCCTCGGGCTTGCGGCTGACCGGTACAGATTTTCCCATCCGTGTGAAATAGGTCATGAGGTTGGGCACGCGCCGATGATCGATGTTCGGGTCGGGTGCGCGTAAGTGCCACTGATTGGGATAGACCGAGAAATTCCGAGCCATATCCTCGTGAACTTCTTTCTGCAGGTCGACGCCGGCCCTGCGGAACGCCCTGACCACCACGTCGGAGCACACCCCACGGTCCGGCGGCGGATCGCCGCCGGGGTAGGCGAGCTGGACATAAGCGGGGTCGTAGAGATGCGTGTAGCCCGTCTGTTCGATGGCCCCCGCCACGACTTGCACGGCTTGACGCGGCGGCTGTGCGGCGTGCGCCTCGGCAACACCGAGGCACAGTAAGACCGTTAACACCGCGGCTTTCGCCGAGCTGCGCATCGCCCTCCCCAATTCTGCCGTGCCGCAGTGGAGTGCGGCCGAACTCAAACAGAAGATCGGTGAGTTTTGCGGCGAATCTTGGGCGCGGCTGGGTCAATTCTTCGGCGCTGCCTCGATCACGCCGCCCGCAAGGAAGCCACCATCGACGGCGAGCACGTGGCCCGTGACGTAAGACGCATCCTCGCTGGCAAGGAAAAGCGCGCAGGCAGCGACTTCCGCCGCGGTGCCGTAGCGGCCAAGCGGCAGCCGCTTGGTCCAGATCGCGCGCTCCGCGGGGGACATCATGGTTTCGACGAGCGGCGTCTCGATCGGGCCCGGCGCGATGACGTTTACGCGGATTTTGTGGATCGCCAGCTCGACAGCCATGACCTCACTCATTGTTGCCAGACCGCCTTTGGAGGCGCCGTAGGCCGCGCGGCCCAGATTGCCGCGCAGCCCCGAGATCGAGCCGATATTGATGATGCTGCCGCCACCCTCGGTCATCCGCCGTGCGACCGCCTGGCTCACCAGGAATGTGCCACGCAAGTTCACCGCGAGGATGCGGTCGAACAGCTCGATCGGCGTATCCAGGAACGGCTTGTTGGCGCCGATACCCGCGCAGTTCACCAGCACGTCGACGCGCCGGAACCGCGAGAGCACGGCCGCGACCAGTTGCTTTATGCTGCTCGCGTTGGTGACATCGAGCTTGTGTCGATGGAGGCGCGGTGTGCCGGCGGCCACCAGATCTTCCTCGGGGCATGCAAGGTCCGCCGCCACCGTCTCGGCCCCTTCGGCCGCGAAGCGCTCCGCGATGGCCGCACCGATACCGCTGGCGCCGCCCGTGACGATGGCAATTTTCCCCTTCAGCTTCATGGCACTGTCCTCGCGGAAAACGGCAGACCGGAGAGTGGGTCAGCCGCGCTGCCTCCGCAAGGATCGGAATACCTTGCCTCTCCGAGGTATACTCGGCTCGAACGATCCGGCGGGCCTCCATGACCGAGAGCAAGACCGAGACGGGCGAGCGGTACCGCTCCAACTTGCAGGGCGAGATCGACGGCGCGGCGCTGTACCGCGCCTTGGCCGATGCCGAGGAGAATCCGCAGCTCGCGGAAGTCTATCGCCGGCTCGGAGCCGTGGAGGAGGCGCATGCCGAGTTCTGGCGCAAAGAGCTCGCGCGGGTGGGCGCGCGGCTGCCGATGTTGCGGGCGGGTTGGCGCACGCGGTTCCTGATCCGGCTGGCG
>DASZHJ010000465.1:0-2655 GCA_035938015.1 Allostellaceae bacterium
GCAAGCTCCTCGACCGAGTTGAATCCTTCCGAAGCGAGCAACTGGCCGACCACCTCGTCGACGTTGAGCGCCTCGATGAACAGCTTCGTGCGTTTCTCGAATTCGGCCTGGCGGTGCTCCGATTCCTCCTGCTCGGTGACGATATCGATGTCCCAACCGGTGAGCTGCGAAGCGAGCCGGACATTCTGCCCTCGCCGGCCGATGGCGAGCGAGAGCTGCTGGTCGGGGACGACCACTTCCATGCGGTGGCGGTCCTCGTCGAGCACGACCTTGGCGACTTCGGCGGGCGCCAGCGCGTTGACCACGAAGTTGGCGGGGTCGGCGGTCCACGGGATGATGTCGATCTTCTCGCCCTGCAGCTCGTTGACCACGGCTTGCACGCGCGACCCGCGCATGCCAACGCAGGCGCCGACCGGATCAACCGACGAATCCCGGGAAATCACCGCGATTTTTGCGCGCGAACCCGGATCCCGCGCCACCGCCTTCACCTCCACGATGCCGTCGTAGATTTCCGGCACTTCCTGCGCGAACAGTTTGGACATGAATTGTGGATGGGTGCGCGAGAGAAATATCTGCGGCCCGCGCGGCTCGCGCCGCACGTCGTAGATGAAAGCGCGGATGCGGTCGCCATTGCGGAACGTCTCCCGCGGCAACATTTCGTCTCGGCGCACGATTGCCTCGCCGCGGCCGAGATCGACCACCACGTTGCCGTACTCGACCCGCTTGACGATGCCGTTGACGATATCGGAAATGCGGTCCTTGTATTCCTGATATTGACGGTCACGCTCGGCCTCGCGCACCTTCTGCACGATCACCTGTTTGGCGGATTGGGCGGCGATGCGGCCATATTCGAGCGGCGGCAGGGCCTCGGCGATATAGTCGCCGACCTGAGCCGCGGGGTTGCGCTTTTTGGCCTCTTCTAGCGCAATCTGCGTCGCGTCGTTTTCGACTTGATCCACCACCAGCAGCAGACGCGACAGTCGCATCTCGCCGGTCTTTGGATTGATCTCGGCGCGGACTTCGGTCTCGCTGCCATAGCGCGAGCGGGCCGCCTTCTGGATCGCATCCTCCATGGCGGCGATGACGATGTTGCGGTCGATCGCCTTCTCGCGGGCGACCGCGTCGGCGATTTGCAACAGTTCAAGCCGGTTGGCGCTGACGGCCATCGGTCATTCTCCTTGGTTCTGAGCCCCGCGCCCGTGATCGAGCGGCGTGGGCTGGACATGCTTGGGTCGAGCTTCGGACGGCGGACCAGCGCCGATGGGTGCTGCGTCCTCCGCCTGTTGTCGCCGCGCCTCGCGTTCCGCCGCCTTGCCGCGCCTGAGCGACTCGGCGATCAGCGCATCGGTGACGACGAGCTTGGCCTCGGCCATTTCCTCGATCGGCAGCAGCACCTCGGTCGTTTCCCCCGGTGCGGCATCGTCGCGGCGAATGCGCGCGGCCTCGCCCTCGACGCCGAGCAGCAGACCATGAAACCGCCGTCGGCCGTCGATCGCAACCGCCATTTCCACCTTGAGCCGATGGCCGGTAAAGCGCTCGAAATCCGAGCGCCGCACCAGCGGCCGATCCATGCCGGGCGAGGACACTTCCAGCCGATAGGCGCGATCGATCGGATCGGCCACGTCGAGCACCGGCGAGAGCGCGCGCGAGACCGCCTCGCAGTCCTCGACCGTCATCGTCCCGTCCGGGCGTTCAGCCATGATTTGGACCGTGCAGCCGTCGAGCCCTGAAATCTTCACCCGCACGAGGCGATAGCCGATGCCGGCGAGGACAGGTTCGGCAATGGCGGCCACGCGCGCCGCGGTGCCCTGCTCGGCGACAAGGCGCGGTTCTAAGTCCGCCTGAAGGCTGCCGATCGCTGGCGTCATCGCTCGCTTGGCCTCGCAACTTCCAGTTCGAATGCCGTGCCGGTTCGACTGGGCACGTAAGCCCGATTTCGGTAACAAAAAAGAGCGGGTCCCGGGGGGGAACCCACTCTCAAAAACCGACCGGATGGCATCCGACCGTTATGAGATATCCAAAAGCTGGACACCCGAAATATAGCGATTTGCGGCGCCGGCGCAAGGGCCGAGGACGCCCGCTAACCAGCCATTAACTAACCCTTCCTTCAGATTTCTTCTCTAGCCTACCGTTCCAGGTTGCGCGCCGCGCGATCGTGAATCTTCCCACGTCATCGGTTTGGGACCTGAGAGTGTCCGTGCAGGCCTCGCACATTCCGGAACTGGACGATTTGATCGAGCGCGGCTCACCCGGAAGACGGGCCACGACCCTCGAACGGATGACAGCCTTTTTTGTCGATGGGGCGAGCCGCTTCAACGACGATCACGTCCGGCTGTTCGACTTGGTGTTCAGCCGGTTGATCGGCGAGATCGAGACCACGGCGCGCACCGAACTCTCGCGCCGGCTTGCGCCCGTTGGCAAGGCGCCGATCGAAACGGTGCGACACCTGGCGCACGACGACGATATCGCGGTCGCGGGCCCCTTGCTCGAGCGGGCGGATCAACTGTCCGACGTCGATCTCGCCGACATCGCAGAGAGCAAGGGTCAAGCGCATCTGCTCGCCATTTGCGCTCGGGCCCGGATCGCGCAGCCCGTGACCGACGTGCTGCTGCGCCGCGGCGACCGTGAGGTCGTGCATGGCGTGGCCGAGAATCG
>DASZHJ010000466.1:0-23177 GCA_035938015.1 Allostellaceae bacterium
GCTGGTGACGGACGAGACGATCGTCTGCCGTTGCGAGAACGTTCGGCTCGGAGAGATAAAGGGCGCCATCGAAGGCGGGCATAGCTCGCTCAATGCCGTCAAGCGCAACGTCCGTTCGGGCATGGGTTGGTGCGGCG
Organism: Allostellaceae bacterium; assembly: GCA_035938015.1. Classification (GTDB taxonomy): domain Bacteria; phylum Pseudomonadota; class Alphaproteobacteria; order ATCC43930; family CGMCC-115725; genus DASZHJ01. Next base: position 138 of record DASZHJ010000466.1, read on the forward strand.
GCCGAACCTGCCTCCCCGCGGTCACGTCGCTCATCGAGCTCTCTACCGGCACCGCGCCCACGGAAATGATGACGCCTCGACCGCTCGCCCGGCCCGTGTCCTTCGCCGCCATCGCGCACCGCAGGAAGGTTGACGCAGAATGACGAGCGTCAAATTCGACGTTTTGATTATCGGAGCCGGCGCTTACGGACTTTCCTGCGCGTGGTGGATGGCAAAGCGTCGCACCGGCGCGCGCATTCTGGTGGTGGACGAAGGCGAATTTGCGAGCGGGGCCTCGGGGCGCAATGGCGCAGGCTTCCGCATGCAGTGGGGCCTGGACTTAAACATTCGGCTTTGCCAGGAGAGTATCCGGTTCTTCGAGACGGCGGCGGACCAGCTCGACTATCCTCGCGGGATCGAGCTGAAACAGGATGGGTACCTCGTTCTCGCGCACAGCGAGAAGGCTCTGGCCACCTTGAGATCGAGCCTGGAGATCCAGCATCGCTATGGTGTGCCGAGCGAGCTATTGGACGCCGACGATTGCATCCAAATGGTGCCGGCTCTCGGCCGCAATCGGCTGGTGGGCGGCACTTTCTGCGGCAAGGACGGCACCATCTCACCCTTCCTCCTGCTTGATTCCTTGCTCAAGGCGTGCCGACGCGAGAACGTGGACATCCGCTATGGAACCCGGGTCGAAAAGCTCGAGCGGACGAACGGCAACTTCTCCGCGACGGTCAGCGGCGGCACGATCGAGGCCGACAAGGTCCTGCTGTGCACGGACTGGGCGGTACCGGAACTGCTGGCCTCGTTTGGCATCACTCTTCCCGTGAAGAGCCTCCCCAAGGAAGCCATCGTCACCGTGCCGTGCGCGCCCAAGGTCAAGCCAATCCTGATTTCCCTGGAGCACCATATATCCGTCAATCAGGTTAGCCGCGGCTCGATCATTTTCGTCGTTTCGCGGGCGCGGGAAGGCAAAGAGCTCGTATCGACGCCGGATTTTCTCGGCTTCGCTGCCCCTAAGATTGTCGACCTGCTGCCGGGCGTTGCCGATGTACCGGTGCTGCGTACGTGGGGCGGCGTATCCAGCCTCACTCCCGACATGCAGCCGATCCTGGGTGAAACCGAGGTCGAGGGCCTTTACGTCGCGGTGTCTTCCTTCCGCGGGCTGATGACGTCGCCCGCGGTGGGCCGGATCATGTCGGCCCTCATTTTGGAGAGCGACACGAACGACCCCGTTCTCACCCAACTGACGCCGCGCCGCTTCCAAACGGGCGATCTCATTATCGAGCCGCTGCTCAATCAAGAGTGAGCGAGCGTTCGTGCTGGCGCACGGAGCCCCGGCGTGAGGCAGGGCGGTCGATCACGAACTCGTGAGCGCCGGTAACCTTTGCTTGCCCGAATCGAACTTGGTCCAGGGGACTGGCGATCGAGCAGCAAGGACCGGCGATTGAACGAGGCGCCAGACGCCATAGCGATGCGACGCGAAACTCTCGCGTACCCACCCCCGCCCGGCGTTCGTCGACCGATGCGCGATTTCGCGCTGGCGGTCTACTTCTCGCGCTGGGATTCCGCGGCAAGGCATCACCTGACGGCGTCCGATTGCGAGACGTCGACGCTGGCTGATCTGCTCGCCATGGCGGATGACGGCGATCGAGAGCGCTGGGATGCGCTGCAACTCGGCTATACCGATCCCCGCGGCGCAGCGTGGCTCCGCCAAACCATCGCCACCGGATACGATCATGCAAGCGCCGAGGCCGTGCTCTGCTTCGCCGGAGCGCAGGAGGGCATCCATGTGGCGATGCAGGCGCTGCTCGATCGCGACGACCACGCGATCGTCGTCGCGCCGAATTACCAGTCCACGGAAACCATACCGCTTGGCCTCTGCGCCGTGAGCGGCGTGGCGCTCGATCCCGATCGCGCCTGGACACTCGACATCGAGCGCGTCGCCAAGGCGATTCGGCCGAGCACGAAGCTGATCTCGATCAATTTTCCCAACAATCCCACCGGCAAGATCCTGGAGCGCGACCGGTTCGATGCGCTCGTCGCGCTCTGCCGCCGGCACGGCCTCTGGTTGTTCAGCGACGAGGTGTATCGACTCATCGAGCGGGACCCCGCCATGCGCCTCCCGCCGGCGGTGGATGCCTACGAGCGCGGGATCTCCCTCTGCGTGCTGTCGAAATCCTACGGGTTGCCGGGCCTTCGGATCGGCTGGATCGCGTGCCGCGACCGGGCGTTGCTGCAGCGAATGGAGCGGATCAAGCACTACCTGTCGATTTGCAACGCCGCGCCCTCGGAGGTCCTGGCCCAGATCGCGCTCAAGGCAGGCGACCGGATCCTGTCACGCAACCGGCGCATCGCCGCCGGCAATATCCAGCGGCTCAATGATTTCTTCGCAACTCACGCGAACCTCTTCGACTGGCATGTCCCCGATGGCGGCGTGGTGGGATATCCCCGCTACAGGGGTCGGGACGGCGTCGAATCTCTGTGTGCTCGACTGGTGAGGCGAAGCGGCGTCCTCCTGCTGCCGGCCAGCATCTATCGCTCGGATCTGCTGCCGACTCCGTCGGACCGCTTCCGGATCGGCTTCGGACGGTCCGATCTTGCGTGCGGTCTCGAGGCCATGCGCGCCGGCCTCGACGGCGCTGTTGCCCGCGTGGATTCGGCGATATGATCGATTTGGATCGGGGCTCTCGCATTGGACCGAGGCTCGAGATGATCTCAGACATCCGCGGACTGGCCCTGTCGCTCCTGCTGATGCTCGCTCCGGCGGCGATCGCACCCGCGCGCGCCGACTACGTGGTGGCTCCCGATGTCGTGGTCGCTTGCGAGCCAACCTTGCGGCACGCGGTCACCGATCTCGGCGCCGCGTGGCGGAAGCAAACTGGCATTCCCGTTCGCGTCTTTACCTCGCCGACCTCGGCGCTGCTGGAGCAGATCTCGCATCGCGCTCGGAGCGACATCATCATCGGCGCGGGAGAGGCGGCCTCGAACGCCGCGACTGAGCGCCAGCTCATCAAGCCGGAGACACTTCAGCCGCTGTGGCGCAATCAACTCGTCGTGGCATCAACCGCCGATGAGATCGCAAAGGCGAAGTCCGCCTCGCCCTCGCGGGCGCACGATCTCGCGGCTCTCGCCGGACATGCGCCGATCGCGCTCGTCGATCCCACAACGGCGTTGGCCGGCGCCGAAGGCAAGAAGGCCCTGCAGGCTCTGGGGCTCTGGGAGGCCGCCAGCTCCCGATCGGTCGGCGTGGTCGATACCGCCGACGCGTCCTTTCTGCTGACCGAGGGCAAGGTGCAGCTGGCGCTCGTCTACGCCACGGACGTCGCCGCCGACCCGGCCTTTGTGGTCACCGACAGGCTGCCAGCATCGAGCTATGCGCCGCTCGTTTATTGGATCGCGCAGACATACAATGCGCTCAGCCCGAACGCCGAGAAATTTGCGGCCTTCTTGCGCCAAGCCCGGGATCAGGAGCGGCTGCACGCGGAAGGCCTGGAGGTGCTGCCGTGACCGCTCATTCCGCCGAGACGACGCCCGCGCGCGACGTCCAGCTGCATCCGCTGAGCCGGCGCATCATGCACTGGATCAATGCCATGGCGATCATCGTCATGATCGGCAGCGGCTGGCGCATTTACGATGCCTATCCCGCGCTATCGATCGATTTCGGCTTTCCCTATTACTTGACGCTGGGCGGCGACCTCTCCGTTTCGGAAGCCGTCAACAACGAGGACGGCCTGGCGAATGCCTTGCTTTGGCATTTCGGCGCCATGTGGGTTCTCGTGCTCAATACTCTGGCCTACCTCGTCGTCGGCATCGTCTCCGGGCACTTTCGGCGGGATTTCCTGCCGGTCAGCGTGGGCGCCTTCGCGCGCGACTTCTTCGCGGCGCTGCGCGGCAAACTCGACCATCGGCTGGGGAAATATAACGCCGTGCAAAAAGTGTTCTATTGGGGCGTGCTGGCGGCCATTCTCGTGACAATCCTTTCCGGCCTCAGCATCTGGAAGCCCGTGCAGCTTCAAGAGCTGACCTGGTTCTTCGGCGGTTACGAGTTCGCGCGCGTCGTGCATTTCTTCGGCATGACGGCGATCGTCGGCTTCTTGGTCGTGCATATCGCGCTGACCCTTCTGGTACCAAAGACGTTGGTTGCGATGATCGTCGGCCGCGCATCGAGCGCGCCGCACCCGGGAACCGGAGGTGAGCGATGACGCGCTCGATCCTCGTACCGACGCCGGTGGTGACCGGTATCGAACGCCGCCTGTTTCTGCGCCAGACGCTGAGTCTGGGGGCACTGACGCTGCTGACCGGCTGCGACATTTCCGACCAAGACATGGTCCAGAGCGTCTTGAAGGCGATGTCGCGGTGGAACGACCGTGCGCAGGCGCTTCTGTTCGGCGGCCATCGGCTTGCCCCCACCTATGGGGAAAGCGACGTGGTGCGCGACTTCCGCTACAACGCCTACTTCCCTGCCGATCAGGCACCGACACTGACCCCCGCCGACTACCGGTTGGAATTGTCCGGATTGATCGAGGACAAGCGTCCGTGGACCATCGAGGCGCTCTACGGCCTGCCGCAAGAAAGCCAAATCACGCGCCATGTCTGTGTCGAGGGCTGGAGCATGATCGGCAAGTGGAGCGGTACTCCCCTGCGTGTACTCCTTGAGCGCGTCGGCGCCGATCTCTCGGCAAAGTATGTCGGGTTCCAGTGCGCCGACGGCTATTACGGCAGCATCGATATGCCGACGGCGCTGCACCCGCAGACCATCATGGCGTTCAAGTTCGCCGACGCGGTTCTGCCGCAAAAGTTCGGTTATCCCTTCAAGGTGCGTATCCCCACGAAGCTCGGATTCAAGAACCCAAAATGGGTCACGACGCTCTATGTCACGAACCGGATGCCCGGGGGATTCTGGGAGGATCGCGGCTACAACTGGTTCAGCGGATCATGACGATGGAGTCCGTCATGCCCGGTCGAGACTGCGCGGTCGCGGTGATGGCAAAGGCACCGCGCGCCGGGGCCGTGAAGACCCGCCTTGTGCCGCCGCTCACGCCCGAGGCCGCAATGGCGCTGAGCGCGAGCTTTCTGCGCGACGTCACCGAGAACATCCGCTTGGCCGCGCGCCAAACCGCGATCAGCGGCTACGTCGCCTATGCGCCCGCGGGCCTCGAAGCGCTGTTTGAGGGCATGCTGGCGCCCGGCACGCGCCTGGTGCTCGCGGACGGAACCGACGACCCGCCGCCGCGCGTGCAGGGCTTCGGCCGATGCCTGTTGCACGCCGCGCGTGCGCTGTTCGCCGAGGGGCACGCGGCTGTGTGCCTGCTCAATTCCGACAGCCCCAACCTGCCGACGGCGCTGCTGATCGAGCTGGCGCGCGCGCTCGCCGAGCCGGGCGATCGCGTGGTGCTGGGGCCGGCGGAGGACGGCGGCTACTACGTGATCGGCATGAAGGCACCGCATGTCCATCTTTTCGAGGATATCGCCTGGAGCACGAGCGGGGTCGCCGATCAGACCCACGAGCGTGCGCGCGAGATCGGTCTCGAGGTCGTCGAGCTCGCGACCTGGTACGACGTCGATGACGTGGCGGCGCTGAGCCGGCTGCTCCGCGATCTCGGACCCGCGGGGAAGTGCGAGGCCCTGCACCCCTACGCGGCGCCGGCGACCACCTCGTGCATCCGGCGCCTGGGCCTTCTGGAACTGCAGACCGCGGCTTCTCCCCGAGTGGAGCACGCCCCGGTCGGTCGCAACCGCGCGGCCCTGGCCGGCTGGGCCGCGAGCAAGGAGTAGCCGATGCCGACCACCGATCTTGCCGCAACCAGCCGCTACTTCGAAGCGGTGAGCGGCCAACGCGCGAAGGTCGCGGAGTCGCCGCCGGTCTGCATTTATCTCGAAGTGACCAACCGGTGCAATCTGCTCTGCGAGACCTGTCCGCGCACCTTCGAGGACCTCGAGCCCCCCGCCGACATGAGCTGGCAGCTCTTCACCTCCATCATCGATCAGGTGCCGGAGGTCGCGCGCGTGGTCCTGCACGGCGTCGGCGAGCCGATGCTGGTGAAATCGCTGCCGCGCATGATCCGCTACCTCAAGGAGCGCGGCATCTACGTGCTGTTCAACACCAATGGCACGTTGCTCGCGCCGCGCAAGCGCCGGGAGATCATCGAGACCGGTCTTGACGAGCTGCGCGTCTCGCTCGACGCCGCCGAGGCCGAGAGCTTCCTCAAGGTCCGCGGCAAGGACATGTTCGATCGCATCGTCCGCAACGTCACGGAATTAACCGCGCTCCAGCGTGAAATCGGGGCTACCAGCCCGCGGGTCTCACTCTGGCTGACGGGGCTCAAGGAGACGGTCGATCAATTGCCGGACTTCGTGCGCCTCGCCGCGCGCATCGGCGTGCGCGAGGTGCACCTGCAGCGCCTGGTCTACGACGAGCTCGGACGCGGGCTGGCGCGGCCCGACTCCTCGCTGTTCGAGCGGACCCGGGCGGAGGAAGAGGCAGCGATCTCCGCGGCTCAGGTGCTCGGCGCCGCGCTCGGCGTCACCATCGACGCCTCGGGTGCCACCGAGCCCGGCCTCAGCCTCAAGCGCGAGAAGCAGGATGCGCCGTGGTCCGCCTGCCGCCGTCCTTGGTCGCTGATGTACTTCACCGCGCACGGGCGAGCGCTGCCGTGCTGTATCGCACCATTCTCGGCACGCGGCTACGAGACCTATACGCTCGGTGACGCCACGCAGCAGACCTTGCGTGAAATCTGGAACGGTTCGGCCTATCAGGAGTTCCGACAGAAACTCACCAGCGAGATGCCGCCCAAGCCCTGCCAGAATTGCGGCCTCAGATGGAGCCTCTAGGCGTCGCGGTCGTCATTCCCGTATTGAACGAGGCGGAGACCATCGCCGGCGTCGTGAGCGAGCTCCCGCGCGAGCTCTCGCACGAGATCATCGTCGTCGACGGCGGCAGCAGCGATGGAACGCCGGACAGAGCGCGTGCCGCCGGCGCGCGGGTGATCGTGCCGGACGAGCCCGGTTACGGCCGCGCCTGCGCCGCGGGCGCATCCGCCGCGACCCCAGACTGCGGGATCATCGTCTTCATGGACGGCGACGGCGCGGATCGCGGCGATCTGCTGGCGCGCCTGGTCGAGCCCATTCGCGATGGCACGCATGATTTCGCCATAGCCTCCCGTACGCGCGGCACCCGCGAACCGGGCTCGATGAGCTGGCACCAGGTCGCGGCCGGCTATCTCGCCGGCATTGCGATGCGCCGGCTTTACGGCGTGCGCTACAGCGATATGTGCGCCTACCGCGCCATCCGCCGCGACTGCCTCCGGCGCCTGGACATGCGCGAGATGACCTACGGCTGGAACATCGAGATGCAGATGAAGGCGGCGCGTTCGGGCCTCCGCATTCTGGAAGTGCCCCTGCCTTATCGCCGCCGCGGCGGCGGTACCTCAAAGGTCGCGGGATCCTTGCGGGGATCGATCCGAGCGGGTTGGCGCATCCTCGCGACATTCCTGCGCGTCGCCACGAGACCGCGCCCGCTCGCCGATCCGGAGCGACCTCTCGAGAGGACAGGTTAATGGTCGGTTGCGATGTAGATCCGCCATTTCGCAGGAGCCTCCTCGGCTAGGCGGTAATCCGCGCTCTCGGCGAACGGATCGCGCGACCACGCCCCATCCTGAGTGGTAACGACGATGAGCCGGCAGCTGTACCGCGTCGCCAATTCATGAACGTCGTCTCGTGAGCCGCTACCGTCGAAGACCCGCTTGAAGCGCGCCTCGAGCGCGTCGATGTCGGGTTTCGGCAACGCGACAAAAGCCCGCGCCAGCGCCCAGCCGGCGTAGCAGGAGCGGCGGTCGGCGAGCAGCGCCCAGGAAATGTTGATGGGCCACACGGTCAAGTCCGCCAGGGAGTTGGGATTGTTGCCCACGCGCTGGTCGGACGCGGAGTGCCGGCGCACCGCGCGCCATAGCTCCGGCGCATCCGCGAAGGCAGCGGCCGAGGGCGTGGGATTGCCCATCGCGTTCTCGTCGATGAAGCGGAGGCCGTCGGGCAGGCCGAGCAGAAAGAGCACGATCGCTGCCGCGGCGACCGGTCTCGGACTGGTCCGCCAGCGCGACAATCCCGCCGCGGCGAACACGGTCAGGACCATCACGCCGGGAAGCGTGCCGCGCCAGCCGAGATCATTGTTGCCGATCGTGCTGACGAGAAGCGAGCCCACCGCCAAGCAGGCGACGGCGAGCAAGCCGAGAGCCATCGCAAGCCGCGCCGATTGGCCAGACCCCTGCGCGGACGTGGCCGTTCGCACGAGCGCGAGGGAGCCCATGATGTAAATCGCGGGGAACTCCACCAGCAGAAGCAGGAGCCAATACGCGGGCACGTCGAGGAAGCGCCGGACGGCAAGTGGCGTCCAAGCCCCAAGCACTTCGAGCGGCTGTAGAGCAACCGGCAAGCCGGCCTCTCGACCAAGGGTCGCGAGGTACTCGTCCCGGATGAAGGGAAACGCCAGCATGAGCGCCAACACCGCGGCGGCAATCGCGCCGATCAGGAACCGCCGCCGGCGCCCTGGATCGACGAACACCAGCAGCCCGCAGCAGACCGGACCCGCGGCCAATGCGAAGGTGACGCCGCCGACCCAGGTGGAGCTTTCGAACCCCGTCGCGACCACGAGAGCGAGCACCGCGACGAGAAGCGCGCTACTCCGCTGAGCGAGGCGGCACATCAGAAAGACGGCGGTAATCACGCATATCGCCGATGTCAGATGCTGCGGCGCCCAACTCGCCTGCACCATCCAGGTCTGCAGGCGCGAATAGGGTGAGAGGAGATGGTCCAGACCCTGCTCGCCCAAAACGACCTGCAGCACCGGCCTGAGCGAGCCCGAGAGGCTCAGCAGGAGTACCCACAGCGGGGCCGCCCGGCGCCCGCTGAAAGAGACCGCGAGGCCCATCATCAGCATGAGCGAGGCAAACGCGGTGAATCCAGTGAGGGCGATGTCCGCTTCCCAACCGCTCACACCCAGGAGCAGGGCGAAGATCGCGGCGCTAAAGTGCCAGAGATAGTAATAAGCCAAGCCCGCGGGAGCCCCGGCCTCGCCGAAAAACGGATTGCCCGCGGGCAGACCGAGCCGGACGACGTCGTCGATGATGGCGGCTTTCGAGTGGTCGAAGATCGGCGCGGCGAGGAACACGCCACCGTCGCCGAATTTGGGCATCACGGCGATGGCTGCGGCGCCGGCGAGCAGGGCCGCGGCACCATAGTCCCACCACGGGAGGCCCGGAGCCTCGCGATGGGGCGTAAGTTCCGTCGGTCTCGACATCATCGCTGCGACAAGGCTTGCGAGGAGAGACGCGCCCACCACAAGAGCAACCGAGCCTCGCGTAAACCCGATACCGATAAAAACCAGCAGCGCCAGCGGGCTGAAGACCGCCCAACCGAGCACGGGCGCCATCGCCAGAGCGAGCGGACGTCCGGGAGCGAGATGACGCGCCACGGGAAAGCCCAGGCAAGTCCAGAAGAGCGTCGCCGCGACGACGCAGAGACATACGTTCAGTGGCGAAGCCACTCCGTTGGCGCTCCCCAGGCTTGCGGCACTAGTCTAGGCGCGGCGCAGCGCCGTGGTCGCATCGGCAAGTACGGCGCTCGTCACGGGATCGACGGCGACCGCGTATTCGCGTCGAGCGTACTCGACCGAGATCTTGCCCTCGCCAACATCAAAAGCGACGCGCTCGGGATCGCGTTTGAAGGGGTCGCCCCAGCCGCCGGCGCCCGCTAGGACATGTCGGAAAACGTCGCCGCGGCGGATGGTCAGCCGACACTTGCCGGGCAGGTCGCGCGGCTCGCTGTCGGGATTGACGAGGTTACGCGAGGGCGTCCCCGGTCGGCCGCCGCGCAAGCCATAGGGCAGATGCGTGCGGCGGTCGCTGCGCAGCTGCAGCACGGCTTCCGCCTCAAGCAGGCGATAGTCGCGGACCAGTGCGAGCCCGCCGCGGAACATGCCGGGACCGCCGGTGTCCGGCAGGTAGCCGTAGCGCTCGATGCGCAGCGGCGACTCGGACTCGATGATCTCGATCGGGTTGTTGGAGAAATTGACCACGCTGCTCGCCGAGGCGTCCTGGCCGTCGTGCGTCGGGCAGCCGCCCCACGAGCCGAAGAGGAACTCAAGAAAGACAAAGGGGCGACGCTTCGCATCATAGCCGCCGAAGCTGACGCCGGTATCGCCGCCGACCTCGCACGCAAAGACGCGGTCGGGTGCGATCTGCGCCAGGGCGCCGAACACCGTGTTGGCGATGCGAAACCCGGTGAGGCCGCGCGCCGCCACCGCGGCGGGCATCACCGGGTTGACGATCGTGCCGGGCGGCGCCACGACCTCGATGGGCCGAAAATATCCCTCGTTGTTCGGCGGATCGCCGCCGATGAGATGGCGCACGCACGCGTAGACGGCGGATTTCGTAAAGGGTATGGGCGAGTTGATCGCCCCTTTGACCTGCGGCGCCGAACCCGTGAAATCCGCGATGAGCCGGTCGCCCGCCACGGTGACCGCAACTCTGATCGGGATGACATCGGGATCAATGCCATCGTCATCGATGAAATCCTCGAAGGCGTAGGTGCCGTCGGGCATGTCGCGGATGGCATGGCGCGCGAGGCGCTCGGCCTGATCGAGCAGGGCGTCGGTTACGGCGCCGAAGCGATCGGCGCCGTATTTCTCGATCAGGTGGAGGAGACCTTTCTCGCCGGCACCGCAGGCGGAAAGCTGCGCCCTGACGTCGCCCAGCACCTGGCGCGGCACGCGAACATTGCGATCGATCAGCTCGAAAATCGCGTCGACCGGCCGCCCCTCGTCATAGAGCTTGAGCGGCGGAATTCGGAGCCCTTCCTGGAAGATCTCGGTGGCATCGCACCCGTTGCCGCCCGCCGTCATGCCTCCGACATCGAGCTGATGGCCGACGGTAGCGGCCCAACCAGCTAGCGCGCCGAGACGGAAGACCGGCTTCAGGATGTAGAAATCAGGTAGATGCGTGCCGCCCTCATAGGGATCGTTGAGGATGAAGACATCGCCCGGTTTCGGCTGCAAGAATTTGCGCCGGACCACGTCCATCGCGTCCGGGATGGAGCCGAGATGCAGGGGCAGGGTCAGGCCTTGCGCGATGAGGCGCCCTCGCACGTCACACAACGCGCAGCTCATGTCCATCGAGTTCTTGAGGTTGTTCGAATAAGCCGTGCGGACCAGCGCGATCGCCATCTCGTCGACCACGGCGTCGAGCGCGTTCTTCATCAGCTCGAGCAAGATCGGGTCGCTGAGATCTCGCGGTTCCATCTCAATCCCCCACCGTGATGACGATGTTGTCCAACGTGTCGATGCACGCGGTGCAGCCGAACGGCACGAGCGTCGTGGCATCGTATTCCTCAACGAGCAACGGGCCCGGCCGAGGCGTCCGATCGAGATCGCCGCGACCGATCACCGGGGTCGAGACAACCCCCCGGCGTTGGCCAAAATAGGCGGGGCGGTTGCGACTCGCGCTCGACGCACCGCCTTTGATTGCGACCGGCGGGCGGTCGCCGCCCTGGACCCGAGCCGTCATGCGCAGGTTGACGATCTGGATGGGGTCGCCGGTGGCGCGATGGCCGTAGGTGCGCTCGTGCTCGCTCTCGAAGCGCTCGGCGATCTCTCGCGCAATGCTGGGCGTTCCCGCCTCCGGCATCGCCACCGTGAGCTCGAAGGACTGGCCGAGATATTTGAGATCGACCGAGCGCAGGATGGCCGCCGCTGCGCGCCCTTCCTCGCGCAACATGACGACCGCCTCGTCCTCCAGCAGGGCGAATCCGGCGCGAAGGTCCATCTCGTCGGTCTCAGCCAGCAAGCGGTTGAAGGTACGGACGAGATGGTGCTCCATCTCGGCTTCGAGCAGGCCGACGGCGCTGAAGACGCCGGGAGCCGGCGGCACGACCACGGTTCCGATCTCAAGCGAGCGCGCCATCTCGGCCGCAAAGAGCGGACCGTTGCCGCCGAATGCCACGAGCGAGAATTCCCGTGGGTCGCGGCCGCGCTCGACCGTCACCGCGCGCACCGCCCGCGCGATACCGGCGCAGCCGACGAGATAGGTGCCGTAGGCGGCCTCCTCGGTGGCGAGGCCGAGGGGCCGTGCCACCTGTTCCGCAACGGCGCGCAACGCCAGCTCGGGCGCCAGCGCAAGACCGCTCGGCAGCCGCGTCTGCGGCAGGTACCCCAGGACGACGTTGGCGTCGGTCAGGGTAGCGCCCGTGCCGCCGAGGCCGTAGCAGGCTGGGCCGGGAGCGGCGCCGGCGCTCAGCGGCCCGACGCGCAGAGCGCCGGAGGACGCGACGGTGACGAGGCTTCCCCCGCCCGCCCCCACCTCGGCGATGTCGATCGCGGGCGTGCGCAGCAGATAGCCGCCGCCCTTGTTGAGGCGACTTCCCTGCGAGATGGGGCCGCCGATCTCGAGCTCGTTCGACCGCGTGATTGCGTGACCCTCGATCACCGATGCCTTGGCCGTCGTGCCGCCCATGTCGAGGCTGATGACGTTGGGCAGACCGGCGCGGCGCGACAGCGCGGCGGCGGCGATGACGCCCGCCGCGGGCCCCGACTCGATGAGCTGAACCGGCCGGCGGCGGGCTCGTCCGGCCGTCATGATCCCGCCATTGGATTGCATGACGGAGAGCGGCGCGGCGATGCCGAGTGCCCCCATCTCCGCCTCGAGGCGCGACAGGTAGCGGTCCATGACTGGCATCACGTAGGCGTTGGCGACCGCGGTGCTGGTGCGCTCGAACTCGCGGATCTCGGGCAGGACCTCGGAGGACAGCGTGACGTGGAGATGCGGCGCCCGCGCTCGTATCGCGGCGCCCACCTCCCGCTCGTGGGCAGGATTGGCATAGGCGTGAATGAGGCAGACGGCGACCGCTTCCAGGCCCTCTTCGACAAGCGTGTCGACTGCCTTCTCGAGGCTCGCTGGATCGAGCGAGCGCACCACCTCGCCGCGATGGTCGAGGCGCTCCCCGACCTCGAGCCGCCAGCGCCGCCGCACCAGCGGCGGCGGACGCCGGTGATCCATGTCGTAGAGCCGCGAGAGGCGCAGCCGGCCAATTTCCAGGAGATCGCGGAACCCTTCGGTGGTGATGAGGCCGGTCTTCGCGCCGCGCCGCTCGAGGATGGCATTGGTCGCGACCGTGGTGCCGTGAATGATCTCCGCGATGTCGGCGCCGCCGACCTCGGCTTCCGCCAGGAGTTCCACGATGCCTCGTACGACCGCCTCGGCGTAGTTGGCGGTGGTCGACAGCACCTTGCGTGTCGTCGCTCGGCCATCGGGGGCGACCAGGACCAGGTCGGTGAAGGTCCCCCCGACATCGGCGCCGAGCCGCCAACCTGCGGTCTTCCGGTCAGGGCTCAGTGGAGTTGCTCCCGGCGCGCCCTGATGTCGCCGTAACGATCAACGAAGCGCCGCCACGCGGCCTCCGCGCATCGCTGGGCATCGTCGAACAGGGCGCTTTCCTCGACCCGGCTGGATTTCCCGCCGGCGACTACGATCTCGCCGTCGACCATGACGGTATTCACGTTACCCATATGGGCGTGATAGACGACGCTCGGCACCGGGTCGAGCAAAGGAGTCAGGCCCGGATATCGGCAATCGAGCAGGACGAGATCCGCTTTGCGGCCCGCGGCCACGACACCGACGTCGCTCAGGCCCAGGGCGCTAGCCCCGTTGACGGTCGCCATTCGCAGTACCGTGCTCGGGTGCATCAACGTGCCTTCCTCGCCCTTGATGCGCGCCACGATGACCGCCGAGCGCAGCACTTCGAAGAAATCGGCGAAATAGTTGTCGATGCCGAGCGTGACATTGAGGCCGTGGTCGCGGAAGGCCTGGGCCGGCGCGATGAGGCCGCGCACCGAGTTCATTTGTGGACAGTGGGCGATGTTGGCCTTGGTTTCCGCGAGGATGTCGATGTCCCCGGGCGTGACATGGAAGCAGTGGGCCGCCAGCACGTCGGGGCCGAGCAGGCCGAGATCGCGGGCATAGGCGAAGGGTGATTTGCCGTGCAGTCGCATGGTGACGTCGGATTCCCCGGCGCCGATGCCGATATGGATCGAGAGCGGCACGCCGAGCCGGTCAGCGGCGCGACGCAGCCCCCGCAGCAACTCGGGCGACGAGGTCATGGTCGAGTTCGCCATCAATAGCGGTTTCAGTCGGCCGGCGGCGTTTCGCCAGGTCTCCGCGAAGCCGATCGCCTGCGCCAGTTGCGCGCGGCACATGTCGGGACTCGTTGCGAACGAACCGTCGAGGACTTGGGCCGGCGCGACATCCTGGACCATGACGCCGATGAAACTGCGGACCCCTAGCCGCTCGACAAAATCCGGAAACACGTCGGCATCTTCCTCGACCTGCACGACCGTCGTGACGCCGCTGCGCAGGAGCTCAAGATAGCCGAGCGAGCCGATTGCTCGTCGCTCGGCAGCCGTCATGATCCCGGCCATCGGCACGAGCTGGGTCAGGAACGTCTCCCGGCCGCCGTCCTCGACGCGACCGCGGAAGAGCGCGTAGCCGACATGGGTGTGGCTGCACACGAAGCCCGGCATCACCAGCTTGCCGCACCCGTCGATCACCCGATCTGGATTCGTGTGCCGGGCGCGTAGCGCATCCGACGGCCCGACCTCGACGATCCGCTCGCCCTCGACGAAGACGGCGCCATCGAGCAATATCGTGCCGCTGTCGTCGTTGGTGACGACGACCGCGTCCGCGATCAGAGTCCGCATACCAGGCATCCCCGCGGTTCGTTTCGAGGCCCGGAGCCGAGCATAGCGGTCTGGACCTCGTAGACAAGGCGACCGCTCGTGCCCAAACTGGCAGCGGATCGCATCGGGGTAACGAGGACATGGCCGAGACGGGAAAGCCACTGCGCAGCGACAGCTGGTTCAAGCGCATAGACAATGCCGGCTTCGAGCATCGCACGCATCTGAAGGCCCGCGGCCATCTCCCCGAGATGTTCGAAGGACGGCCCGTCATCGGGATCGCCAGTTCCGGCTCCGATCTCGTGCCGTGCAACGCCCACCTCGGCGAGCTGGCCGACTGGGTCAGCCGCGGCGTGCTCGAGGCCGGCGGTTTTCCGCTGGTCTTCTCCACCATGTCGATCGGCGATTCGCTGATCCGCCCGAGCGGCATGCTGTTCCGCAACCTCATGAGCATGGAGCTCGAGGAAACCCTGCGCGCGAACCCGATTGACGGCGTCGTGCTCCTGACGGGATGCGACAACACGGCGCCCGCCTACATGATGGGCGCGGCCAGCATCGACCTGCCGGCGATCCTCGTTCATGGCGGCCCCATGGTCAGCGGCCGGGTGCAGGGTCGGGTGGTCGGCTCGGGCACCGACATCTTCCGCTTGGATATCGACTATCGCGCCGGCCGTATCTCCAAGGCTGAGTTCGTCGACGCCGAGGCCGGCATGTCGCGGAGCAACGGCCACTGCAACACCATGGGCACGGCCAGCACCATGGGCTGCATCGCCGAGGCGCTCGGCCTGAGCCTGCCTGGCTCGGCGGCGATCCCGGCGGTCGACGGACGGCGCAAGGCCAGCGCCCAACTCGCCGGACGGCGCATTGTCGATCTGGTTCGGCAGGGCCTCACCATATCGAAGATCCTTGGACGCGAGGCGCTGGAAAACGCCATCCGCGTCAACGCCGCTCTGGGCGGCAGCACGAATGCCGCGCTGCATTTCTTGGCGCTGGCGGGCCGGCTCGGCATCCCGCTGACGCTCGACGATCTCGACCGCAACAGCCGAGGGATCCCGCTGCTTGCCAACATCGTGCCCAACGGAACCTATCTCATGGAGGAATTCTTCGGCGCCGGTGGGCTGCCCGCCCTGATGAGCGTCATGCGGGACTTGCTCCATCTCGACATCCGCACCGTTTCGGGCGGCACGGTCGGCGAGAACATCGCCGAGGCGCGGGTGGTCGACGCGACGGTGATCGGCACGCCGGCGCGACCGATCAAAAGCGAGAATGCCCTCGCCGTCCTCACGGGCAACCTCGCCCCCGACGGTGCGATCATCAAGCCGTCGGCCGCCAGCCCCGCGCTGCTCCGCCATCGCGGCCGCGCGGTCGTGTTCGAGAGCGTCGAGGATATGGACGCGCGGCTCGACAGTCCCGATCTCGCCGTCGACGAGACCTCCGTCCTCGTACTCAAGGAGATCGGGCCCCGCGGCTATCCCGGCATGCCCGAGCTCGGCAACATCAAGATCCCGAAGAAGCTGCTCGAGCGAGGCGTCACCGACATGGTGCGCATCTCCGACGGCCGCATGAGCGGCACGGCCTATGGCACCGTGGTCCTTCATGTCGCTCCCGAGGCCGCGGTCGGCGGCCCGCTGGCGCTGGTGCGCGACGGGGACATGATCGAGCTCGATGTCGGCGCGCGCCGGCTGCACCTCGATGTCGCGGAGGACGAGCTGGCGGCGCGGCGCCGCGCCTGGCGGCGGCCTCTCCGGCCCGAGCCGCGCGGCTACGAGAAACTCTTCATCGAGCACGTGACCCAGGCCGACAAGGGCATCGATTTCGACTTCCTGGTCGGCAGTCGGGGCGGTGCCGTGCCGGCGCGCCGTCCCTACTGACTGCGCCAGCGCTCGTGCGATCATGCATCGATCTTTCGCAGCAGCCGCTGCTCGACGACCGTGACTGCTCGGGTCAGCGGGAAGGCGATCGCGAAATAGATGAAAGCGACCGTCGTCAGGATCTCGACGGGATGGAAGGTGCGCGTCGCGATGTTCTGACCGACGTAGAGAAGGTCGGACATGCCCACGGCCGACACCAGCGCGCTCTCCTTGAACAGGCTGACGGTGTTGGAGAGCAGCGTTGGAATAGCTCGCAGGATGGTTTGCGGGAAGACGACATGGGCGACCTTGGCGAGCGGGGCGAGGCCGAGCGCGACGCAAGCATCATGCTGATCACGCGAGATCGCCTTCATCGCGGCGCGGAAGGTCTCGCTGGATATCGCGGCCATGTACAAGCTGAGCGCGATGATCGCCGACGGCAGATTGCCGATCTCGATATGCAGTACGATCGGCAGGCAAAAGAAGATCCAGAAGATCTGGATCAACACCGGCGTTCCCCGAAACAGCTCCACATAGATCGAGCCGATCGCATAGAACAGCGGGCTCTCGGACGTGCGCATCAAGCTCACCACGAAGCCGAGCATGACGCCGAGGACGACGCAGATGACGGTCAGCTCGAGCGTCGTCGCCAAGCCGGCAAGCAAGGCGCTCCAGTAATCGAGCATGAAACCGAACGAGAAGTGATAGGTCATCGCCTGCGCTCCCGCTCACCCACCGAGTTGCCGACTGTTGCGGCGCTCGAAATAGGTGACGAGCTGGCTGACCGGAAACGAAATCGCGAGATAGATGAGCGCGACAACCGTGAAGGTCTCGATCGGTCGGTAAGTCTGGGTCGACAGCGTCTTGGCTTGGTACATAAGGTCGCTGACGGCGACGAGCGCGACCAGCGCGGTCTGCTGGAAGCATCCGATCGCGTTGGTGATGAGCACCGGTATGGCCAACCGCAGCGCCTGGGGGAACACGACATGAACGATGCGCGCCCGCCAACCAAGGCCCAGCGCAACGCTGGCATCGAGATGGGCGCGAGGAATGGCTTGGATCGCCGCGCGGTAGGCCTCGGCATTGAACGCCGTGAGGTTGAGGCCGAGCGCCAGAACTCCCATCGTCTCGGCATCGAGGAAGACGTCGAACAACATGGGCACGCAGTAGAAAAACCACACGATCTGGATGAGCGCCGGCGTGCAGCGGAAGAACTCGACGAAGGCGGTCGCAGTCCAACGAACGACGCGCACCGGGCTCATCAGCAGGAGCGCCACGCCGAAACCGAGCGACAGGCCCATGGCATTCGCCAGGATCGTGAGCTTCAAGGTTACGACCAGTCCGTCGAGGAACTTGTCGAAGTCGCGCAGGACGAAGAAGAAGTTGAGGTGGTAATCCATCCCGCGGTCTAGGCCCCGTGCCCGGCGGCCGCTCCGGATCGGCCCTTAGGCGGCGCGCAGAACATTGACGATGAAGTCCCTGGTTCGAGCGAGCTTGGGATTGGAGAAGAACTCGCCGGGCTCACCCTGCTCGAGGATGACGCCGCCGGCGCAGAACGCGACGCGCGTCGCGATGTTCTTGGCGAACCACATGTCGTGCGTCACCACGATCATCGGCATGCCCAGCTCGGCCAGCTCGACCATCATGTGCTCGACCTCGACGACCAGCTCGGGATCGAGCGCCGATGTGACCTCGTCGAACATCATGAGGCGAGGCTCCAACATCAGGGCCCGCGCGATGGCGACGCGCTGTTTCTGCCCGCCCGACAGTTGGGCCGGATAGGATCTTGCCTTGTCGGCGAGACCGAAACGCTCGAGTAGCGCCGTCGCCCGCCGGGTTGCGTCCGCCTTCGCCTCGCCGCGCGACGTCACCGGCGCCAGAATCAGGTTGCCGATCACGGTCAAATGGGGGAACAGGGTGTAATGCTGGAACACCATGCCGACCTGACGCTGGATCGCCCGATCGATACGGTTCTTCTGGCCGCCCTCGCCGGTGGAGATATACGACTTGCCGTCGATGCGGATCTCGCCCGCGTCGATCGGGTCCAGCCCCATAATGCACCGGAGCAACGTGCTCTTGCCGCCTCCGCTCGGTCCGATGACCACGAGCCGATCCTGTCGGCTCATCTCGAGATCGAGACCCGTGAAGACCCGGACGGCGCCTTGCCCGAAGCTCTTGTGCAGCCCATTGATCCGCACGAAGCTCTCATCTCGCATCGAAAAGCGCCCCCGCTCCGGCCCTCGCGTCAGCCGCCGGATTGACTCCGCATTGCCGATGATGGCCCAGCAAGAGGCGGGAGGGAAGGTTCCGCCGCGGCTCCTTCCCTCGCCGCCGCTCGGTTACTGCCCGCCGCTGATCACCTTGTTCACGTAGAACTCGCCAAGCTGCGCCACGTGGCCTTCGGCGACCGCTTCCTGGAGGAAGATGTTGAAGGCCTCGATCTGGTCGAGCGGCACCGACTTGCGGAAGCCGTAGGCGACGCCCTGCTTGGCGAGCGAGGGCTCCGGCTTAACGGTCCCGGACCAGTCCTTGTTGACCGCGGCAAACAACATGTTGGTGTCGGCATCGTCGACCGATATGTCGGCTCGCTTCGAGGACACGGCGAGGCGCGCCGCATCCACGTCGGGCAGACGCATGATCGTGGCATGCTTGATCTGATCGGTGATCGTGTGGTCCTGCGCCGTGCCCGACATGACCGACAGCGTGATGCCGTCCTTGTCGAAGTCGGTGACCGATTTCCAGTCAGGCTTGATCTTCGGATTCGACTTGTTGAAGACGAACGAGATCTCGTACTGCCAGGGCGCTATCGAGTAGTTGATCGAGAGCGCACGCTTGGCGGTGCGATTGAGCGCCAGGGCGACATCCCATTTGCCCGCCTGCATGCCGGCGATGATGTTGTCCCAGGTGGTATCGACGAACTGCACCTTTACCCCGAGCACCTGCTCGCCGAATTCCTTGACGAGATCGACGAAGATGCCGCTGTACTCGCCGGTCTTGGGATCGCGCATGACGTGCGGCGGCGCGAGCGCCGCACCGGCACGCAGCACGCCCCGATCCTGCACGTCCTTCCACAAATTCTCCGCTTGTTGCGCCGCTGCCGGCTGTCCGGCAGCCGAGAGCGAAAGCGCGACGCCGATGGCGCCTAGAAACAAACACCAGCGGACCAGTATCGAGCGAATGGCAGTGGTCATGTGCGCGTCTCCTTGCCTCTCTTGGTTGTGGTCTCTCCGGGTCGTAGCACCTCAAATCCGACAATGATTGCAGACTGCCGTCTATCGAACGCGACTTATCGGCGCGTGCCATGGTTGCGACCCTCGCCGCTTTCGGCATTCTCGGTCGGGGTCCACGGCGTCGAGATCCTTTGCCTGCTGGAGGTCGAGTGTGCCGATGCGGAGCGAAGCAAGGCAGCACAGATCGCAGATTAGAGCATTCTGATCTTGCTCTTGTTGCTGAGGCAAGGACGATCTAGCCTCTTCGACGCTGGAAGCGTTCGCCGGACCGAGTTTGGGCGACCACAAACGCGGCGTCACGTCGCGATCGATGTTCGCGCATAACGTGAAACCAAATCGCAGCTTGCGAATCCCCACCCGGTGGGTCATAGGCCAACTGGCATGAGCGTAACCGTGGGCATCGCCGAACTGACGGCCCTGGTCGGCCGCATTCTCGTTGCCAGCGGCATGTCCGGGGATAATGCCGAGATCATGAGCGCGATCCTCGCCGCCGTCGAGCGCGACGGGCCGCGCAGCCACGGCCTCTTCCGCGTTCCCGGTATGGTCGAGATCTTGAAATCGGGTTGGGTCGACGGCCGCGCGCGGCCGAGAGTCCAGGACAAGGCGCCCGGACTCATCCTCGCGGACGCAGGGAACGGCTTCGCGCAGATCGCCCTTGCCTCGGCGCGAAACCTGCTCATCGCGAAGGCGCATGAGCAGGGGATCGCCGCTCTTGCGATCCGGAACTCACATCACTTCTCTGCCCTGTGGCCCGACGTTGAGCCTCTCGCGGAGCAAGGGCTGGTGGCGCTCGCCTTCGTCAATACGCGCAGCTATGTCGTGCCGGCTGGCGGCCGCGCGCGCCTTTACGGCACCAACCCGATGGCCTTCGCCTGCCCGCGCCGAGACGGCCCGCCGATGGTGTGGGATCAAGCTTCCGCGGCAATAGCGCATGGCGAGGTGCTGCTGGCACGGCGCGACAGCCGGGCACTGCCACCGGGCGTGGCTCTCGATCGCGACGGCCAGCCGACGACAGACCCCGACGCGATGATCCAGGGCGGCGCGCTGCTGCCTTTCGGCGGCTACAAGGGCGCCTCGATCGCGCTCATGGTCGAGATCATGAGCGCAGCGGTGACCGGCGGTCATTTCGGTTTCGAGGACGACGGGAACCCTGCCGCGCCCACTAAGAACGCCGGCGAGCTTGTTGTCGCCATCGATCCCGAAAAAAGCGGCGGTGCGCGGTTCCGCGATCACGTTGAGGGCCTATTCCGCCGGGTCGTCGAGGACGGCGAGGCTCGATTGCCGGGCGATCGGCGCCGCGTCGAGCGGCAGCGCGCCGCCGAGCACGGCATCACGCTCGAGCGGGCGGTCTACGAA
The DNA here is from genome assembly GCA_035938015.1 of Allostellaceae bacterium. Lineage (GTDB taxonomy): Bacteria > Pseudomonadota > Alphaproteobacteria > ATCC43930 > CGMCC-115725 > DASZHJ01. The sequence continues at coordinate 21,272 of DASZHJ010000466.1, forward strand.
GGGCTACTTTCACTATCTCCGTGAAGGATCCTCAGTTCGATTTGGCGGGGTTGCCGCGCATCGTCGCGCCGGCGGGAACGTTATGTGTGACAACGCTGCCCGCTCCGATAATGGCGTCATCGCCAATAGTGATACCAGGCAGGACGATCGCACCACCGCCGATCCATACATTGCGCCCGATAGAGATCGGGCGGCCGCACTCGGCTCCCGTTCGGCGCTCCGCGGGATCGCGAGGGTGATCCGCCGTATAGATTTGAGCCGCGGGGCCGATCTGCGTTCCATTCCCGATCGTAACGGCAACAACATCGAGGATGATGCAATTGAAGTTGATAAACACGCCCGCCCCCAGCCGGATGTTGTATCCGTACTCGCAATGGAAAGGGGAACGAACCACGGCACCGTCCCCGACGCCGGCAAACAATTCCCGAAGGATGGCCAGCCGTTCGGCGTCGGAAGCGTTGAACGCCGCGTTGTAACGAACCATCCAAGCTCGTGCCGCCCCCTGATCCGCCTGCAGTTCAGGGTCACTCGGTTGGTAACGCTCACCCGCCAGCATCTTCTGCTTCATGGAAGCCACGGACTCACCATATTCCTCAATCCACCAAAGCCGGCTCCAACTTTCGACAACGGGAATCGAGGGGCGCCCGTGCCGACAGCGAGGGCGGCAGAGCCGCGTTAGATCAGAGCCGCATCACGGCCGCGCGGAAGGCGGCGCGGCGCTCCGCGGCATAGAGACCGCGATAGTCGCGCGGTGATTCCGCGCCGCGCACCAGCTTCAGATCGATCAGCACCGGGCCGGTCTGGCCCAGCACGTTACCAATCTGTTGCTCGAAGTGGGCGAGGTCGGCGAATTCATGCGTCGCGGCATAACCGGCCTCGCGGGCGAGGCCGGCGAAGCTCAGACGGCCGCGGCCGGGGATCGGGTGGTCGCCGTTGGCCTCATAGGTGCCGTTCTCGCAGACGAAATGGAAGAAATTCTTCGGTGCGGCGTTGGCGATGGTAGCGAGGCTGCCGAGATTCATCAGCAGGCTGCCGTCGCCGTCGAGCACGATCACCCTGCGGTTCGGCCGCCCGAGCGCCAGGCCGAGGCCATGCGAGGAAGCAAGCCCCATGGCGCCGACAGCAAAGTAGTTGAGAACGTGCGGGCGGATCTGCACCCAGTCGAAGGCGGTGGAATAAACCGCGATGACGATGTCGTCGGGGACCTGGCGGGCGAGGACGCGCAGCCCTTCGTCGCGCGTGATCATGGCGCCGACGGCCTCCGACCCAGCAGCATCACCACCGGTTTCGATTCGACATAGGCCCAGTCGATGGCCTTCGAGATGGTCGGCACGTCGTCTTCGGTTTCCAGCAAGTGGTGCGCGATACCCATGGTATCCAAGATCGGCTCGACGATGCGTACGCCGAAGCGGCCGGACTTGGTGGGCGCGACTCCAGGCTCTTTCTCCAGCAGTCCGACCATCAGGCAGATCGGCATGCTGTATTCGACCGCGACCGCGCGGAGCGCGTTGATGGAGTCGAGCAATCCCGTGTGCTGGATCAACAGCATCGAACGCTCGCCGCAGGCGGTGAGCCCGGCGCTGATGCCGATGGCCTCATCCTCCTTGCACACGCGGATCAGCCGCAGCTCGGGGTCGCGCGAGATCGGGTGCAGCAGGCCCTCGCTGCTGACGATGTCGGGCACCGCCATGACGAAGCGGACACCGACCGACTTGACGGCGGCGATGATTGCCGCACCGGGCAGGGAGCCGTTCATGGGTTGCATCAGCTCAACTGGTTGCAATAGCCGCGCAGCCGCTCCATCGCCTTCTCGAGCGTCGGGATCGGCGCGGAATAGCAGAGACGGAAATAGGGCGACATGCCGAACGGCGAGCCAGGCATGACGACGACACCGGCATGCTCGATG
>DASZHJ010000467.1:0-4541 GCA_035938015.1 Allostellaceae bacterium
GTCTGGCAGGCTTACTGGCCTAAATGTATCGCTAACCTACTGTTTTAATTGGCGCGCCCTGCGGGATTCGAACCCACGACCTGCCGCTTAGAAGGCGGCTGCTCTATCCAACTGAGCTAAGGGCGCTCCGGGATGTCGCAAGTACATTACCAACGGCGGTAGGCGCCGGCCAGGATGGGACCGGCCGGCACAATCGAAGTGGCCGAACGACTCGCCGTCAGGCCGGACGATCGTATCTGAAATTGTCGGCGTAGCTCTTCGGCCCGATGGTACCCTGCTTGGGCGAGATCACCGTGTACTCAAGCCCGCGCTTGCGAGCGAAGGCTACCGCGGCTTCGAGCGTCTCGAATTTGAGCCGCACTTCGTTGAGCGTGTCGCCCGCGCTCGCCCAGCCCATGAGCGGATCGGGCTCGCGCGGCGTCGCGGGCTCGTACTCGAGCACCCAGCACCGGGTCTTTGCGGTCCCCGATTGCATCGCCGTCTTGGCCGGGCGAGAGATGCGAACACGCGCCATCGAGACTCCTTGCAACCTCTCGCTTACCTCCGGTGGTCGGGGCGAGAGGATTCGAACCTCCGGCATCCAGCTCCCAAAGCTGGCGCTCTACCAGGCTGAGCTACGCCCCGTCCTCTCGATCGCGCCCGGTTGTATCGGGGTTCCGGGAGCCGCGCAACCCCGGCGGTCCCGCGGACATATCAGCTCAATGCGTTACCGAAGAAGGCGTGATGAATGGTGTCGCCGATCCGGACATCGAGACGCGCGATCGTGCCGGCGTTCACTTCCAGCACCGCCCGCGCGGGCACTTTCGTTTCGATGGTATCGAGGGACATCGGCACCGCGCGCTCGTGGAAGTCCACGACCTTGCCGTCTTTGGCGATGAAGACCATGTCCAGCGGGATCAGCGTGTTCTTCATCCACATGGCGATCTGCTGGGGATCGCCGTAGTCGAACAGCATCCCCGCATCCGCGGCAAGCGCCCGGCGGAACATCAGCCCCTGAGCCATCTGTGGCTGGGTCAGCGCAAGCTCGATGTCGAAGGGGAATTTTCCCTTCTCCGTCTCGATCACCAGCTTCGACTTCGAGAAAGTCGCGAGCTGCGCCCGCGCCGCAGCGGAAAGCGCCGTGAGGCCGGCGCCCACGAGCACCGCGCGCCGGGACAGCACCGGTCCAATCGTACGTATCGTCATGCGCGCCGATGCTCCAAGCCCCGGACCAAAACGGCGGCTTTTACCGTGCCGAGGGCGGTTGCCGCAACCGCGGCAATTTCGCCCCGCACGGGACCCGCGTTGGGCGGATCGATGAGCGTGGTAAACCAGCGCTCGGGCGGCGTGCGCGCCAAGCTGTGCCGCCATTCGACCGCACGCAAGAGCCGCTGCGCGGCCGGCGGAAGCCGGTCCGGGATCTCGATACCCGTCAGCGTCGCCCAGATCCCGGCCCAGCAACGGGCAACCGCCCACGGATTGTACCCGCCGCCGCCGAGCACGAGCGCACGCGGCGCAAGTGTGCGAAGCCGGTCGACGGCCCGCCAGAGCGCGCCGTTGGAGAGAGCAAGCTTGCTCATGGGGTCGTCTTCGAGACCGTCGGCGCCCGACTGGATCACGACGACTTCCGGCGCAAATCGCCCCCCAAGCGGCAGCACCGCATCCTCGACCAAGAACGCGAGCTCGCTATCGTTGAAACCCGGCGGGACCGGCAAGTTGCGCCAGCTCGGACCCTGGTCGTCGAGCGCACCGCTGTGAGGCCAGCGATCGCGCTCGTGAATGGAGATCGTGAGCACGCGCGGCTCGTCCCGAAACGCATCCTCCACGCCATCGCCGTGGTGCGCATCGAGATCGACATAGAGCACGCGCTGCACGCCCCCATCGAGCAGACGAAGAATGCCGAGCACGGGGTCGTTGAAATAGCAGAAGCCCGCGGCTCGGTCCCGCCGGCCGTGATGGGTCCCGCCGGCGGGGCTGTGGATGATCGCGGGAGCGTCGGGTCCGCTCAACAGCAGCTCGACCGCGGCGAGAGTGGCACCGCACGCCGTGGCAGGCCGCGAGAACACCTCGGGATAAACCGGATTTCCGCTGCGGCCGATGTGGTACCGCTCGCTGACCTCGGGATCGACACGCTGATCTGCTTCCGCGCGTTGGACGGCGGCGATATAGGCCTTGTCGTGGAAGCGCGAGAGCTCGGCGGGGGTCGCCCTCGGCGCCTCGATATAGGCGGTATCCGGGAGCCAGCCCATCGCGCGCACGAGGTCGAGCATCAGCGACACCCGCGGGATCGCCAGCGGGTGTCGGCCGCCATAACTGGAGCGGCGATAGATCTCGCTACCGATGAGGCGCGGCGGTCCGGGCATTGCCTCTGAGCCTGCCCAGCAGACGCATGGCGGTCAACCGCTCAGCGCCAGTTCCAAAGCCCAGCTTGCTCTGCTAGTGCTGGTCCATTCAACTTGCCAAGCGGGGCTCTCCATGAGCGAGATCGAAAAGCGCTGGCATTCCGCGACCGCGGCGGCTCACGCCTTAGGCTGGGAAGACGAGGTCACGAAGTCGCTGATCCCACCGATCCACCTCACCAGCACCTACATCCGCGATCCCGACAATCAGTACCGCAGCGGCCGGAGCTACGGCCGCCCACACAACCCCACTCACGAGGTGCCCGAGCGGCTGCTCAGCCATCTCGAGGGTGGAGCCGGCGCAATGCTGTTCTCTTCGGGAATGGCCGCGGCGACCGCGGTATTCCTGGCACTCAAGCCCGGCGATCATGTGGTGGCGCCCAAGGTCATGTACTGGGGCCTGCGCCACTGGCTCATGAACTTCGTCACTGAATGGGGCCTGCAGGTGGAGCTGGTGGATGCCGGCGATCTCGCTGCGATCAAGGCGGCGCTCCGACCCGGCAAGACCAAGCTGCTCTGGCTCGAAAGTCCCGCCAATCCGACCTGGGTCGTGACCGACATCGCCGCGGCCGCGGAGCTCGGCCATAGGGCAGGCGCGCGTGTCGCGATCGACAGCACGGTGGCCGCGGCGCTTCTGACAAATCCGATCAAGCTCGGCTGCGACCTCGTCATGCATTCCGCCACCAAATATTTGAACGGCCACACCGACGTGGTCGCGGGCGCGCTCGTTACGGCGGCCGCCGACGAATTCTGGGCGCGCCTCGTGGCGTTCCGCACCTCGAACGGCGCGCTCCTGGGGCCGGTCGAGGCCTGGCTCCTGTTGCGGGGCATGCGGACGTTGCCGCTCCGCCTCGAGCGCGCATGCCGAAATGCGCAGGCGGTCGCCGAGCGCTTCACCGGCGATCCCCGCATCTCTGTTGTGCTCTATCCGGGCCTCGCCTCGCATCCGGGCCACGCGATCGCGGCGAAGCAGATGAAGGGCGGCTTCGGCGGCATGCTCAGCATCCGTGTGGCGCGGGGCGAGATGGCTGCGATCTCGACGGCGGCGCGGGTCAAGATCTGGAAGCGCGCGACCTCGCTTGGCGGGGTCGAGAGCCTGGTCGAGCACCGTGCCTCCGTCGAGGGTGCGGGCTCTCCCGCCCCGCCCGACCTCCTGCGCCTCTCCGTCGGCATCGAGGACGCGCAAGACCTGATCGACGACCTCGATCAGGCGCTGGGAAACTAGGCCGACCTCGCCGAACCGGTCGCCGCTCGGCTTGTTCTTCGCGCACGCCCGCGATAGCTTCGCGCGCCGTCCCGCCCGACCCGAACCGAGGAGCGCTCCCGATGGAGATGACCGGCGAAGTTCGCCTTCCCGCGCCGCGCGAGACGGTGTGGCGAGCGCTCAACGATGCTGAAATCCTCAAGCAATCGATCCCAGGCTGCGAGGAGATCGTCAAGCTCTCCGACACCGAGATGACCGCGCGGGTCTCCGCCAAGGTCGGGCCGGTAAGCGCGAAATTCACCGGCAAGGTCTTGCTCTCGGAGCTCGATCCGCCGAACGGCTACACCATCAGCGGCGAGGGCCAGGGCGGCGTCGCCGGCTTCGCCAAGGGCGGCGCGCAAGTGAGTCTCAAGGATGACGGCGGCGGGACGATGCTTTCGTACAAGGTGCAGGCGCAGATCGGCGGCAAGCTCGCGCAGATCGGCTCACGTCTCATCGACGCCACCGCGCGCAAGATGGCAGACGAGTTCTTCACCCGTTTCGTCGCCGCAGTAGGCTCCGGTGCTCCGGCACCGGCGGCGGCTGCCGCCGGCACCGCACCGGAGCCTCCGCCCGCGGTCTCGACACCCGTGGCTTCGCCTTCCGACCGGCCGGCGCCACCCGAGGGCAAGCGCGTGCCACCCTTCGTCTGGGCGGCCATTCTCACCGGCTTGGTCGCTGTTCTGCTCTATCTCTACGCCCGCGGCTGACGACTCACGCGCAAGTCATGCTCTGCGCGAGAATGAAATAGCCGGAGCCCGTGAAATCGAACCAGACCGGCTCGAAGCGTCCCGTCACAGTCATATGCTGCCCCGCCCGGCACCGCAGCTTACCCGCGGGGTCTCGGACGTAGGTCTGATATCCCTCAGTGGCACAGGTGAGATCGCCACTGTCGAGGAGATACATGGCCGCGCCGGCAC
>DASZHJ010000468.1:0-4167 GCA_035938015.1 Allostellaceae bacterium
GCGTCATCGTCTCAGCGAGGCCGATAACGCGGTTGCCGCCATCGTCGAGCAGCGCCGCCCGGCCGAGGCCGAGTACCGCCGCACGGTCCTCAGTGACCTCGCCCAAGCCGATCAGAAGGCGCGGAGCCTCGCTGAGGAGCTCGTGAAGGCCGAGCAGAAGCGCCACCGCTAGACCCTCACCGCCCCCGTCGACGGCGTGGTGCAGCAGATCTCCGTCCACACCGTGGGTGGCGTGGTGACGCCGGCGGAGCCGGTGATGGTCCTTGTCCCCGCCGATAGCCGGCTCGAGATCGAGGCCATGGTCCGCAACCAGGACATCGGCTTCGTGCGCGCGGGCGAGGATGCCGAGATCAAGATCGACACCTTCAACTTCACCCGCTACGGCCTCCTCCACGGGCAGGTCATGAGCGTTTCCGAGGACGCGATGGTGCGACAAGTCGCAAGGGCGCGGCACCGCGAGCGCTGGCGCCGACGACAGGGCCGCGCGCGGCGCAACGGACTCGTCACAGGCGACGGGCCAAGACCTCGTCTACACCGCCCACGTCTCGCTCGATCGCACGACCATGCAGATCAGAGAAAGAAATGGGGTCAGAGTGGATTTTCTCTCGGTCAGGCGCTAGCCTGCGCGTCTGACGAGGGAGCATCGGGCATGCCGCGGATCGGGCGCTATTTCCTGCCGGATCAGCCGCTGCACGTGATCCAGCGCGGCAACAATCGCTCGGCGATCTTCTTTTGCGAGGACGACTACGAGCGCTATCGCGGCTGGCTCGGCGAGGCCGCGGCGGAGTACGGCTGCGCCATCCACGCCTATGTGCTGATGACCAATCACGTGCACCTGCTGGTGACGCCGCGCAAGGCGGAGAGCCTGCCGCGCGCCATGCAGTCGCTGGGCCGGCGCTACGTGCGGCACGTCAACGCCCTCTACCGCCGCACGGGCACGCTCTGGGAGGGCCGCTATCGCGCGGCGCCGATCGACAGCGAGGCCTATTTCCTGGCGTGCTGCCGCTATATCGAGATGAACCCGGTGCGCGCCGGCATGGCGGCGCATCCCCGCGACTATCCGTGGTCGAGCTGGCGCGCGCATGCGCTGGGCGCGGCCGATGCGCTGGTGAGCGAGCATGCGCTCTACCGCGCGCTTGGGCGGAGCGCGGCGGAGCGCCAGAAGGAATACCGCGCGCTCTTCCGCCAGGCGCTCGATACTGGGTTTGTCGATGCGCTCCGCCAGGCCACCAACGGCGGCTGGGCGCTCGGCGACCGCCGCTTCCAGCGCCAGATCGCCAAGGCCGCGCGCCGGCGCGCGGCGCCGCTGCCCAAGGGCCGCCCGCCCAAGCAGCCCGCGAGCAAACGGCAATTAAATCTACTCTGACCCCGTTTTCGACATTTTACGATTCGAGGGGCTTCTAAACGGGAGCGGCTTCGAAGCGCCGGTTGCTGCAGGGGAGACCTGAACCTACTCTGATCCGGTCTTCGTGGGGGGCTCAAAGTGGGCGACATTCTCGTGGTCGGGGCGGGCATCGTGGGGCTGGGCTGCGCGTACCACCTGCGGAAGGATGGGCTCGGCGTCACCGTCGTCGATCGCGATCCCGAGGGGGACAAGGCGTCGTTCGGGAATGCCGGCGGCATCGGGATCTCCGAGGTGGTGCCGGCGGCGGTGCCGGGCGTGTTCTGGCGCATACCGGGCTGGCTCCTCGATCCGCTGGGGCCGCTGGCGCTGCGGCCGAGCCACGCGCCGAAGCTCATCCCGTGGCTCCTTCGGTTCTCGCGCTCGGCGGCGCCGAGCGAGGTCCGGCGCATCTCGGCAGCGCTGGCAGCGCTCAATCTTCGGGTCTATGACGATCTCGTGCCGATGCTCGCGGAGACGGGCCTGTCCGGTGAGCTCGAGCGCAAGGGCGCGCTCAGCGTTTATGAGAGCGAGGCCGGATATCGCCGGGACGGCGCGGAATGGGCGCTCAAGCGCTCGCTCGGCATCGAGACCTCGGAGATCTCGGGCGAGGAGGCGCGGCGGATGGAGCCCGCGCTCGGCCCCATCGTCCATCGCGCGATCATCACGCCGCAGTGGGGCCATGTCTCCGACCCCAAGCGCATCGTCGACGGGCTCAGAGGCTGGCTGCAATCGAATGGCGTCGCGTTCGTGACGGGCGAGGTCGCGGCTGTCGCGATGTCCGAAACCCCCTCGGTCGCGCTCGCGGACGGACGCACGCTTTCGGCAGGTAAGCTCGTCGTCGCCGCGGGTGCCTGGTCCGGCATGCTCTCGCGCGGGGTTGGCGACCCCGTCCTGCTGGAGAGCGAGCGCGGCTACAACACGACGCTGCCCGCACCCGGCATCGCTCTCTCGCGCGAGGTGATCTTCGCCGAGCGCAAATTCACGGCAACGCCGCTCAGCTGCGGCCTGCGGATCGGCGGCGCAGCGGAGTTCGCGGGCCTTACGGCCGCACCCAATTACCGCCGCTCACGCGCCCTGGTGACTCTCGCTCGGCGATACCTGCCCGGGCTCGACGCCTCGGGCGGCACGGAGTGGATGGGCCACCGGCCCGCCACGCCCGATGGCCTCCCCGTGATCTCGGCCTCGAGACGCCACGCGTCCGTCTTCTATGCCTTCGGCCACGGGCACGTCGGCTTGACCCAAGCCGCGACAACGGGGCGCCTCGTGGCCGATCTGATCGGCGGCCGAACGCCCGTCGTAGACATGAGCCCCTACTCCATCGCGCGCTTCGCGTGAAAAATTCTAAGTGCTGAGGTCGCGAGGGTTTCGCAGAGGACGCAGAGGACGGAGGGTTCATCGCGGCGAAGCCGCAGTTTGCTTCTTGGCGCTCCTGGCGTCTTGGTGGTTCGATACTTTTTGAACCGCCAAGGCGCCAAGAAACAAGGATTGCGGCTTCGCCGCGAAGCGCGTCGACTGCGTCCTCTGGAAAAACCTCCGCGTCCTCTGCGCTAAAGTGTCACTTTCTTCTAGGAGAGCCGCCATGATCGACGTCGCGCGGGTGCGTGCGGAGACGCCGGGCTGCCGCACCGTGATCCACTTCAACAATGCCGGCGCGGCGCTGCAGCCGCAGCCGGTGCTCGAGGCCGTGCTCGGTCATCTGCGGCTCGAGGCGGAGATCGGCGGATACGAGGCGGCTGATCGCGCGGAAGCGGCGCTCGAGGGTGTGTACGGCAGCATCGCGCGGCTCATCAACGCCGCGCCCGAGGAGATCGCGCTCGTCGAGAACGCGACCCGCGCCTGGGACATGGCGTTCTATTCGCTGAAGCTCGGGCCCGGCGACCGCATCCTGACGGCGATGGCGGAATACGCGAGCAACGTGATCGCGTTCCTGCAGATCGCCGAGCGGACCGGTGTGGAGATCGTGGTGGTGCCGAACGACGAGGCGGGCGCGCTCTCGGTCGAGGCGCTCGAGCGGCTGATCGACAGCCACGTGAAACTCATCGCGGTGACGCATGTGCCCACGAACGGCGGCCTGGTCAATCCCGCGGCCGCGATCGGGCGCGTGGCGCGCAAGCACGGCATCGCCTACCTGCTGGACGCCTGCCAGTCCGTGGGACAGATGCCCGTCGACGTCGCGGAGATCCAGTGCGACATGCTCTCGGCGACGGGGAGGAAATTCCTGCGTGGGCCCCGCGGCACCGGCTTCCTCTGGGTCCGGCGCGCGATGATCGAAAAGCTGGAGCCGCCCTTCCTCGACCTCCAGGCGGCCCAGTGGACAGGCCCGCAGAGCTACGAGATGCGCAAGGACGCGCGCCGCTTCGAGAATTGGGAGAGCTTCGTCGCCGGCCGGCTCGGGCTTGGCGCGGCGGCCGAGTATGCGCTGGCGCTCGGCCTCGATGCGATCTGGGCCAGGGTGAAAGCGCTCGCCGAACGCCTGCGGCGCTCGCTCGGCGAGATTCCCGGCGTCATCGTCCGCGATCTCGGGCACGAGCGTTGCGGCATCGTCACCTTCACCACGGAGGGGGTCTCCGCGCCGGCGCTGCTGCGAGCCCTGGACGCCGCGAAGATCAACGCGAAGACCTCGTCGATCTTCTCGACGCGCTACGACATGACCGCCCGCGGCCTCGACATGCTGCTGCGCGCCTCCGTGCACTACTACAACACCGAGGACGAGATCGCCCGTTTCTGCGAGGTGGTGCGCGAGCGCGTGGCGGCAAAATGAGAGATGCGGCGAAGCCGCAAGA
>DASZHJ010000469.1:0-2641 GCA_035938015.1 Allostellaceae bacterium
CTTCTACCCGGAGAAGATGCCGGCACGAGAGCACTTCGTGTTCTACGCGAAGCACTTCAACACCGTCGAGCTCAACAACTCCTTTTATCGGCAGCCGCCGCGAGAGCGCTTCGAGGCGTGGCGAGAGCAGGCGCCAACAGGCTTCGTATTTGCGGTCAAAGGCAGCCGCTACGTCACCCACCTCAAGCGCCTCGTGGTCGAAAAGACGTCGATCGACCTGGTCGTCGATACCGCACTTGGGCTGGGCGACAAGCTTGGACCCATCCTCTTCCAGCTGCAGGCCAACTTCCACCTCGACCTGGAGCGTTTGGAGCACTTCGTCGCCATGCTGCCCAGGGATGTGCGCTTCACGGTCGAGTTCCGCCACGACTCGTGGCTGGTGCCGTCAGTGTTGGACCTGCTCCGCGCTCACCGGATCGCGCTCTGCATCCCAGACCACCCCAAGATGCCCCACTCGCTCGAGATCACGAGCGACTTCACATATATAAGGATGCACATGCCCCCGCGCGGCCTCGGCTACGGCAGGCGGGCCCTGGAGCCCTGGGCTCATCGCATCATCGAATGGCGACGGGGCACGCTGGATGTCTTCGTCTATTTCAACAACGACATGGAGGGTCACGCCATCAAAGATGCGCAGACGCTGATGGAACTCATCGCCGCTAAAGTAGACGAGGCATGAACATCGCACCGTTTTATGAAGGATGGCAATACGCGAACGATCGCCTCACGGAGCGGGTTGGCGCACTCTCGCCCGAGCAGCTCGGGCTGCGAGCCTCACCCAACCACTGGCCGATCTGGGCCATCGCCGCCCATACCGCGGCGGTCCGTCCGTACTGGCTATGCCACGTCTTGAAGGAGCCCGGCGCCGAACGCACGCCCTTCAACGATCCGGGTGGCGACGGTTGGGAAGACGACCTTGCCCACCCACGTGAGGCGAGCGAGCTCGTCTCCGCGCTCCAATCGACGTGGACCATCGTTGAGGATTGTCTCCAGCGCTGGACACCCGAGATGCTCCAGGACGAGTTCCAGCGAGAGATGAACGGCCAGATTCAGATCCATACGCGTCAGGGCGTGCTCATGCGCCTGCTCACGCACGACGCCTACCACATTGGCGAGATCACCCAGACACTCGGCGTGAACGGACTGCCCGAGATCTACATCTGGACCAGCCGCCTTCTTACCGTTTCGACGAGCTAGAAGGGCGGCGTACCTCCGGTGTGGGCAAAGACCTTGTTCACAATCGTCCACGAGCCGTCGATGCGTGCAAGCGAAAAGTAGTCGATAAAGGAAACGGTTCCCCAGCAACCTTCCTCGAGAAGCGTCGCCACTGCTGCATCGCCGACCTGGTCCACCGAGGTCATCCGCGCCCGGTAACGGCCATCCGTGTCCATCCGCCCCTGCGCCGCCATCTTGAACAGTTCCTCGATCGGAACATGGACAAGGCGTGAAGTACGGGAAGGCCGGGATTCGAACCCGGGGAGCGGAAACACCCGCTCAAGCGCTTAGCAGGCGCTCGCATTCGACCACTCTGCCACCTCCCCGCGGAGGCGGTAGCCAGTTTACCCTGTTTCTATGAAAGCTTCCGTCGATGAACAATGGGCCCGTTACGGGCGCGCGCTGATCGGCTCGATGAGCGAGGTGCTCGGCGAAACGCCGGATGATATCCACGCCAATCTGCTCGAAACCGCCGACTATTGGCTCTCGGTCGGCCTCGTGCTCGGACTGCGGGAGCCTGGCCAGGCGCAACAGCTCCTCCAGGTGATCGAAGCCTACGAGGCGGAGCGTGGCGAGCTGGCGCGAGATGCGAAAAGCCTGATCGGCCAGGTCTTCGAATGAGGCGCCGCGGGCTCGTCTCGCAGATGTACGCCGCGGCCCGGCTGGCGAACGACGTCTCGACGCTGGCCTCGGGCAATCCACAGCGGATCGCCCGACGGGCAAAGAACAAGATCGTGGGACGGGCGCTCGGCCGCGCCGGCCTCTGGCGATTGCTCTGGCGCTGACTTACTTGCCGGTATCGTTGGCCAAATGTGATAGCACTTATACAAGATTCCGTAAGACATGGTCGAAGCGCCGGAATACGACCGCCGGTACACTGTCGTGAATGAGCGACGCCTCGGCCCCGCAGCGGCTTGCTCCCACCACTGACGGCGGTCCGGTCGGGCCGGTCATGGTCATCGGCGGCGCCGAGGACAAGCTGGGCGAGCGGGTCATCCTGTCGCGCTTCGCCCAGCTAGCGGGTGGCGATCATGCCAGCATCGTGGTGATCAGCACCGCCTCTTCACTCGGCGACGCGGCGACGGAGCTGTACCGTCAGATATTCGCTCGGGTCGGCGTGAACAAGGTCACCGGACTCCGTCCGGAAACGCGCGAAGAGGCAAACGATCCGCGGATGGTCGATGCGCTCAAGGACGTCACCGGCATCTTCATGACCGGCGGTAATCAGCTGCGACTGTCCTCCGTGATCGGCGGGACCAAGCTCGGCGCCGCCATTCTCGACGCCCACGGCCGCGGCGTCGTCGTGGCCGGGACATCCGCGGGCGCGAGCGCGGTGGCGACCCACATGATGGCCTTTGGCAGCTCCGGCGCGACGCCGAAACACCGGATGGCAAACGTCTCGGTCGGCCTGGGGCTGGTCGTCAAC
>DASZHJ010000470.1:0-7320 GCA_035938015.1 Allostellaceae bacterium
CTACAATCATTAAATACACGACCAACATCACAACAAGCTCAACATCAGAGCCGGATAGATCGACCGAGGCGGGCACAGCGAACAAACCAGGAACGACAGTGGGCAGCGTAGCCTCGGCCAAAGATCGCTCGGCGCGGAGCACCTCGTAGCTGGTCACGACGCGGGCTTGCCGGGGAATGCCGAGGCCGGTGCTGGCATTGCCTTGCGGATCGAAGTCGATCACCAGCACGCGCTTGTGCACGGCGGCGAGCGCGGTTGCGAGGTTGATGGCGGTCGTGGTCTTGCCGACCCCGCCCTTCTGGTTGGCGATCGCCAGGATCCGAGCCGGGCGCTGGGGCGCCGAGGCCTCAGTCGGCTCGCTCACGGGATCGCCCTGAGGGAGGTCGGTCGACAGCACGGAGCCCCTCCACTCTCAATATATTGCCGGTCGGATCGGCAATGCTGACCAGAACTTGTGTCTGCATTATCCATTTCTCTGGTACCGCGGTCAATTCATCCTGGAGATCCCGCCCCTTCAGGAAGAGACAGATGGTGCCCCCAGTCAGGAAGGGCACGCTCCGCTCCAGGAGCTGCGGAACGGGCGCGAGTGCGCGCGCAGTTACGACATCCGCCGGAAAGGGCGCGACCGACTCGATGCGGGCCGCGTGCACGGTGGAGCACGCCCCCGTCGCCCGCGCAGCCTCGCGCAGGAACGCGGCTTTGCGCTGGTCGGCTTCGATCAGATGCACTTCGGGCACGCCTAGTATGCCGAGGATCAGTCCCGGCAACCCCGCCCCGCTCCCGAGATCCACCAGGACGCGCACATCCGAGCCGATGTGCCGGACCAGCTGCCCGGAATCGAGGATGTGCCGCCGCCAGACATCGGCAAGGCTCGCGGCGCCGACGAGATTGATCCGCCGGTTCCAATTTGTGAGCAGATCGACATAGGCCCGCAGTCGATCCAGTGTTTCACGTGAAACATTCAGGATCTCCCCGCAGGCTTCGGGCGTCAGGATCATAGCGTGTCCTTCGACTCGCGCCCTTCAGGCGCGGCTCAGGTGAGGCGCTTATCTTTCTGCCACCCTAAGCGGCGCTGCGACTCTCCCGGCGCCTCACGTGCTTGAGCAGCGCGATCAGCGCCGCGGGCGTCACGCCGGAGATGCGCGCGGCGGCGCCCAGCGTGGTGGGCTTCGCCTCCTCAAGCTTGGATCGGATCTCCGCGGAAAGGCTGCCGACCGTGCCGTAATCGAGACCGGCCGGGAGCTCCAAGGCCTCGTCCTTGCGGAAGGCCCGGATGTCGGCCTCCTGGCGCTCCAGATAGCCGGCGTAGCGCGCATCGATCTCGAGCTGCTCGGCGATATCCGCAGTAATCGGGGCGAGCTCCGGCCAGACGGCGGACAGACGCGGAAGATCGATGCCGGGATAGGCCAGAAGCTGAGCTGCCGTGCGCGGCACGCCATCGGCGTTGACCGCGATGCCGCAGTTCCGCAGTGCCGACGGACTCAGGGTGAGGCGCCGCACCAGGGCCCGCGCGGTCGCGAGCGAGTCCGACTTGTTGCCGAACGCGGCTGCCCGCTCGGCGCTCACGCAACCCGCCCGGATGCCCAAGGGCGTCAGCCGCTGATCCGCATTGTCGGCCCGCAACACCAACCGGTATTCGGCGCGCGAGGTGAACATGCGGTAGGGCTCGTTGGTGCCACGGGTCACGAGATCGTCAACGAGCACGCCGATATAAGAGCCCGCACGGTCGAAGGTCAGGGGCTCCCCGCCTCCGGCCGACAATGCCGCACTGAGGCCCGCGACCAAGCCCTGGGCTGCCGCCTCCTCGTACCCCGTGGTACCATTGATCTGGCCCGCGAAATAGAGGCCGGGTACGCGCTTGGTCTCCAGGCTCGGCTGCAGCTCGCGAGGATCCACGAAATCGTATTCGATGGCGTAGCCCGGGCGGATCATCCGAGCGCGCTCGAGGCCGGGAATCGCCGCCAGTAGCGCCTGCTGGATCTCGCGTGGCAACGAGGTGGAGATCCCGTTGGGATAGACCGTGGGATCGTCGAGCCCCTCCGGCTCCAGAAAGATCTGATGCCGCTCGCGCGCGGCGAAGCGGACCACCTTGTCCTCGATCGAGGGGCAATAGCGCGGCCCCACACCCTCGATCTGACCTGAATAAAGCGGCGCCCGGTGCAGATTCTCTCGGATCAGCGCGTGGACCGCGGGCGTCGTCTCGGTAATGTGGCAGGGAATCTGGGGCTGGGTGATCGCCGAGGTGAGGAACGAAAAGGGCTGTGGCGGCTCGTCACCGAGCTGCCGCTCGAGCCCCGCCCAGTCGATGGTGGTGCCATCGAGCCGCGGCGGCGTTCCGGTCTTGAGCCGGCCCAGGCGAAAACCCAGCCGCGCCAAGGTCGCAGACAATCCCAACGAGGGTGCCTCGCCGACACGGCCCGCGGGGATCTTCTCCTCGCCGATGTGAATCAGACCCCGCAGGAAGGTGCCGGTGGTGAGGATCACCCGGCCGGCTGCCAGCGTGTCCCCCGTCGCGGTGAGCACGCCCGTCACCCGCCCCTCGCCGTCGAAGACTAGGTCTTCCACGGCAGCTTCGGCAATCTCAAGGTTGGCCTGGTCGGTGAGGATCGCTTGCATCGCCTGCCGATAGAGCTCGCGGTCGGCCTGGGCGCGCGGGCCCCGCACCGCAGGACCCTTGCTGCGGTTGAGCACGCGGAACTGGATGCCCGCGCGATCGATGGCACGCGCCATCACACCGTCGAGCGCGTCGATCTCCCGGACCAGATGACCCTTGGCAAGACCGCCGATCGCGGGGTTGCAGGACATTTCGCCGATGGTGGCGAGGCGATGGGTCAGCAGCAACGTGTGAGCGCCCAGCCGCGCCGAGGCAGCCGCAGCCTCGCAGCCGGCATGCCCGCCGCCGATTACAATCACATCATATCCGGCCATGGCGCGCACTCTATGGCCGGACACCGAGCCGCTCAAGTTTCACGTGAAACATTTGCCTCGTGATGCCTGACAAGCGTTGGCGTGCGTTGACAGCGTTTCGCCTGCGTCCGATAACGCGGCATGCCCTCCTGGTGGTCCCTGGCCTGGCCTGGCATCTGTGCCACCATAACGGGAGTGGGATTCGCCAGATTCTCTTATACGGCGATTATCCCTTTCCTGGTCGGTACTGGAGAGGTGACCGCACCGGAAGCCGATTACCTCGGCGCGTCGGGTCTGGTGGGGTACTTTCTGGGTGCGCTTATCGCGCACCGCGTGGCACTGCGAACCGGAGATACCCTTGCGATTCAGGCCGGTCTCGTGCTGACGGCTGCAGGATTGGGGCTCTCAGCCTTTCCAGGCGGGTTCTGGTGGTTGCTCCCCTGGCGCTTGCTGGCCGGTGTGACCGGCGGTGTTTTGATGGTCCTGGTACCCAGTTTTCTTCTGATACAGGTGCCCGCAGCGGTTAGGGGTCGTGCTGGCGGCGTGATCTACGCTGGAGTGGGGCTTGGTGCCGGATTAGGGAGCCTGATCGTAGCGCCCTTGGCATCCGTGTCGCCTGCGCTGGCCTGGCTCGGCCTTACGGCGGGTGCGGCCCTGGCGACCGCCCTCTCATGGAATCGCTGGCACGGCGGCTCTGCCCCGCACGCAACGAGCCGGGCGCACGAGGCGCCGACCCGACTCACTGTGCCGTTGCTTCTGGGCTGTCTCGCCTTTGCAGCCGATGGCGCGGGCTTCATTCCCCACTCCGTATTCTGGGTCGATTTCGTCGCCCGCGAGCTCGGGCTCGGCACCTCCGTGGGCAGCTTCACCTGGCTGCTGTTCGGCTTGGGAGCGGTGTTCGGCCCCTCGCTCGCGGGCGCGCTTGGCGATCGCATCGGGCTGGGCCGCGCCTATGTCGCGGTATTCGTGATCAAGGCGATCGCGGTGGCGCTGCCCTGGCAGATCTCGGTCGTGCCGGTGCTCGCGCTCTCCGCGCTCGTCGTGGGCGCGCTCACGCCCGCGATGCCCGCACTGCTCTCGGCGCGGATCACGCAGCTGGTGCCCGCGCGCGACCAGTCGCGCATCTGGGGCTGGGCCACGCTGTCGTTCGCGCTCGCGCAAGCCGGTGGCGGCTACGGCTTCTCCTTCGCCTACGAGCAGATCGGCACGTATCGTCCGCTCTATCTTGTCGGCGCGCTCATCGAAGGGATGGGCGCGGTGTGCGCGGCGCTGGCGCAATGGGTGCGTCCTTCGACTCACGTCCCTGCGGGACGTGGCTCAGGATGAGGCTTTCGACTCGCGATGCTGCGCGCACGTGAGTCGAAGACGCGTCTATTTTCCGATGCAGAAATCGCGAAAGATGATGTCGAGCAAATCCTCGACGTCGACGCGGCCGGTGATGCGGCCGAGGGCGCGGGCGGCGAGGCGGAGGTCTTCAGCCGCGAGTTCCGGCAGCGCCGCCGCATCGTAGCGACGGAGCGACGCCACGCACTCCTCGAGCGCCGCGCGGTGGCGCGCGCGGGTGATGATCGGTGCACCGGTGGCGTCGAAGCGACGCGCGAGTTCTTCGGTGAGTCGTGCGAGCAGCACGTCGAGGCCGGCACCGGTCTTCACGGAAATCCGAAGAGCCGCCGCGGCGCCCACACAGTCGGTCCACGCGCTCGCGCTCTCGTTCTCGGCCAGATCGATCTTGTTGGCGACCACGAGCGTGTCGGGATTGACGAGCGCGCGCACCGCAGGACTCACCTCCTCCGGCCGCGTCGCGTCGAGCACCATCAGCTTGAGATCGGCCTCGGCCGCGCGCGCCCGGGCGCGGCGCACGCCCTCGGCCTCGATCGCGTCCTTGGAGTCACGGAGCCCCGCGGTGTCCGCGATGATCGCGGGATATCCCCCAAGGTCAAGATGCACCTCGATCACGTCCCGGGTGGTGCCGGGGGTCGCCGAGGTGATGGCGGCCTCGCGCCGGGCCAGCGCGTTCAACAGGCTGGATTTCCCCGCATTGGGCGGGCCCAGGATCGCGATCGAGAGCCCGTCCCGCAGCCGCTCTCCGCGGCGGTTGTCCGCCAGATGAAGCGCGATCTCCCCGTCCAGCGCCGACACAGATGCTGAAATCTCATCCGAAAGGCTCAGCGGGATCCCTTCGTCCGGGAAATCGATGACGGCCTCAAGGTGCGCGAGCATCCGCATTAGCCGGTCCCGCCAGCCCTCGTAGAGCTGCCGCAGCTCACCCGAGAGCTGCCGCAGGGCCTGCCGCCGTTGGGCTGCGGTCTCGGCCGCTACCAGGTCGGCAACCGCCTCGGCTTCGGTCAGATCCAGCTTGCCGTTCTCGAAGGCGCGGCGGGTGAATTCGCCGGGTTCCGCCAGACGCAATCCGGGTTGACGCCCCAAAGCCGCGTAGAATGCGGCCACCACCGCCAGGCTTCCGTGCACGTGCAGCTCTGCCGCAGTTTCCCCCGTATAGCTGTGGGGGCCCGGAAACAAGATGACCAGGCCGTTGTCGAGCGACTCGCTGGTCTCGGGATCGCGGAACCGGGCGCGGGTCAGGTACCGGGGCACCGTGGGACCCACGCCCAGGGCCGCCAGGGCCTCGAGCGTGCGGGGACCGGACACCCGGATCACCGCGATCCCCGCGCGGCCAGGCGCGGTGGCGCAGGCAAAGATGGTGTCGGCGGGCGGCGGGAGGGCCAAGGCTTGGGCTCGCGGATCAAAGCGCAGGAAACGGGTTGAGATGCGGCCCCTGCGACCACACTATAACCCGTAGTCCCCGCAATTCGGCGCCGGTCTATCGATGCCGGCACCCCGCGAGTCCCCATGACCCGACAGAACGCCCTCGCCCACGAGACGAGCCCCTATTTGCTCCAGCACAAGGACAACCCCGTGCATTGGCAGGCCTGGGGTCCTGCGGCCTTCGCCGCCGCCAAAGCCGAGAACAAACCGATCCTGCTGTCGATCGGGTATGCCGCCTGCCATTGGTGCCATGTGATGGCCCATGAGAGCTTCGAGAATCCGGAGATCGCGCGGCAGATGAACGAGCTTTTCATCAGCATCAAGGTCGATCGCGAGGAGCGGCCGGATGTCGACACGATCTATCAGCACGCGCTCGCGCTGCTCGGCGAGCAGGGCGGCTGGCCGCTTACGATGTTCCTCACGCCGGAGCGCGAGCCATTCTGGGGCGGCACATATTTTCCGCCGGAAGCGCGCTGGGGCCGGCCGGGGTTTCCGCAGGTGCTGGAGGGGCTCGCGCGCGCCTACCGCGAGGACCGCGAGGCCGTCGCCAAGAATGTCGCGGCGCTCACGCAGGCGCTGGGCCGGCTCGCGACGCCGACCGCGGGCGACGGCGTCTCGCTGGAGCTCACCGACCGCGTCGCCGAGCGGCTGACGCAGGAGATCGATTGGACCCATGGCGGGATCGGCGATGCGCCGAAATTTCCGCAAGCGAGCCTGCTCTCGGTGCTCTGGCGCGGCTATCGCCGGACCGGCACCGAGGCGATGCGCAACGCGGTCACGCTCACGCTCGACCACGTGTCCCAAGGCGGCATCTACGATCACGTCGGCGGCGGCTTCGCGCGCTATGCGGTCGACCGGGAATGGTTGGTGCCGCATTTCGAAAAGATGCTCTACGACAATGCACAGCTCGTGGAGCTTCTGACGCACGCGTGGCAGGCGACGGGAAAACCGCTCTACGCCGAGCGCGTCGCCGAGACGGTGGCGTGGCTCGCGCGCGAGATGCGCCAGAGCGGCGGCGGTTTCTCATCGAGCCTCGATGCCGATAGCGAGCACGAGGAAGGAAAATTCTACGTCTGGACCGAGGCCGAGATCGACGCGCTTCTCGGCGCGCGCGCCGCGCGGTTCAAGGAGATCTACGACGTGACGCCCGGCGGCAACTGGGAAAGCCACGCCATCCTCAATCGCCTGGACCATCTCCAGCGTGAGGATGACGCGGTGGAGGCGGAGCTAGCGGAGGATCGCGCCCTGCTGCTGCACGCGCGCGCCCAGCGCGTGCGGCCCGGACTCGACGACAAGGTGCTCGCCGACTGGAACGGTCTGATGATCGGCGCGCTCGCGTACGCGGCGTCCGTGTTCGCGAAGCCGGATTGGCTCGCGCTCGCCGAGCAGGCCCTTGCTTTCGTCGAGCGCGACATGACCGCGGCCGACGGCCGGCTCCGGCACAGCTGGCGCGAGGGACGCGCGGCGCATCCGGCGACGCTCGACGATCACGCCAACCTCTCGCGCGCGGCGCTGCTGCTCCATGAGGCGACCGGCAAGCCCGAGTATCTCGCGCGGGCGCGCGCGTGGGTCGAGCTGGCGGAGCGTTATTACGCCGACCGCGCCGGCGGCTATTTCGTGGCGGCCTCCGACACCGAGGGCCTGCTG
>DASZHJ010000471.1:0-3501 GCA_035938015.1 Allostellaceae bacterium
TGAAGCCGGGCAGGCGCGAATTCGCGACGATGGGATCGACGCCCACGAGATCCGCCGCGATGTACACGGAGGCCTCGGCGCCGCCGGGCTTGCGGATCGAGCGGATGCGCGCATGGGCCACGGGGCTGCGGAGGAAACAGAGCTCCTTCATGCCGGGGAGGCGAATATCCGCGATAAACTCGCCGCGGCCGCGGAGATAGCGCTCGTCCTCCTTGCGTGGAACGCTGGCACCAACGCCCGCGCGAGGTTCCTCCACCTTATCCAATGTTTGCGCCATGATTCCTGCGTCCGCCCCGCTCGAGCGACAGGCATAGCACACTTCGCCACCGCGTAAATGAGCAGGTGGGCCCCACGTTGCGCGAGCCGGCATGCATTGCCAGAATGCCCGCGACGGAGGAGCACGAGGGCGAGCATGCCGGCTGAAAATCACGCGCCTGTGGTGCCCTTGGGCCCGGCGGCGCCGCCCCGATGACCGAGCCTGACCTGCCCTCGCACGCGCGCGCGGTGGTGATCGGCGGCGGCATCGCCGGCTGCAGCGTACTCTATCACCTGGCCAAGCTCGGCTGGCGCGATGCCGTACTCCTGGAGCGCGCCGAACTCACCTCCGGCTCGACCTGGCACGCCGCTGGCAACACCCCGCACTACAACAGCAGCCTCACGCTGACCCGCATCCACATGGAGAGCGTGGCGCTCCATCAGAGGCTCGAGCGCGAGACCGGCCAGAGCGTGGGATTCCACAAGACCGGCAGCCTGCGGCTCGCCTCGGTGCCGGACCGGATGGAGGAGTACCGCTGGCATCGCGGTCGCGCGCGGGCGATCGGACTCGCGATGGAGATCGTCGATCCCTCGGAGATCAAGCGGCTGCATCCGTTGCTGGTGACCGATGGGCTGCTGGGCGCCGCCTGGCACCCCGAGGACGGCCACGTCGATCCCTCCAGCGTGACGCAAGCGCTGGCGCAAGGGGCACGCGCCGCCGGTGCGCGCGTGCTGCGCAGCACCAAGGTGCTGGGGCTGCGGCAGCGGGCATCGGGCGAATGGGAGGTGCGCACCGATCGCGGCGTCATCGTGGCGGAGACCGTGGTCAACGCCGGCGGCACCTGGGCGCGCGAGATCGGCGAGCTCGCGGGTCTCGACCTCCCGATCGTGCCCATGGAGCACCAGTACATCGTGTTCGACGCCATGCCGGAGGTGATGGCGCTCGAGAAGGAGCCGCCAATCGCGCGCGACGTCGACGTCTCCTATTACCTGCGCCAGGAGCGGCAAGGCATGCTGCTCGGGCCCTACGAGCGCACCGGGAAGACGTTCGGCGCCCACGGCGTGCCGCCAAAGTTCGGCGCCGATTTGCTGCCGCCGGATCTCGACCGCATCGAGGACATCATCGAGGCTGCCATGCGGCGGATGCCCACGCTTGCCACCGCCGGCATCTAGAAGATCGTGAATGGCCCCATCACTTATACGCCCGACGGCAACCCGCTGCTGGGCCCGGCGCCGGGATTGCGCAATCACTGGCTCGCCTGCGGCTTCAGCTTCGGCATCACCCAGGCGGGCGGCTGTGGCAGGGTCCTGGCGGAATGGATCGTGGAAGGCGCGCCCTCGCTCGATGCGCGTGAGATCGACCCTCGGCGCTACGGCCGCTACGCCGACCTCGATTACGCCATTGCGCGCTGCACGGATATCTACGAGAACGAATATGCGATCGCCTATCCCTTCGGCGAAACCTCGGTCGCGCGACGGGCGCGAGTGAGCCCGGTCTATCCGCTGCTCGCCGAGCGCGGCGCGGTGTTCGGCACCACCAACGGCTGGGAAGTGCCGTTATGGTTCGCAAGACCCGGCGAGGAGACCAAGGACGCGCCGGGTTTCCGTGGCTCGGGCTGGTTCGCGGGATCCTTGCGCGAAGTACACCTCGTGCGCGAGCGCGTGGGCGTGCTCGATCAGTCGAGCCTCGCCAAGATCGAGATCTCCGGTCCGGACGCCGAAAAGCTGCTCGCCCGCGCCGTCGCGAGCCCGCTCCCCCGCGAGGTCGGCGATCTCGGTCGGGCGCTGCTGCTGACGCCCAAGGGCGGCGTCCTCGCGGACGCCACGCTGAGCCGTCTCGCGCCGGATCGCTACTTCATGATCGCGGCGGCGCCGGCGGAGCTGCGCGTCCTGGATGCGCTTCAATCGGAGGACAGCGGCAAGACCGTCCGCGTGGAGAACGTGACGGAGGACTGGGGCGCATTCGTGGTCGCTGGACCCAAGGCGCGCGACACGGTCGCCAAGCTCGCCACCGGCACCGTCGATCGTTTTGGCTTTCCCGGCCATAGCGCGCAGCAGATCTCGATCGCGGATAAGCCGGTTCGCGCGCTGGAGTTTGATCGCGCAGGCGAGATCGGTTGGACCCTGGTCCACCGGATGGAGGATCAGATTCTGCTATACCGGACCTTGCTGAAGGCCGGTACGGAGTTCGGCATCCGAGATTTCGGCCACCGCGCGATGAATACGCTACGCCTGGAGCACAACCACCCCGCCGAGCTCGATCTCGGCACCGAGACGACACCGCTCGAAGCCGGGCTCGAAGGGCTCGTGGATTTCGACCGCGCGGGCTTCATCGGACGCGAGGCGCTACTCTCGCAGCGAAAAGCCGGGCCGCGCCGCCGGCTGGTCATGCTGGAGATCGACGGGCTCGACGAGCTCTGCCGCGGGGGCGAGGCAGTGTTCGTCGGTGACCGAGCGGTGGGTCTCACGACCTCCGGCGGGCAGGGATCTTGGGTGATCGCGAGCCTGGCCTTCGCCGCGATCGAGGCGGAGTTCGCGCGCAAATACGCCGAGGTCCAGGTTGAGATTCTGGGCGAACGGCGCAAGGCCTGGGTTCTGCCGGACGGCATTCTCGATCCCGGATACACGCGGCCGAAGACCTGAGGGCCTCAGCTCCTCGGGCGCAGCTGCGGCCATGAGGTCGTCGGCTCCCAGCCAAGCACGCGATGCGCCCGCGAATTGTCGAGCACGCTGGCGCGCGGGCTCCGCTCGTAGAGTTCGGAGCGATGGATCGGCGGCAGCATGCCGTAAGTCCGGCGCAGGTGATCGAGCGTCGGCTCGTCCGTGAAGGTATCGGCGGCGGCGACGAGGAAGGTCTCGACGCCACCGTACTCGTGCTCGGCCGCAAGCGCGAAGGCGCGCGCGGCGTCCTCGGGTGCGACATAGGACCGAAGCAGCGGCACCGGCTCGGCCTCGCGCTCGGCTTGGGTGCCCTTGGCACCCGACATAAAGCCGAGCATCTCCGGAAACGCCACATAGCTCGGCCGGAGGATCAGCACCTCGAGCGTGCCGCGGCGCGCGAAGGCGGCGGCGATCGCTTCGCCCAGGAGCTTGCTCATGCCGTAGGTGCTGCTGGGGCGCGTGGGGTGCGCCTCGTCCACCGGCAGATAAAGCGGCGGCAAGGTCGGGTTCGTGTGGTCGAGGCCGAGCACCGAGGTGCTGGAGCATAGGACGGTGCGGCGAACGCCCGCGTGTTCCGCGGCCTCG
>DASZHJ010000472.1:0-13084 GCA_035938015.1 Allostellaceae bacterium
TTCTAGGCACTGTCGCGGAGGATTGTGACCTCGATGTGAAGCGAATGTGGCCAATCCGCAATTGCGGGCATTCGCGAAGTGTCATCGTGCGGACGTCGATGGGGTCCTCATCACCCTGCCGGGTGATGAGGCGTGATCACATAGGTCAATACTGGGCGTGGGGACGAAGTTCGCGGCCGCCGCCTATAACGGATCGGTGAACCGCCGTACCGTACCGGACAGGTGCTCGCGGCGCGGTCAATGCCTAATTCATGGGCGGGTCGAGCGCGCCTCCTGGGCATCTTTTGTGCGAGCGTGGGCTCGCTCGCGCAGCGCCGGAAATCGCGCGAGCAAGCCCGCGCACTCCGCCATCGCCTCGGCGTCGTTGAAGGTGGGCACGCCTGCGGCCTCGAGGCTTGCGAACCACCCATCCCTATCCGGCAGTGTCCCCATCATGGCGTGCAGGAACGGGACCGGCACAGTACGGCCAAGCGTCGCGAGCGCTGCGACGATCGGGCCGGCGTCCACCATGAAGGGCACGACATGGATACCGAGGATGGCATCGAAGGATTGCGCGCCCTCCTTGATCGCGCACTCCAGCGTGAGGCCGAATCGATCCTCCCGCGCGTCCGCGAGGAGGTCCAGCGGGTTGGCGACCGATGCTTCCGCAGGCAGCGCCGCGCGTAGCGTGCGTGCCATCGCGGCCGGCAGCGGCGCGAGGTCCAGCCCCTCCGCCGCCGCGCGATCGGTGCAGAGCACTCCGGGTCCGCCGGAGTTCGAGAGGATGAGCGTGCGTTTGCCGATTCCTTGGGGAAAGGCGCCGAAGCCCTTGGCGGCGAGCAGCAGGCGCCGGAGGCTTTCCACCCTGAGCAGGCAGCAGTCTGCCGCGAAGGCATCCATCTCTCGGTCGTCTTGAGCGGGAGCGCCGGTATGCGCCGCGGCCGCCCGCGCGCCGGGTCCGGTGCGACCGCCGATCAGCGCGACCACGGGCTTCTCCGCCACCACCCGCCGCGCTGCGGCCTGAAATCGCGCCTTGTCCTCGATGCTCTCGATGTAGAGCAGCACCGCGGTGACGGTGGGATCGCTTCCGAGGTGCTCGAGATAATCGGAAACCCCCAGTTGCACGGCGTTCCCCACGGAGACGATGGTGCCGAGCGGAATCGCGAGGCTGTGCGCGGCCGCGATCGCCTCCTCCGCGAGCGCGCCCGATTGCGTAACGAAAGCGATGGCGCCCCGGGCGTTGGGGCCGGGCGGCATGTCGCGCAGGAAGGTGGCGGCGAACCGCGCGCCCGCCGGCAGGTGAATGATCCCCGCGCAATTGGGCCCAACCACGGTGAGGTCCTTCTCGGCGATCAGCCGACGCAGCTCGCGGTCGCGCGCCTTGCCGGTCTCGCCCGCCTCGGCGAAGCCGCCGGGCAGGATCAGGAGATGGCGGTGCCCGCTTGCCGCCGCCTCGCGCACGGCCTCGAGTATCAGATCCGGCCGGATCACGATCACCACAAGGTCGGCTGGGTAGTTGAGCTCGCGGAGGCTCTTGCGCGCGGCGAGCCCGAACATCTCACCGCCCTTCGGGTTGACCGGCACGATCTCGCCGGTGAAGCCGGAGATGCGCAAGTTTTGCAGCACGGCGCCACCGGACGAGGTTGGCCGCTCGCCCGCTCCCACCACGGCGACGCTGCGGGGCGCGAAGAAGGGACTGAGGTCGTGTCCGGTCATTCCTTGAACCGTATGATCACCGGCACGTGGTCGGAGCCCTGGACCCAGCCGCGCACGGGCTTGAAGACTTCGGCGCCCGCGAGCTGCGGCACCAGCGCCGGCGTCACCCAGATGTGATCGAGCCGGCGGCCGCGGTCGGATGCGCGCCAATCCCGCGCGCGATAGCTCCACCACGTGTAAAGCCGCTGCTCCGGGGGAATGACGTGGCGCACCGCGTCGACGAAGCCGCCGGCGTGCTGAAGTTTGCCAAGCTTCTCCACCTCGATGGGCGTGTGGCTCACCACCTTGAGGAGCTCCTTGTGCGACCAGACGTCGGTCTCGAGCGGCGCGATATTGAGGTCGCCGACCAGGATCGCTTTCTTGTCCTTCGGCGGGTCCGCCGCGAACCACGCGGTGACTTCGTCCAGGAACTGCAGCTTGTGCGCGAATTTCGGATTCGCTTCGGGATCGGGAATGTCGCCGCCCGCGGGGATGTAGAGATTGTGCAGCTCGATGCCGCCCGGCAGCTCCGTCACCGCGTGCCGGCAATCCTCTCGCGCGCACCAGCTCTTGGTGCGCGGGCCCGCGAGCGGCAGGCGCGAGAGCGTGGCAACGCCGTTGTAGCCCTTCATGCCGTGGATCAGCATGTGCGGATAGCCCAGCTCCTCGAACGCCTCGCGCGGGAAATGCTCATCGGGCGATTTGGTCTCCTGCAGGCAAAGCACATCGGGCGCATGCTTCCTGAGGAAGCGGCGAACCAATCCGATGCGCAACCGCACGGAGTTGATGTTCCAGGTGGCGAGTGTCAGAGCCATGAGCGCGTGAGTTTCGGGGATCGGGGATCAGAACAGATAGCAGCGATCGCCCATCACGCCCAGCAGCCAACGGCCGCCGGCGAACAGACGATACTTGAGCGCGAGCGGATGCTCAGCGCCACCCTGGGCCGCGATCGCGAGCCCCATTTGATGGCAGGCGAGCGCGGCAGCGCCGGCGGCGACCCGGCTGAGCGCGGGGTCGTCGACCCCGGCGCGCGCGACCGCGAGGCTGGCGTTGTGGTGGAGCTTCGCTGCTGCCAGCGTGACGGCGCTCAGCGAGACCAACAGCGGCGCCTCGCCGAGGAAGCGCGCGGCGGATTGGTGCAACGCCTTCGCCGCCGCCTCGTCGGCGCGCCACCAGTCGGGACTCCAATCCGCCCGCTGCGCCGTGGCCGCGGCCTCGCGCCAGCCGGCGACTCGCTCGACGCGCATCGCGGGCAAACCCAAACCCTCGAGGTAGCGCTCGGCAGCTGCAATCTCGGCTGGCGTGTGCGGGTTGCCGCACGCGGCGAACCACGAGGCGCGATCAAGGTCACCCGCGAACGTGCGGAGATTGCGATAGCGCCGCTCGATGTCGGCGCTCGCCGATTCCGCGGGCTCAGCGATTGCCACGATCCTCGCGCCAGAGGCCGAGCTTGTCCTGCACCGGCCGGTCCGAGAAGCTGAACAGCACCGACTCGGATCGGGCGTGGTGCGTGGTGCGATGCCAACTTGGCGCCACGAAGATGTCGCGCGGACCCCAGGCGAAGCTCTCATCGCCGATCTTCGTTTCGCCATCGCCCTCAACGCACACGAACACGGTGCCGTCGGAGCTGCGATAGGGCGACGTCGCGAAGCCCCGGGGCAGTAGCTGCATGAAGGTCGCTATGGTCGGCATCGCGTAGTCGCCGGTCGCGGGGTTGACGTAGCGCATCTTGTAGCCGTGGCAGGGGTCGGGCTCGTCGTTTCGTGCAAGCGTCGCCAGCGCTTCGCGGGTGCGCCCGTAGGGATAGCTGAAGATCGGCGACGTCTTGCGCTCGGGCTTCCAATCCACGGGCAGCAAACCCTGTCCGTAGCGCTGGAGCGAATCGCCGGCGGGCCGGGTCACCATCTGCGTCTCGGAGTTGCCGGGCTCGGCGAAGCTCGCGTCGAGCAGCCGCACCAGCGGCACATCGAGACCGTCGAGCCAGACCATCGGCTTGTCGCTGTCGTTGCCGTGGTCATGCCAGGTCCAGGATGGAGTGATGATGAAATCGCCGGGCTCCAGGATGGTGCGCTCGCCGTCGACGGAGGTATAGGCGCCCTTCCCTTCGATCACGAAGCGCAGCGCCGATTGCGTGTGGCGATGCGCCGGCGCCACCTCGCCCGGGAAGATCAGCTGCAAGCCCGCGAACAGCGAATGCGTGACCGAGGTCTTGCCCTTGAGGCCGGGGTTCTCGAGGATCAGCACCCGGCGCTCCGCCTCTTTCGCAGTGATGAGCGCGCCGGTGCGCATGAGGTACTCGCGGACCTCGGTGTCGTAACGCCAGATCGCGGGCCTTGCCGGCGATACCGGCTCCTTGGTCACGACGGTGTGCAGCACGTCCCAGAGCGGCGCCAGGTTATGCGGCGAAATCTCGCGATAGAAAGCCTCGCGCTCGGGCGTGCGGTTCAGGCTCGCATCCATGGGCGGTCTCCCAGTGCTCCTCAGGCCGCTTCCGGGGCGACCTCGGGTAATCTTAGCTTGAGGTAATCCTCCACCAAAGCCCGTGCGCGCGCGAGATAATCCGCGCGCATCTCCTCGTTGGGCCGTTGCTTGATGCCGTATCTGCGGTAGAGCTCGTTGTTCTTCGACCCGGTCTTGCCGAAGAAGGCCGGCAGCATCGGGAAATACCGGTCGATCGCATCCTGAACGCGCGCGCGGCCTTCCGGCGTCTTGCAGAGCTCGGCGCAGAAATCCTTGCCGAACTGCGCGTGAAAACGCTCCTCGGGCATGGTCATGCGCGCGAGGTTGCGCAGCGGATGGAACGAGCATTGCAGGAGATCCTCGACCTGCAGAATCTCCGCGAGGTCGGCCAGCAGCTTGATGACGCAGAACTCCTCCCAGGTCTTGAGCGGAAACCCGAAGATCGACAGCGGCCGCTTGCCCGCTGGCGTCATCTCTGCCGCGGGAATGCCCATTTGCTCGCCGAGCTCGCGAAACCGCACATGATGCCCATACTCCTCCATCGCCACCCGGCAGGTCAGCCACTTCGCGTAGGGCGTGGGCGCGAAGGCGATCGCGGGCTCGTCGAACACCTGCGCGCCATAAAGCTCGTTCACGGCGTGGCTGCGCACGATCTTGCGCAGTGCCAACTGGTACTCCTCAGGCGCGCCCTTGAGTTCCTGAACCGTCTTGACGGGAGCCATGGTCGACGTGGTGCTCATACGATCGTTTCCTCTTGGGGCGGGGTCCTAAACCAAGGGCTCGCTGCTGAATGCCTCGAGGTCCGTCTCGGGCCCTACGTAATGTGGCTTCAGTGCGTTCGCGATGGCGGCGCCGAGGCCCTCGGCACCGGAGCTGACGGCTCGTGCCACCGGACGCGGTTGGGAGAACAGGAAGATCTCGCGCCCGCGCACGCCGAAGAGCTGACCGCTGACGTCCTTCGCGTCCGGCCCCGCGAGCCAGGCGACCAGCTCGCCCACCGCTCGCGCGGGCACCTTGAGAGCGCGCTCCTTGTAGGCCGCCTGGGCGGGATTGGCGGGTTTGATGGTCTCTGTGACGCGGGTCGCCGCGAAGGGCGCCACCGCGTTGGCCGTGACGCCGCTGCGCGCCATATCGAGCGCGACAACGCGGGTGAGGCCCACCAGCCCCGCCTTGGCGCTGGCATAAGCAGCCTGACCGTAGTTCCCGTAGAGCCCGGCGGTTGAGACGATGTTGACGATGCGGCCCCACGCATAGGGGCTGCCGCCACGATTTGCCTTCGCCTGCTCTCGGAGCACGGACGTTGCCGCGGAGAGCACGTGGAAGGCAGCGGAGAGATTGGTGCGCAACACGGCGTCCCAGTTTTCCGGGTCCGCCTTGAAGATGAACCCGTCGCGCAGGATCGCGGCGGCGTTCACCACGATGTCGAGACCGCCGAACCGGCGCACCGCGACCTCGACCGCGACCTGCGCCGCGCTCGGACTGGCGATGCTCTCGGTGAAGGCGGCGGCGCGCTCGCCGAGAGTCTTGGCCACGCTTTGCGCCACGCTCGGATCGGCGCCGCTGCCGTCGATCGACGTGCCGTTGTCGGCGACCACCACAGCGGCTCCTTCCGCGTAGAGCGCCTCCGCGATGGCGCGGCCAATGCCGCGGCCGCCGCCGGTCACCAGTGCCACTCTGCCCGCGAGCGCGGCCATCATGCCCCGGCTCCCATGTTCAGCGCCTGCTTGTCCGCCTCGGTATAGAACGCGTCGGCGTGGATGTCTTGCCGTCGTAGGCCAGCGTCGAGCAGCGTCGCCGTCGCCGCCTCCACCATCACCGGAGGGCCCGCGATATAGGCCTTGGCGCCGTCGAGGTCGCGGATGTCGGCTGCCATTGCCTCGTGGACGAAGCCCTTGCGCCGCGCCGTCGGCAGAAGCGGTTCCGACAGCACCGGCGTGAAACGCAGGTTCGGGTGCCTCGCGGCGAGCGCGGTGAAATGCTCCTCGAGGTACAGGTCGCGCTCGTTGCGCACTCCGAAGTACAGGTGAATCGGCTGCCGCGCGCCGTGCCAGAGCGCGGTCTCCACGATCGACTTGATCGGTGCGAGACCGGAGCCGCCGGCGATGGCTACGATCGGCCCGGTGTGATGCTCGCGCAGCCAGGCGGAGCCGAGCGGTCCCTCCACCCGAACCGTCTCGCCAAGTCCGAGGGTGCGCATGATGTAGTGGCTCGCTGCGCCGCCGCTCATGTGGCGGACATGGAACTCGAGCACGGGCTCGCCGGGCCGGTTCGCCATGGAGAAGTCGCGGGCCGGCAAGGTCGAGACGCCGAGCGCCGCGTACTGGCCGGCGGAGAAATCGAACGGACCGCCGGAGACGATCTCGAGGCGGACCCGCCTGATGTCGTGCGTGAAGTCGTCGAGCGTGATCACGCGGCAGACTAAGCGGCGCAACGGGTGCGCCACCACCTCGTCGGTCTCGAGCCAAGCGACGGCGGCGTCGCTCCAGGGCGTGGCGCGACAGGCGAGGATCAAGCCTTGCGCGCGCTCCTCCTCGGTGAGCGCGTAATCGGAATAAGGGGCGAGGTCGACCTCGCCTGCTTCCAGCACCGATTTGCAGGCGCCGCAATTGCCGGACCGGCAACCGTGCGGGTAGGGCACGCCCTGCGCCAGTGCGGCCTCCAGGATCGTCTCACCCGGCTCGATGGCTATCGGTCCGCCATGCTGGCGGATGGTGATCGCAAACGGCATGAAAGATGCTCGGCGCTAAACCTCGCAACAAATGATTTGGCCACCAAATTGTTCATGCAGTCAACAATCAACAAAGCCCGCAATGGCCTCGCGCAGCCCGCTGACAAGGGAGGTAGGTTCCAGAAATCGCAGAAGGCAAAGCCCAAAAAACATGGTGCCCGGTCAGGGGGGATTGACCGGGCACCGGAAGCGCCGTTGGGGGAGTCCGATCCGGCAGGGGAACCGGTACCGGACAGTCGGAGGGAGGGTCCACCGACCGCTTCAGACTCCAGAACTTGGTGCGGCATCGGCGACACAGCAGGTGCGCCAAGAGCATATCTAGCATGCAGGAAAAGCATGGCTCCGGTTGCCCATTAAACCCCTCGTAGGAGCAACTCCCGGCAGGCATCCGGTCGCTGGAAAATCATCATATGCCCAGTGCCGGACAACGAGACCAGGTCAGCACTCGGAATTCGCGCGACAATTCCGGCCATGGCCCCGCTCACCCAGTCCCGGTCCGGGGCGCTGGCATCGCCGCTGACGAGGTAAAGCCGTTGCCGAACTCGCGCGAGGTGCTGCCACGTATCTGCATCCTTATGGACAGCAAAGATCGCGCTTTCGACCGCTGGCGCACAACAAAGGACACATCCTCCGGCGGCGTCCGGCTTCAGGGTCGCCCGGCAATGCGCTGCCAGCATTTCCGGCACGAAGCTGCGGAAGACGCCGCGGCTGCGCAAATAGGCGAAAAGCGCCTCCGGGCTTTCCCAGCGCGCCTGGCGCCGCCCGGCACCGCGGATTAGGCGCTCCTGCTGCTCGATTGCCTCGGGATAATTGAGCGCGTCCCTTGGAGGGAAGATCGGGGGCTCGAAAAGGGTGATGCGGTCGAACGGCAGCTCCGCCCCACGCACCGCAAGCCGGACCGCCGCCGCCGCTGCGAGCGAATGTCCCGCGAAATGCAGCGGCGTGCCGCCGAGACGAGCGCGCAACCCGGCGACGATCTCCGCGAGATCGTCGGCCAGACGATCCACCGCGAATACGGATTCGAGCGGACCGTCGGGCCAGGACGAGCCCCCATGCCCGCGGGCGTCAAAGGCGAAGACGCGAAAATCCCGCGCGAGGTCGCGCAGCCATGGTCCATAGGATCCAGCCGCGAGGCCATTGGCGTGTCCCACGAGGAGCGCGGGCACCCAGCGAGGGCCGCCGGCCTCATAGACGACCAAGCGCGCGCCATCGGACGTCTCGACCTCGAAGCGATCGGCAGCATCGCTCAGCGAGAGAAAACGCAAGCTCATCGAATGCGCCTTGTAAGCTCGCGGGACTCTATCGCATCCTCGCGCCGCCGCGGCGACAATCCGTCCGCCGCATTATCGGGGATGCGAAGTGCCGAGCGACAAGCCGTCAGGCGGAGATCGGTACACCGAGATCTCGCTCGGATTGCTGACGACCCTGCTTGGCTACAATCTGCGCCGCGCGCAAGTCGCGGTGTTCCAGAATTTCACGGAGATGGTCGGCGCCTCCGAGCTGACGCCCGGACAGTTCGGAGTGCTCGTGGTGATCGACGCCAATCCCGGCTTGAGCCAGACTCAACTCGGCAACGCGCTCGGCATCGACCGCTCGACCGTAGTCGCGGTGATTGACCGGTTGGAAGCGCGCGGGCTGGTGGCGCGCCAGCCGGCGCCCAATGACCGGCGTTCCCACGCCCTGCATCTCAGCGACAGCGGGAAGACCACACTCCGGCGTCTCACAGAGCGCGTCCGCGCCCACGAGCGCGCGATTGCGCGTGACCTCTCGGCGGAGGAGCAGGGGCGTTTGATCGAGCTGCTGCGACGGGTGGCGCGCGACTAGATCGGTCGTTAGAATCGATTGAGGAGATGATGCGCGCGATTAGAGCGTTGGGGTGGTGTCGCTGTCCGATGTCAAGCTCTTGCCGGTGAGGAAGAGGTCCAAGTTGCCGTCGGATAGGGCTTTACTCAAAATTTCGGACAGAGCGGCCGTCATCACCTGATCGATCTCGTGACCGTCGGGAATGACCTGAATCCGCTTCTCGGATTCGTGACGATAGACGTTGCTGTAATCTTTGGATGCGCGGCGTGCGTCGACGCTCAATGCCGCGGCCACATTCTGCCCGCCGGACCAAAAACCCCGCTCAATACCTAGTTTGAACGAACGCAGCCGGAAGATGACGGATGCGTCTGATCCCTCCTGCGATGGAACCAGCGTGTAGCCCTTACTAGTCTCGCCCTCGCGGAGCCGCGCCTCGACCACGCTCGGCAGTTGTTCCGCCGTGATCTTGGCCCCGTCTTGGCCCACGGCTCGGTGACCGACGATCATATCGTCTCGCTCGTCGACGAAGCGCATGTAGAGACGCGTGCTGGCACCGACGGAGCTTTGGGCCACGCCCACTTGAGGCTGAAGATCGACCGAGTGTGGTGTCCAGGCGCAGCCGCTAATGAATAGCGCAGCCATGAGAAGGACAGAAAATCGGATTTTAGAACTCATGTTGCCCCCCTGCACCCATGAGGCGAGAACGATAGCAGAAGGTGCTGGAGGCTACTAGCAACGACTACCGCTGCAGGCGGGGTCGCGGTTCACCATGGCATGCGATGTCCGGCCCCATGACGATTTGCACAACCCTCGATGGGCCGGTCGCGGCTTCGGTTTCTCAGGGCAGGGCCGCCACGTTTGCCGAGACGCAGCTGGGCGATGATGAAAACGGTTAGCTCAGCGATTTTCCCGCAGCAGGTTGTTACCGCAGATGTAGCCCCAGGTGAGGCACGGGCCGATCGTTGTGCCGGAGCCGACGGCGCGGGTGCCGATCGGGTTTGCCATGGCGTTCCCCGCGCAATAGAGGCCCGGAATGATGCTGCCATCGGGGCGCAGCACCTGGCCGCGCTCGTTGGTGCGCGCGCCGCCCTTGGTGCCGACCGTCGAGCGGTTGAGCGGTACCGCGACGAACGGCGCCTCAGAGAGGCCGCCGAGGGTCGGGTTGCCGGCGCCGTCGGCGCCATGGGCTTTCACATGGCCCTTGTAGCGCTCCCACACGCTCTCGCCCCGATGGAAGTCCTCGTCGCGACCGGCGCGCGCGAAGCCGTTGAAGCGCTCGACCGTCGCCTCGAGTGCGTTGGCGGGGACGCCGATCGTGGCGGCGAGCGCCTCGAGGCTCGGCGCCTTGCGGATCCAGCCCTTCTCGTAGTGGGCGTACCAGCGGAAGAGCAGCGGCGCCTTGAGGAAACGCGCGTCGGCGATCACCCAGCACGGCAGATGCAGCGGCTCCCCAGTGGCGGGGTCGCGGCGATCGAGCGCCTCGCCGATGTTGTAGTCGTATTCGCTGACGAAGCGACGTCCGTCGCGGTCGACCACGATCGCATGCGGATGTGCTTGGTAGAGGGCAGGCATGCCGTGCTGCTTGCCCTCGTAGCGGGTCGGGAGGACAGGATAGATATTGGCCTGATCCATATGCCCGAGGGCGGCGCCGATCTTTGCCGCCATCTTCTGACCGTCTCCGGTATTGGTGGGCGGGCTGCCACGCCAGCCGAGCGGACCCGGGAAATTCTTCTTGAAGAGCTCGGTGTCCCACTCGAAGCCGCCGGTTGCCAGCACCACGCCGCGCCGCGCGGCGAGACGCTCGCGCTTGCCGTTCCGCTCGACCTCGACGCCCTCGACCCGGCCGCTCGTGGGGTCGACCACGAGCTCGGTGACCCGCGACTCCAGCTCCAGCCGGCAGCCGGCATCGAGCGCGCCCTTGATCATGCCGATCATCAGCGCGTTGCCTTGGCCCGCGCTGTCGGTGACGAGGCGGTGGAGGAGCTGCGGCAGGTGGCGGAGCACCGCGCTCACCGGCGCGCCATAGGGATCGTTGCCCACCATCTCCTGGTAGGTGAACCGGTGCGGCAGGGTAGAGCGCCGCAGCTTCCGCGCCAGCGGGCCGAGCAGACGCCGGCTCAGCGGCCGCGGCGAGAGCATGCGCCCGACCTTCTTGCCACCGGGCTTCTCCGCTTGGGGGTCGGGCTCCTGCACCAGCGCGAAGCGGAGCGGTGTATTGGCCTCCACGAACTCCAGCATCTTGGGCGCGTTCTCGACGAAGGCCTGCCAGAGGTGGTCCTCGGTCTGCTCCCATCCCGGCGCCGAGGCCGCGCGCAGATAGGTCAGCACTTCCTCGGGACTGTCCGAGAGGCCAGCCGCGCGCGCGTGGTGATTGCAGGGGATCCAGGTGCCGGCGCCCGACATGGCGCTGGTGCCGCCGACCTTCTCGCTCTTCTCGAGGATCAGCACGGAGGCGCCCCCCTTCCGCGCCGCCAGCGCCGCCGACAATGCCGCCGCCCCCGATCCGATCACGATGATGTCGGGCACGGTAGGGGCGACGCTTTGCGGGGAGGAGCGCGGGTCGGACACCCGACCAGATTAAGCCAGCGGACGCCGCGATGAAAAGCGTTACCCTTCGGGACCGTTCAGCCCCTTGATGACATCGACCGCAGTCGCGACCGCGCCGAAGACGCCGTCCTCCACCGTCACCATGTGAACCGCGGCGGCGTGAGCGTAGGCGTCGCCGCTGGCGCAAGCATCCTCGATGAGAAGGCATTGGAAGTTCCGGTCGTGGGCCTCGCGCAGCGTACTGTGGACACAGACGTCCGTGGTGCATCCCGAGAACAGCAGATGCTCGATCTCGCGCACGCGCAGGACCTGCTCGAGGTCGGTGTAGGTGAAGGCGCCGTTCGCGGTCTTGTCGACGATTACGTCCGCGGGATCGACCGGCAGCTCCGGCACGATCTCGAATCCCGGCGAGCCCCGGACCAGCACGCCCGTGCCATCGAGGCCGCCGCGCCGGCGGCGAAACCGCTCATAGGGCGTCATGTCCGCGAGATCGGCACGATAGCCCTGGCGCGTATAGACGACGAGACCGCCCGCGCGGCGCACCGCCTCGATCACCCCGCGCACGGCCGGCAGGATCGCGCGCACCGGCGACACGTCGTAGCCGCGCTTCGCCAGATATCCCTCCGCCGAGACGAAATCGATCTGCAGATCGATCACCAGCAGCGCCAGCCGCGCAGGATCCAGCTTTCCATCGCAAGGAAAATCGAACGGGCGCGCTTTGATCGGGCCGGACATCTCGCTTCCTAGGCGCGCCGCCTCGACGATATTCTCATCGGTGCACCATAGACGCGTGTCACTGCCCGCGCCAGATCGGCAATCCGCCTCCGCAACGCCGCGGGCTCAAGCACCTCGATCTCCGTCCCGAGGCGGATGAGATCCGTCGCGGCCTGCTCGACAGACTCGATCGGGATCGTCACGCGTCGCCCGCCCTTGCTGTCCGGCGGTCCTGCCGTCTCCGCCGCGGCCCGAGCGACCGGTGCACCCATGAGCTCGAGGCGCCGGATTCCCGCGGGCGACGCGCGGAGCACGGCCTTGTCGCGATAGACGCCGCGCTCATAGGCCCGCGCCGCGACCGCCCAAGCCACCGCGAGATCGAAATCCCTCGGCCGGGCGAACCGCTCCGCGCTTGGCGTCGCCTCGAGCATGTGTGAGACACGATAGGTGCGCGTCTGCTCTCCCACCTGTGCCACCAGGTACCAGACGCCCGCCTTCAGCACGAGCCCGAGCGGTTTCAGCCTGCGCGAGACCGAGCCCGCACCCATTCTGTAGCGGCTGTCGAGACACGTCTCGTCCCACACGGCTTGCGCGATTGCCGGCAACAGGCGTGCCTCCTCTGCGCTTCGGAACCAGCCGACGGGATCGAGATGAACGCGCTCGGCGATGCGGCGGGCGGAGGCGCGCGCGCGCTCCGGCAGCGCCGCGGTCAGCTTCAATTGCGCCGCCGCCAATACGCCGCCGAGCCCGAGCTCTGCCGCCGGCCCCGGCAATCCCGCGAGGAACAGCGTCTCCGCCTCGGCGGGCGTCAAGCCCGTGAGCTTGGTGCGGTACCCGTCCAGCAGCGCGAAACCGCCATTCGGGCCGCGGTCGGCGTAGACCGGCACATCAGCGGCGCTCAGCTGGTCGACGTCGCGGTAGATCGTGCGGACGGATACCTCGAACTCCGACGCCAGCGCCTCCGCAGTCATCCGGCCGCGGGTCTGGAGCAGCATCAGGATCGCCAGCAGCCGGCTTGCGCGCATCGATGCGAGGATACCAGAAATTCCTGACACTGGATGGCAGGTATTGCGGTGTAGAACGCCGCCGAGCCCAGCCCCGGGGCGCACAACCCGAAGGGAGATCCGCCATGTCTTCACCCATCCCGACGCCCGCTAC
>DASZHJ010000473.1:0-5269 GCA_035938015.1 Allostellaceae bacterium
CCCGCGGGCACCGCCACGCAAGGCAACTACAGCCGCCATTACTTCACCTATCAGGTGCCGACCTCCGATCCCGGCGCGGGCCAGACGGTTTACTTGGCGCTCCTCAACGAAAATACGGTGCGCCTCGCCATGGCGGCCGACGCGCAAAGCGCGCAGCAGAGCCCGGTCGAGGTCTGGCATCGCTGCCCGCCCGCGGTCAGCCTGCGCTTGCTTCCGCAATCCGCTTCCTGAGTCCCTCGGCCCGCGCGCGGCTGCGACGGTGATCCCCGAGCGTTGGATCACCGCCGAGCGTGTTGCCGGCTATTCCAGCCTGGTGCTCGCGATCTACGTGCTGATGGCGGTTCTTTGGGTGGCCCTTAGCCGCGATTTTCTCGACCCCGCGGGCAAGCCGCTCGGCGCCGATTTCATAAATTTCTACGCCGCCTCGGATCTCGCGCTACAGGGACGGCTGGCGGAGGCCTACGACATCCCGCGCATGGCCGCGGCTGAGCAGGCAATCGTTCCCGCGGCCGCCGGGCAAGTCGTGCCCTGGCAATACCCGCCCACCTTCGCGCTGCTGATCCTGCCCCTGGCGCTGCTGCCGTATTCCGTGGCGTTCCTGCTCTTCATGGGCACGACGCTCGCGCTCTATCTTTGGCTCGTGCACGCGATCCTGCCGGATCGGCGCGCCCTCCTCGCGGCCCTCGCCTTCACCGCCGTGCTCGTGAACGCGCTCGGCGGGCAGAACGGCTTCCTCTCCACGGCTCTGCTGGGCGGCGGCCTCATCCTGTTGGAGACGCGGCCGATCACGGCCGGCGTGCTCCTGGGCCTTCTCACCTACAAGCCCCATCTCGGGATCCTGCTGCCGTTGGTCCTCGCGGCCGGCGGCTATTGGCGGGTGATCGGCATGGCCGCGCTCTCGGCGCTGATCTTCGCGCTGGTGGCCTGGCTCGCCTTCGGTGCCGAGAGCTGGCAGGCGTTCTGGGACCACTTGCCGCTTGCCGGCGATTATCTGCGCTCCGGTGTGCTGCCATGGGACAAGATGGCGAGCGTGTTCGCCGCGGCGCGGCTCCTCGGCGCGAGCGCGACCCTCGCGAGCGGCCTCCAGGCAATCGCGGCACTCGCCGTCGCTGCGCTCGGCATCCAAGCCTGGCGGCAGGGCGGCAGCCTGGAGCTACGCGCCGCGCTCGCCGTGATCGGAACGACGATCGCCGTGCCCGCACTCTATGATTACGACCTCGTGCTGCTGGCGATACCAATCGCGATCCTGGCGGCGGACGGGCTCGGCGCCGGTTGGATGCCGGGGATGCGCACCCTGCTGGCGATCGCGTGGCTCGCGCCCATGATCGGGACGAGCCTCGCGCGCTACGCGCATCTGCCAACCATGCCGCTGGTGTTGGTGGCGCTGTTCTGGGCGTGCTGGCGCCGGCTGCAATTGACAACGCCCGCGCCGCTCTCTAGAAGGCAGGCATGATCACAGCCCAGTGCATCGCTTTCGACAGCCCCACCGGCACCGGCGGGCCCGGCGAGTTGCGCATGCGCTGACAGCAGCGACATCCGCGAGATTTCGCAAGGCCCCGCCGGCACCCCGGCGGGGCCTTTGCTTTCCCGGATCGTTTCAGTGCTGCTGCAGGATGGAGTGTGCGATGGCCGACGTAAGGACGGATGCGGTGAGGGTCCGCGAGGCGCTGCCCGCGGACGGCCCGGCTCTCGTCGATGTCATCATGGCGATCAACGAGGAGACCGAGTTCCTCGGTACGTCCGAGGACCGCCCGCACTGGGCCGAGCGCCCGGAGCAGGGCTTGCGGGAGATGCGCGAGCGCCGCACCGGCGTCTATTTCATCGCGATCGAATCCCAGGAGATGGTGGGATTCCTCGGCGCCTTTCCCGGCGGGTTCGCGCGCACGCGCGGTATCGTCTATGTGGCCCATATCGGCGTCCGGGAGGCGCAACGCGGCCGCGGGATCGGACCGCGGTTGTTCGAGGCGCTCGAGTCCTGGGCGCGCGCGCAGGAGGCGCGCCGCCTGGAGCTTCGCGTCGACGTCGCCAACGCGCGCGCGCTGGCGCTCTATCGCCGTTGCGGCTTCGAGATCGAGGGCCGGGTTCC
Organism: Allostellaceae bacterium; assembly: GCA_035938015.1. Taxonomy (GTDB): domain Bacteria; phylum Pseudomonadota; class Alphaproteobacteria; order ATCC43930; family CGMCC-115725; genus DASZHJ01. The sequence continues at coordinate 2,087 of DASZHJ010000473.1, forward strand.
CGATGCCGCGCTGATCGGAGAGACCTGGCGCGACCACTACTGGATGAGCCGGCCGCTGACCGCCGAGCTCGAGCCGCGCTGGGCGCCGCTCGCGCTGCGGCCGCCCACGGCGCACGCGCCCACCGGCCCCGTCACCATCCGCGCGGTTGAGACCGGCGACGCGGCGCGGGCGCAGGCTTGGGAGCGCGCCATCCTTGGCCAAGCACCGGTCTTCGCGAAGCAACCGCACGAGGTGGCGTCCGTCGCGCAGATCCAGAAGGAGATCGCGAGCAGCGTCGCGAATCCCCAGCACGTCGTGTGCGGCGCCTTCGTGGGCGAGCCGGGCCGGGAGCGCATGGTCGGGCACGCCGGCGTCTGGCTCGACCCCTGGTCGCGCTCGCGTCACGACGGTTTCGCCTCCGTGAACGTGCTCCGCGAGGCCTCGGGCCTCGGCATCGGCCGCCGGCTCTGGAGTGAGGTCGAGGCCTGGGCGCGCCAGCGCGGCACGCGCCGCCTCACCGGCGCGGTGCAGGCCCACAACCTTCGAGGGGCCGCCTTCGCGGAGGCGGCGGGTTTCCGACTGGAAGCCGTGGCGAGGAACTACATCCTCATCGAAGGGCGCGGCGCCGACCGTATCCGGCTGGGCAAAGTCCTCGCGTAGTCAGCGCATCCACCAAACGCCGATTATGATCGTAAGCACCTGGGATCATCCGGAGTTTCCGGGATTGACTATGGCATTTCTAAGGCGCGGCGCGTGACATGGACACGTCGTCACCCCTGCCGCAAGGCGCGCAACTGTGCTAGAAGCGCCGCGTTCTTGCCCATGCCCGGACGCAGCCCGAGAGATCTCCACGTCGACCCCAACGACCGCCCGCGCAAGCCGGCGGCGGAGCCGCGCGCGCGCAAGCCGCGCCCGGCCAAGACAGGCGGCCGCTCGATCCCGCGCATCATCCTGCGTGGCGGCCTGATCGCGGGGCTCTGGGGCGTCGTCCTGCTGGCGCTGATGCTGGGATATTTCGCGCTGACGCTGCCCAGCACCGCCGACCTCACGGTTGCGGAGCGCCGGCCCAGCATCACCGTGCTCGCCCTCGACGGCTCGCTCATCGCGACATACGGCGACCTCTTCGGCGAGGCGATCCACATCAAGGAAATGTCGAAGTACCTGCCGCAAGCGGTGATCGCGACCGAGGACCGGCGGTTCTATTATCACTTCGGCGTCGATCCCATCGGGCTTCTGCGCGCCACCGTGGCGAACCTCAGGGCGGGCCACGTGGTGCAGGGCGGCAGCACGATCTCCCAACAGCTCGCGAAGAACCTGTTCCTGAAGCCCGAGCGGACCTTCAGCCGCAAGATCCAGGAGATGCTGCTCGCGCTCTGGCTGGAGCACCGCTTCACCAAGGACCAGATCCTGGAGATCTATCTGAACCGCGTCTATCTGGGCGCCGGTACCTATGGCGTCGACGCCGCGGCGCGACGCTATTTCGACAAGTCAGCGCGCGACGTGACGCTCTACGAGGCGGCGGTGATCGCGGGCCTCTTGCGAGCGCCCACGCGCTTCAGCCCGGCGGGTGACCGCACGCGCTCCGCCGCGCGCGCGCAGCAGGTGCTCGAGAACATGGTCGCCGCGGGCTTCATCACGGACACGCAAATGGCCGCGGCCGAGAGCCAGAAGAGCCAGCTCGCCCGCGTGGTGCCGGTGCGCGCGGGCAGCCGGTATTTCGCGGACTGGGTCGAGGAGCAGGTCGCCAGCTTCACCGGGCTCGGCAATCGCGATCTCACGGTCACCTCGACGCTCGATCCCAAGCTGCAGGACGCCGCGGAGCGCGCCATCGCCCAGACGCTCGACCAGGACGGCGAGAAGTCGGACGTGAGCCAAGGCGCGCTGGTCGCCATGGCACCCGACGGCGCCGTGCGCGCGCTCGTGGGCGGCCGCGATTACGTCGACAGCCAATTCAATCGCGCGACCCAGGCGCTGCGCCAGCCGGGCTCGTCCTTCAAGCCCTTCGTTTATCTGGCCGCGCTCGAGCACGGGATCACGCCGCAGGACCGGTTCGTCGACGCGCCGATCCGGATCGGCAATTATCAGCCGCACAACTACGGCAACAAATATATGGGCGACGTGAGCGTCGCGGACGCGGTGGCGCACTCGCTCAACACGGTGGCGGTGCAAGTGGAGCAGCGCGTCGGCGTCGACGCCGTGATCGCGACCGCCCACCGGCTCGGCATCACCAGCGAATTGAACCGCGACGTGAGCCTGGCGCTCGGCACCGCGGAGGTCTCGCTGATGGAGCTGACCGGCGCCTACGCCGCCTTCGCGAGCGGCGGCGACGGCGCCTGGCCCTATGGCATCGCCGAGATCAAGGACAAGGAGGGCACCGTCATCTATCGCCGTACGGGCTCGGGACCCGGCCGCGTCATCGCGCCCGAGATCGCCGCAGAGATGACGGAGCTCCTGGTCGGCGTGGTCGATCACGGCACCGGACGCGGCGCGCAGATCGGCCGGCCGATCGCCGGCAAGACCGGCACCACCCAGGACTACCGCGACGCCTGGTTCGAGGGCTTCACCGCCGATCTCGTGACCGGTGTCTGGCTCGGCAACGACGACAACGCGCCCATGAAGAACGTGACCGGCGGCACGCTGCCGGCGCGCACCTGGCACGCCTTCATGGTCGAGGCGACGCGGGGCCAGCCGGTGAAGCCGCTCAACACGGCGCCCGCGCTGATGGCGGCGACAGTGACGCCGGTGCCGGTGGCCGCGCAGCGAGCGCCTTCGGGTCCGAGCTGGCTCGAGCGCCTCTTCGGCGCGAGGCCCCGCCCGCCGGTCCCGGCGCCTTACTACCGCCAGGAAGCGCCCTACAGCACCAGCCCGCGGTAGCGGCCCTCGGTCTACCGTCCCGTTTGATCGACGGCGTAGCCGGCGGCGCGGACGGTGCGGATCAGGTCGCGGCGGCCGTCCTCGTTGAGCGCCTTGCGCAGTCGGCGGATGTGCACATCGACGGTGCGCGGCTCGATCTCGGATTCGCGGCCCCAGACCGCATCCAGCAGCTGCTCGCGCGAGAACACCCGGCCAGGCCGCTCCAACAGCACGCGCAGCAGCCGAAACTCGGTGGGCCCCAGATGCACGGAGGCGCCGTTGCGGGTGACGCGGTGGCTTGCGAGATCCATCACGAGGTCGGCGTAGCGCAGCATCTCGGCGCCGGCCGC